>JBQGCF010000375.1:0-22080 GCA_052038315.1 Iamia sp.
GCCGTCGACGTCCTCGGCGGTGACCTCGACCGTGAGCGTGTAGGCGCCCGGCTCGGTGAAGACCCAGCCCAGGTGCGAGTGGGTCGACGTCCGCAGCGTGAGCGTGTCGGGCAGCCCGTCGCCGCTGTCCCAGACCGGGACCGGGAAGCCGAACAGGTCGGTGTCGAACAGCCGGGCCACGCCGGGACCGGCGACGGCCGTCAGGTCGACGTGGATCTCGTCGTCGACGACCGAGCCGACGGGGACGCCGCCGGTCTCGAACCCCGGCCACAGCAACCCCGGCTGCTGGACCTGGTCGAGCAGCCACACCCGGGAGCCGGGCGGGCCGGTGACGGCGTAGACGCTCGGGTCGAGGTCCTCCGGCACCACCAGCTCGGCCGACGGCAGGACCTGCAGGAGCACCTCCTCCGGGTCCCGGTACTCGACGGTCGGCTCCATCGTGTCGTCCTTGACCCCGACCTCGAAGGCGCCGTCGACGAGGTGGACGGAGACGGCGTCGGTGTGACCGGCGAAGAGGACGGTCGGCCCGCCGGTGACGGCGACGGGGCCGTCGGCGGCCGAGGCCGGAGCGGTGGAGCCGATCCCCCCGAGCGCCACGGCCACCGCGGCCGCCGCCACCCCGGCCCGGGCCACCGCCGTCCGGCGCCGCCACGGGGTGCGTCCCCCCGGGCGGCTCATGCCGGGCAGCCGGCGATGACGACGGCGGCGCGGAGGACGGACGGGTTGAGGGCGCTGCCCCGGTAGACGGCGACGAGGGCGTCGCGCTGGGCGGTGGGGAGGGCGGGGCCGCCGCACGAGTCGGTGGCGGCGAGGGCCACGGCCGTGCGGGAGACCTCCATCGTCCGGAGGAACACGCCGCTGACCCGGCCGCGGGTGGCGGCGGTGGAGCCACCGGCCTCGACCTCGCCCGTCCAGTAGTCGTGGCCGCCGCCGTCGGGCGCCCGGTCGAGGAGCCGCTCGTAGGTGTAGGCGACCCAGCCCCGGGCGGTGCCGTCGCCGTTGGCCCACGCCTCGGGGGAGGCGAACAGCTGGGTGACGAGGACGTCGGGCCGGCGGGAGGCCTGGAGCCGATCGGTCCAGTAGGTGAGGCCGCCGGGCTCGGGGGCCCGGTCGAGGGCGGTGTCGTAGGCCCAGCGGACGACCTGGGCGTAGCCCTCCCGGGTGCGGGCCAGGCTCTCGGCGAGGTGGGCCGGGTCGCCGCCGGCGTCGAGGCGACCGACCCAGTAGTCGAGGTCGCCCTGGCTCGGCGCCCGGTCGAGGACGACCCGGTAGAGCTCGCGCACGAGGTGCTCGGTCTCGCTGGGGGCGGCGACGGCGAGGGTGACGGGGGCGGACTCGGCGACCACGGCGTGGCCGGCGCCGTACAACCGGACCTGGTACTCGCAGCCGTCCAGGTCCTCCGCCGCGGTGAAGGCATACGTCCCCCCACCGACACCCGGCACGATCGACCACTCCGTCGCCCCCGCACAGCGCGTGAACCAGTGGTAGTGGTCCAGACCCGTCTCGGGGTCCTGCACCGCCGTCAACGTCACCTCGTCCCCCGCGTCGTAGGACGCCGCCATCCCCGAGATCGACAGGTCGGTCACCGGGTCACCGACCCGGAACGTGTGGTCGACCAGGCCGGTGGTGACGGCGCCGCCGCCGGCCAGCTGGCCGGTCACCTCGAAGGTGAGGGTGTAGGTGCCCTCGGCGAGGAAGGCCCAGTTGGCGTGGACGTGGCTGCCGACCGCCTCGACCCGGGTGTCGGGCAGGCCGTCCCTCGTGTTGAACCGCACCAGCGGGTCGCCGAAGGCGCTGCTGGCGAAGACGACGACGTCCCCGGGCCCGTCGACCTCGCGGAGCACGATGCTCACCTGGTCGCCGGTCAGGGCGCCGGCCGGCAGCTCCTCGGTGCTCCAGCCCGCCCAGACGATCCCGGCCTGCTGGACCTCGGGGATCAGCCAGATCGGCGTCCCGGCCGGACCGAGGAGGCTGGTGTAGCGGGGATCGTCGGGGACGGCGGCCTCGGCCTCGGGCACGACGTGGAACAGCACCTCGGACGGGTCGCGGCGGACCGGTGCCTCACCGGTGTCGTCCCTGACCTCCAGCACGAGCGACGAGTCCTCGAGACGGGGGGACAGCGCGTCGACGTGGCCGTCGTCGAGCACGACGCGCTCGGCCGCCGAGGCGACGCCGGGCGCCGCCAGGGCGAGCGTGGCCGTGACGGCCACGACGAGGGCGGCGAGCAGCCCGGCGGGGCGCCGGGTCCGGTGGTGGGACATGGGTGATCTCCTGGAGGTGGGGTTGTCGGATCGGAGGGTTCGGCCGGGGCTCATGCCGCCGACCGGCGGTGGCGCCGGGTGGCGGCCACGGCGACGGTGCCGGCGACGAGGAGGACGGCGGCGAGGCGCAGCGGGGTCGTGACGTCGGTGCCGGTCCGGGCGATGCGGGGGCAGCCGTCGGCGCCGGTCACGACGACGGCCGCCACCGGCCGGGGTGCCGCCACCGGCCGGGCGGGGGCGAGGGCGGCCGGGTCGGTGTCGCCGACGGCGATGAGGACGGTCCGGGTGTCGCTGGCGGTCGCCCCGCTCGCCAGGGTGGCGGTGTGGGTGAAGGTCACCCGGTAGGCGCCCTCGGCGGTGAAGGCCCAGTTGCCGTGGGCGTGGGTGCCGAGGGCGATCCGGTGGCTGTCGCCCACCCCGTCGTGGCTGTCGAGGAGGACCTGCGGTGCGCCGAAGGCGTCGTACTCGAACACGGCCATGGCGCCGGGCCCGTCGACCGCGTCGAGGGTCCAGGTGACCGGGCCCTCGACCTCGGAGGCCGACAGCTCCTCGGTGTTCCAGCCCAGCCACAGCAGCCCGGCCTGCTGGGTCTGGGGGATCTGCCAGATGGGCGTGCCGGCCGGACCGAGGAAGTCGAAGCCGTCGTCGGGCACGACCGTGGCCCCGGCCGCGGTCAGGTGGAGGACGGTGGCGGCCGGGTCGCGCCACTCGGTCCGGCCGGCGACGGTGCCGTCCTTGATCCGCGAGCGGAGGACGCCGTCCTCGAGCCGCACGGCGTAGTCGACGTGCCCGTCGGCGAGCACGACCGGCGCCGCGGCCGTCTCCGGTGCGACGGTGGTGGCAGCCGCCGTGGTGGCCGGAAGGGACACCGGAACGCACTCGCGGACGGACGGCCCGGGGCCGCCTCCGCCCGTCGGGGCGGACCGCGGGGCGGGCGTCGGGGCGGGAGCGTCGGTGCCGGTGTCGTCGACCTCGCCCCCGTCGCCGCCGCCCGGCGGGGGGACCTCGCCGCCGGGGCAGAGGCCGGCCAGGTCGACCGGCCCGACCGCCACCGGCACGGTGCCCTCGCTCGTCAGGACCCGGCCGTCCCGGGCGGTGGCCCGGTGGGAGAAGGTCAGGGCGTAGATGCCGGGCTCGGTGAACACCCAGGCGCCGTGGGCGTGGGTCGGGGTGGCGATGGCCAGGCCCTGCGGGAGGGCGTCGTCGGAGTCGAAGACGACGTCGACCTGACCGAGGGCGCCGAGCTCGTAGACGGCGAGGCTGCCGGGCCCGTCGACGGCCTCCAGCGACCACGTCACCGGACCGGACAGCTGCCCGTAGTCGACGGCCTCGGTGTTCCACCCGGGCCACAGGATCCCGGGCTGCTGGGTCTGGGGCAGGAGCCAGATCTCGTCGCCCGGCGAGCCGAGGAAGCCGTAGGCGCCGTCGTCGGGGACCTCGGTGCGGGCCTCGTCGGTGACGTGCAGGCCCACGCTCCCCAGGTCCCGCCACACCAGCGCCGACGGTCCCTGCGTCGTGTCCTTGACCTGCGTCCGCAGGCTGCCGTCGACCAGCCGGGCGGCGATGTCGATGTGGCCGTCGGCGAGCACGGCGTCGAGCCCGGTGCACGCGCGGGCCGGCGTGGTCGACGGGGGGACGGTCGTCGAGGTCGAGGTCGTCGACGGGGTGGTCGTCGGCGACGTGGTCGTGGTGGTGCTCGACGAGGTCGGGCTGGTGGTCGCCGTCGTGGGCTCGTGGGGCACGTCGCCCACGACGAAGGCGTAGGTCACCGGCCCGGAGGTGATCGGCGTGCCGTCGACGGCGGCGGTGACCTCGAAGGTGAGCGAGTACGAGCCGAGGGCACCGAAGGCCCAGCTGGCGTGGACGTGGGCGCCGACCGCCTGGTCCAGGACCATGGTGGGATCGGCCGAGCTGAAGATCCGGCGGGGCCCGGCGGTGGCGGACTGGAAGACCTCGACCGGGCCCGGGCCGGTGACGGCGGTGAGGGCGATGGCGACCTCGTCGCCGTCGAGCACGCCGGCCGGGATCTCCTCGGTGTCCCAGCCCGGCCAGACGACGCGGGGGTTCTGCACCTGCGGTGCCACCCACGTCGTCGCCCCCGGTGCCCCGAGGAAGGCGTAGCGGGGATCGGCCGGGACGGTCAGGCGGGTGTCGGCGGTGTCGACGACCCGGTAGACGAGGTCGGCCGGGTCGGCGATCTCGTAGGCCCCGGCACCGCCGATGCGGGCGGCCACGTCGAGGGCGCCGTCGGCGTAGGTGACGTGCAGGACGTCGCTGTGCTCGACGGCCAGCACCCGGCGGTCGTCGGCCGATCCGGCGACGGCGACGCCGAGGGCCACGGCGAGGACGAGGACGACGCCGAGCAGGGCGCGGGAGGGACGGCGGAGCGGCACCCGCCGAGCATCGCGCTTTTAGGAATGATTCTCAAACTCGTCTAAGCGGACGGACCGGCGGACGGATCGACGCACCACTCGGGCGACCCTCCCGTGCCGGGGCGCGAGCAGCCAGGCGAGGAGGAAGACGCCGGTGAGGACGAGGACGATCGTCCCCCCGACCGGCAGGTCGTGGCTCCACGACAGGTACAGCCCGACGGTCGCACCGACGGCGCCGATCGTCGGGGAGATCACCATCATCCAGCCCAGCCGATCGGTCAGGAGGCGGGCGGTGGCGGCCGGGGTGACGAGGAGGGCCAGGACGAGCACGTTGCCGATCGTCTGCAGCGAGATGACCACGGCGAGGGTGACCCCGACGTACAGCACCAGGTCGAGGGCGAAGACCCGCAGTCCCATGGCCCGGGCCATCTCGCGGTCGATCGAGACGGCGACCAGCTCCTTCTGCAGCCCGAGGAGCACGGCGAGGATGCCCAGCCCGGTGAGCCCGACGACGAGGAGGTCCTCGTCGGGGATCCCGGTGATCGAGCCGAACAGGAACTGCTGGAGCGACCCCGAGTAGCCCGGCGCCTGCGAGATGACGACGATGCCGAGGGCGAAGGAGCCGACGAAGAAGACGCCGATGACGGAGTCCTCCTTGATCCGGCGGTCCTGCGAGAAGACGGCGACGAGGAGGGCCGTGGCCACGCCGGCCACCGCGCCGCCGAGGACGAGGCTGCCTTGGACGACGAAGGCGATGGCCAGCCCGGGGAACACGGCGTGGGCCACCGCGTCGCCGATGAAGGCCATGCCCCGCAGCACGACGTGGCAGCCGATCACGCCGCAGACGATCGAGGACATGACGGCGACTGCGAGCGCCTTCGGGAGGAAGGCCAGGTCGGGGTTGAACAGGTCGGTGAGGAAGTCCTGGATCGGCACCTACGCCACCTGGAGGATCTTGAGCAGCGGGCTCGTCGGGCCGACGCGGAAGGTCCGCATCCACGGCTCCGGGTCGCGCAGCTCGTCCGGCGGGCCCTGGGCGACCACCGTCCGGTCGAGCAGCACGAGCCGGGTGCACGTCGCCAGCGCGCCGAGCAGGTCGTGGGTCGTCATCAGCACCGCGGTGCCGTCGGTGGCGAGCGAGCCGAACAGGTCGGCAAGCAGCTCCTGGGTCGGCATGTCGAGGGCGGTGTAGGGCTCGTCGAGCAGGAGGGCGGCGGGCCGGACGGCGAGGGCCCGGGCCACCAGCACCCGCTGGCGCTGGCCGCCGGACAGCTCGCCGACCGGGCGCCGGCGCAGGTCGGCCAGGTGGACCCGCTCGAGGGCGGCGGCCACGGCCCGCCAGTCCTCGACGCCGGGCCGGCGGCCGAGCCCGAGCAGCCCGGTGCGGCCGGTCAGGACCATCTGCTCGACCGTGACCGGGAAGTCCCAGGCCACCTCGTGGCGCTGGGGGACGTAGCCGGTGGCGTCCCGGTCGATCGCCACCGTGCCGGCGCTCGGGCGGGCCAGGCCGAGCAGGGCCCGCAGGAGCGTCGTCTTGCCGGCGCCGTTCGGTCCCACCAGGCCGACCAGCTCGCCGGCCGCCACGGCGAGGTCGACGTCGTGGAGGACGGGCCGGCCCCCGAGGCGCACGGCCAGCCCGGTGACGGCGACGGTGGTCACGACCCCTCCGCCGCGGCGCGGCGCTGGGCCCGGGCGCCCCGCACGCCGAGCGTCACCGCCACCGCGGCCAGCACCACCGCGGCCCCGACGGCGAGGGCCACGAGGCCGAGGGGCAGGCCGTCGTCCCCCTCGGCGGCACCGGTGGCCGGGGCCGCAGCGCCCCCGTCCGTGCCGGCGTCGGGGTCGGCGGGGGGCTCGGCCACCGGTCCGGCGAAGGTGGCGGCCCGGGCGTCGTCGGGGTCGGTGGCGTCGCCGACGGCGAAGCGGACCGTGCGGGTGGCGGTGACGCTCTCGCCCGAGATCAGGTCGGCCGCCACCTCGACCTGGAGCAGGTAGACCCCGGGCTCGCTGAACACCCAGCTGGCGTGGGTGTGGGTGTTGAGCTCGACCCACACCGGCTGGGCCTCGTCGGCCTCCGAGCTCCACAGCACGTCGGGCGGCTCGAGGTTGCCGGCCTGCAGGTACATGGTGACGGTGCCGGGGCCGTCGACCCCGAGCAGGCTCATCGTCACGCCCCGGTCGACCTGCTCGAGCACCTCCGGGTCCTGGGTGTTCCAGCCCAGCCAGACCACGTCGGGGGCCTGGGTCTGGGGGACGACGTGGACCTCGGTGCCCGGGTCGAGGCCGAGGAAGTCGTAGTTCGGGTCGTCGGGGACGGGCAGCAGGGCGGTGTCGCGCACCTGGAGCACGGCGTCGTCCGTCGACCGCCACACCGAGGGCTCGGCGGCGTCGTCGTGGACCATCAGGGTCCACTCGCCGTCGACGAACCGGGGCCCCATGTCGACGTGGCCGAGGTCGAGGTCGGCGGGACCGTCGGCCGTCGCCTGGCCCGCCTCGATCGTCTGGTCGAGGGCGGGGTCGGGCTCGGTCGCCTCCTGCGCCCCCGCCGGGGCCACGAGGGCCAGGGCGAGGAGGGCGGCGAGGACGGGGGTGCGGGCGCGGCGCATCGGGGCTCCTGGGCTCAGCGGGTGAGGCAGTCGTGGAGCGAGCGGGCGTTGGCCCGCATCATCTCGACGTAGGTGGTGACGTGGCGGTCGAAGGTGTCGCCGTAGATCGGGCAGATCTCGATGCCCTCGTCGTCGGCCACCTCGCGCAGGGTCGACGACCGCGAGGCGAGGTTGGGCTCGAGGAAGACGGCGGGGACGTCGAGGTCGCGGATCGTCTGCTGGAGGCGGCGCCGATCGGCCAGCGAGGGCTCGGCCGACGGGTTGGGCGTCACGAAGCCGGAGATGGCGACGTCGTAGGCCTGGCCGAGGTAGGCGAAGGCGTCGTGGGTGGTCACGAGGTGACGGTCGGCCTCGGGGATGGCGGCGATGGTGGCGCGGACCTCGCGGTCGAGGGCCTCCAGCTCGTCGATGTAGGCGGCGGCGTTGCGGTGGTACTCCCGGGCGCCGGCCGGGTCGACGCCGACGAGGGTGTCGCGGATCAGCTCGACGTAGCTGATGGCGTTGCCCACGTCCTGCCACAGGTGCGGGTCGATCTCGCCGTGGACGTGCTTGCCCAGGACCGCCTGCGGCAGCTGGTAGACGGGGTCGCCGGCGTCGCCGAGGAAGCGGAAGGTGGGGTCGCCGGGCACCTCGGCGAGGGCCTTCGTCGGCACCTCGATCACCGTCGTCCGCGGGTCGTGGGCGTGCTGGGTCGCCTCTCCCCCGCCGTGCTCGTCGGCGACGAGCTGCACCTCGCCGGCGTCGAGGTCGACGGCGATGTCGGCGTGGCCCTCGGCCAGCACGTCCTCGACGTCCATCCCCGGCACGGTCCGGGGGTTCACGCCCACGGCGAAGGTGACGGTCCCGGTGGCGATCGGCACCGGGCGCTCGCCCCGGGCCACCGCCAGCCGGGCGTCGAGGTCGAGCCGGTAGATCCCGGGCTCGGTGAACACCCAGCTCATGTGGGTGTGGGCATCGGGCGGGAGGACCGCGGTGTCGGCGGCGTAGCCGTCGGAGGCGTCGAAGCCGTCGGCCGAGCGGACGTAGACCTCCGGGTTCCCGAACGACTCGGTGAGGAACGCCGTCACGTCGCCGGGGCCGTCGACCCCGGTGGCGGCGACGCGCACCTCGGACGACCGGTCCGCGCCGTGCTCCTCGCCGGTGCCCCGGACCCGCATCCCCAGCCACACCGTGTCGAGCGAGACGTCCTCGACCAGCGGGATGATCTCGGCGGCGTACTTGATCGCCCCCTCGGCCACCTCGACGTTCGGGACCCCCTCGGGGAGGTTGGCGTCGAGGGCCCGGATGATCGAGTGCTCCTCCAGGAAGGCGTAGTTGCTGAAGGCCACGTCGGCGTACACGACGTTGCGCACCGCCCGGAGCGAGGGCTCGTAGGAGTGCGGGTCGCCCCCGTCCGGGACCAGCGAGGACACGACGACCCGGTCCCCGCCCACGTTCCCGACCAGGTCCCGCAGGATCCCCGTCGTCGTCACGACCTGGATCCGGTCGTCCGACGCGCTCAGGGTCTCCGGCGTCGTGCAGCCGGCGAGCACTGCGGTCGCCCCGACCAGCAGGGCGACGACGCCGCGCACACCTCTCGACCTCGGATCCCGTCGCATAATGAGAACGGGAACCATTATACGCGCGCTCGCCTCCCCGCTACATCCGGAGCCAGGGGGCGAGCAGCTGCACGGGCCCGGCGTCCTCGAACCGGGGCCGCAGCTCCGGCGGCACGTCGCCGAGCAGCTCGCCCGAGCACTCCCCGGTGGCGATGATCGCCTCCATCAGGTGGGCCAGGTTCTCGCCGTGCCGGATCAGGGCGTCGGCGTCGCGGAACCGCTCGATGACGATGCACTCCGTCTCGTCCTCGGTGAAGAACGTGTCGTACTGCAGCGTCCCCGGGTCCTCGGCCCTGACGATCGCCATGCACTCGGCCGACAGCCGCTTGAACTCCTCGACGTCGCCGTCGTGGAAGCGGAACCGGACGATCGCCTGGAGCTCGGTGGTCGTGGTCATGGTGGTCTCCTCGTGTCGCCAGCCCCGTCGGCTGGTCCGACCAGGGGACGGAGCCGCCCCCCGGATCTCGACATCGGGGAGCCCGTCGGGCGTCGGCGTCAGTCGGCCACGTGGGCGGTGCTGGCGAGCCAGTGCCGGGCGAGGGCGGCGTCGCCGTCGACCGCGATGGCCGGGCCCGCCTCGTCGAGGGGGAGACGGCGGGTCAGGACCTGGAGCAGCGCCCCGGCCGGTCCGCCGACGGTCACGTCGGCCGGCGCCGCGCCGAGCCGCCACGTCGCCCCGTCGGGACCCCGCTCGACGAGCCAGGCGCCCTCGTCGCCGGTCACGTCGGTGGCCCGCCACAGGAGGGTCTCGCCGCTCCCCCGGATGGCCCCGGCCGACTCGGGCCGCTGCGCCGCCCACGTCGGCGAGGTGAGCATGGCCAGGTGGTTGCCGATGAGGGCGGCGGCGACGCTGGGTTCGACCTCGACCGGCCGGCCGGCGGCCACGGCGCCGTCGAAGCCGTGGACGACCGACTCGTTGACCATGCTGGCCAGCCAGAACCGCGTCCCGGACCGCCCGTCGCCGGCGGCGTTCCACACCGGTGCGTCCAGGGCGTCGTCGGAGCAGGCGTCGGCCACCCGCTGCGCCGATCCGTCGAGCCACGCCGGCCACTCCCCCGGGTCGGCGGGCACCGGAGCCATCTCCATCGACAGCTGCGTGGGGTCGGCGACCCGCCGCTCGACGATGTCGGCGACCCAGTGCTGGGTCTGGCCCACGTGGGCGACCAGGTCGGCGACGGTCCACCCGGGGGTCGTCGGCACGGGGGCGTCGGGCCCAGCGGCACCGGCCGCCGCGGCCAGGCGCCGGGTGTGCTCGACGATCGCTCGTCGGGCCAGGGGTGCATCGATCTCGGCCATGGGATCCCTCTCGTCCGGTTCCCCGTGCTGACCGGCGCGGCCGGTCGGACTCATCGCGACGGCGATCAGCCGAACGCCCAGGCGACCATCCTCGGCAGCTCGGCGTCCCAGAGGGCCGGGCCGTGGCCGCCGGGGCGCTCGTGGAGGACGACGTCGGCGCCGGCGCCGCGCAGGGCCGTCGCCCAGCGGGTGGCGTTCTCGAGGAAGAAGGGCTCGTCGGTGCCGGCGACCAGGTAGGTGCGCGGGATCGGGCCCGGCAGCGGACCGGTCGGCCGGTAGCCGGCGCCGGGCGAACCGGCGAGGATCACGCCGTAGACCTCGGGGTGGCGCAGGCCCAGGGCGAGGGCCAGCTCGCCCCCGGCCGACGCCCCGAACACCGCGGTCCGCTCCGCCGGCAGGGCCAGGCCGAGGTGGTCGGCGGACCAGCGGCGGACGTCCTCGACGACGAGGCGCTCGTGGGCGGCGAACCGATCGGCGTCGAAGACGGTCGAGTACTCGTGGAGCCGGGCCATCTCGTCGGCCACGCCGTGGACGCCGACGAGCGCGGTGGGCGGTCCGCCGGCCGCCTCCAGGATCGCCGCCCACCCGGCCGTCGCCTGCCCGTCGGCGGCGAAGACGACCGCCTCCGGCGGACCGGGCGGGACGTACGCCGTCACCGGTCGGCCCCCGTCGTACGGGAACGTCTCCTCGACGAGCCGCCCCGCCAGCGGTCCGCCGGCCGTGGCGGTCATGCGGCGGCGCCGAAGAGGGCGGCGACGACGGGCTCGGCCGCGGTCGGGGCGCGGACGTCGAGCGTGGTGCCGGTGGCGTCGACGGTGATGGTGAAGCCGAGGAAGGCGCAGCAGGCCTGCTCGGCGGCGACCAGGCGGCCCAGCTCGTCCAGGGGCACCGACGGGGCGAGGGCGAGCCGCAGGGCGCCGTCGACGGTGGCGGTCCGCGCCGTCACGTGGGTGAGGACGTCGTCCCACTCCTGCACGCGGCCCCGCTGCTCGCCGGCGGTCAGGGTGCAGGCGATCGGGTCGGCGACCGGCTCGCCGAGGCAGGCGCAGCGGTCGTCGCACGGCCCGTCGACGGGCTCGGACCGGAGCTGGGCGGCAGCCGAGCGGAGCTGCCCGGCGAACCGGGTCAGCTCGTCGAGGCGCTGCTGGGTCTCGCCGACCTTGGCCGTGATCAGGTCGTGGAACCGGCGCTGCACCGGGCCGCACAGGTCGCCGTCCCAGATCGACACCAGGTCGGTGATCTCCTCCAGCGTGCACCCGAGCTGCTTGGCCCGGGCGATGAACGCCAGCCGGCCCACGGCGGCCTCGTCGTACAACCGGTAGCCGGCGGCCGAGCGGGCCGCCGGGACGACCAGGCCGATGCCCTCGTAGTAGCGGAGCGCCGAGGTCGAGAAGCCCGTGCGCTCGGCGACCTGGCCGATGGTCAGCGTGCCCATGGCCGAACCGTAGGCCTTCGAGCCGGGTCGAAGGTCAAGCCCTCAGGTGACGGCCGCGGCGGCGGTGATCTTCCAGGCGCCGTCGACGGGCGACCAGGTGGTGGCGAGGGTGAGCTCGTCGCCGTAGCCGGTGTAGCGGACCCGGAACCGGACGTCGCCCCCGGCCTCGTCGGCGTCGTCGGCGTCCTCGGCGAGGATCGCCCACGACTGGGTCGGGCTGGGCGGCATGGCTCCGCTCGCCATCAGCTCGGCCAGCACGGTGCCGGAGAAGTCGGCGACCAGGCGGCCGAGGTTGCCCTCGACCACGTCCTGGGCGTGGCGCTCGGCCGCCTCCCGGGCGCTGCGGGGCTGGTCGTCGACGTGGTCGCACCCGGTGACCTCGGCGGTGAGGGCCTGGAGCTCGGCGAGGTGGTGCTCGTACACGCCGCGGGGCGTGGTGCCGTGGGTGACGCAGAGGTGGGCGGCGATCCCGACGGCGGCGCCGTGCTGGCCCCCGTTGCCCATGAACTTGGTCGACGTGCCGGCGACGTGGGTGACGCTGATGTGCTTGCCCGCCATCATCAGGTTGTCGATGCTCGCCGAGTAGAGGCAGCGGAACGGGATGGCGTAGGGCCGGCCGTCGCGCAGGTCCCACGCCCAGTCCCGCAGGCGGAAGTCGTAGGCGGCCTCGCCCTCGGGGAACGGGTAGTGGAGGCAGAAGGCCCCGTCGTTGCGGACCACCGCGTCGGGGAAGTCGGTGTGGTCGCGGATGTCGTTCTCGGTGAGGACGTGGTCGCCCTTGTAGCGCTTGAACTCACCCTGGGCGGCGACGTGGGCGATCCACTCCAGCTCGAGGCGGGCGTAGTTCTCCGGGTCGAGCTCCTTCACGTTGGCGAAGGTGCCGTAGAGGGCGCAGAGGAGGTGGTCGCGGATGTGCTCGCCCTCGGTGTAGAGGTCGAGCCACTGGCCGTACTCCCAGAAGTGGGTGGCCGGGAAGCGCATCAGCGGGTTCTCGCCCGGCGCCACGTCGGCGAAGGCCGTCTCGAAGGCGAACTCGAGGGTGTCGGGGTTGCGGCCGGCGACGGGTCCGAGGCCGTTCTCGGTGCCGGGCCGGTCGAGCTGGCCGCTCAGGTTGGCGTAGTCCCCGGCGACGGCCTCGGCCCACGGCACGTCGGGGAAGGGCACCGGCTCGGCGGCCATGCGGGTGCGGAAGAAGAGGGTGTTGCCGTGGTGCATGTCGTCGCCGACCTCGGGCGCCGTCGGCTCGTCGTACGCCGAGCGGGCCTCCTGCCCCGAGAGGGTCTCGGCCCCGGCGAGGATCCCGAGGATCGCGGTGCCGGTGCAGTCGACGAAGACCGGCGCCCGGAACCGGGTCTCCTCGCCGCTGCGGGCCTCGCGCACGTCGATCGACACGATCCTCGACTCCTCGGCGACGAGGTCGAAGACCCGGCGCTCCAGGAAGATCGAGACGTTCGGCTCGGCCTCCAGGACCTGCCTGGCGACGAGGTCCCCGTCGGCGGTGCGGCCGGACAGCTCCCGCACGAGCGGCCCGGTCTCGCCCCGCGGGCTGAGCCCGATCTCCTTGCTGGCGTTGCCGCCGAGGACCGGACGGTCCTGGACCAGTGCGACCCGGCACCCCTTGCGGGCTGCGGTCAGCGCAGCGGCGCAACCGGCCACCCCACCGCCGACGACCACGACGTCGTACTCGCCGCCGTCGACCGGCTCGTCGGGCAGGCCGCGCAACCGCTTGCGCCAGGCCCGGGCGGCATCGTCGGCGCCCTCCGGCGGAACCGTCCCCTCGCTGCTCAGGAAGACGGCGTCGCAGCGCCCGTCGAAGCCGGTGAGGTCGTGGAGGACGAAGGCGACGTCGCCGCCGTCGAGGTCGACCGTCCCGGCCCGCTCCCACGACCAGTCCCGCCCGTTCGCCCCCAGCTCGGTGGGGAGGGTCGTGCCGGCGATCGTCAGCGTGAAGCGCCCGGGGTGGTGCGACGGGACCCAGTCCTTGGCCCGCACCCACACGTCGTAGCGGCCGGGCTCGACGGCGACGGTGGTGGTGGCGTCGGCGACCGGCCGGCCCAGCCCGTGGGCGAGGAGGTACGGCGACCCCATCTGCCCCTCGAACTGGGAGTCCACGACCCAACCCCCGTGATCGTCGAACTCCTCGGCCTCGACCAGAACGTCATCCATGGCCGCACCGTACCACTTACATACATGCGTGTACGCATCTTCACCCGGAGGCGGCCTTGCCGTCCAGGGACCGCGCCTCGGCCCGGAGCCGGCGGAGGACGACCGCCTCGTGGCCGAGGGCGGCACCGCCGTTGGTGGCCCGCCCGAGGGCCAGGCCGAGCATCGTCTCGCGGGCCAGGGCGTAGAAGGCCCGGTGCTCGGCGGTGCGGAGGAGGGTCGGGGCCATGCGCTCGGGGCTGACGAGCGTGGCGAACCCGGCCACGACGGGACCGACCTCGGCGCCCAGACCGTCGCGGTCGTTGGCCACGGCCAGCCACGCCTCCAGGACCGCCTTGAAGCGCGGGTCCCGGATCGAGGCCCAGCTGGCGTCGACCAGGCCGGCGAGATCGGTGACCGGCCGGCGCCGCTCGCCGGGGCCCATCACCGTGTAGAGCCGGCGCAGCGCATCGGCCATCAGCGCCGGGAGGCTGTCGTAGTGGTGGTGGAAGGCACCCCGGGTGACGCCGGCCCGCTGGCACACCTCGGCGGCCGTCAGCGCCGCCCACCCCCGCTCGACCAGCACGTCGATGGCGGCGTCGGCCAGCCCGGCCTTGGTCGCCGCCGTGCGATCGGCCTGCGTGCGGCGGGGTCGCTCGGTCATCCCGCCAGTCTGCGGCGCCCCGCGCCACGGCCGGCGCACCCCTCCCCCACGCCGTAGGTTCCGGGCATGGGCGCGGTGCGAGAGGCGCAGCGGGTCGGCCCCGACGCGGTGGCGGCGGCGACGGCGCTGCTCCAGCGCATCCGGCGATCGCACCCGACGGCGGGCTGCTGGGAGGCGGCCGACGTCCAGTGGTCGTGGCGGCTGCCGCGCCCCACCGACGACCTGCCCCAGCTGGTCTGGCTCGACGACGACGATCGCCCGGTGGCGGCGCTGATCGCCGCCGGACCGGCTGCCGCCGGCGCCGTCGACCTCGTCCCGATCGTCCTCCCGGACGCCCCTCCGGCATGGGTCGCCCACGTCGTCGACCGGGGCCTGGCCCACCTCGCCGCGACCGGCCTCGGCGACGCCGCCCTCTCGGTGGAGGTCGACGAGGGCGACGACGTCCTGCTCGAGGTGCTGCGCGGCCACGGCTTCGCGGTCGCGGGCGACGGCGTCGTGGAGACCTGGCTGGCGGCCGCCGACCGCCCGGCCACCAGCCCCCTCGCCGCCGGCTACCGGCTGGCCACCCGGGCCGAGACGGCGGACCGCCCGCACCACATGATCCACCCCGGGCGGAACCACCCCGACGTCGAGGCACGGCTGCGCCAGACCTCGCTGTACCGCCCCGACCTCGACCTCGTCGTCCACCACGACGACGGCGAGGTGGCCGCCTACGGGCTGTTCTGGCTCGATCCGCAGAGCGCCACCGGGCTCGTCGAACCGATGCGCACCGAGGACGCCCACCAGCGCCGGGGCCTGGCCCGCCACGTCCTGACCGCAGGCCTCGACCGGCTCGCCCGGGCCGGGGCCGAGCGGATCAAGATCTGCTTCGAGCCCGGCAACCCGGCGTCGAGCCACCTCTACCTCGACGTGGGCTTCGTCCCGGTTCGCAGCACGGTCGTCCTCACCCGTCCCGCCCCGTCGGACCCGGTGTGACCGGCGAGCCGGTGCTCGGACCGGTCGACGACCGCTAGCCGCCGAGGGTCGGGGGCCACGGGCCGTCGACGACCACGGCCTCGCCGGGACCCGGCCACGGGGGCATCGACGCAGCGACGACCCGCAGGGCGTCCCCGGCGTCGACCCGGACCTGGAAGGCGGTCCCGGCCGGGATGGCCACGCTCGTGCCCGGCCCGACGGCGAAGCCCTCGTCGGCCCCGGCGCTCGTCCACATCCGGCCGGTGCCGGTGACGACGAACCACAGCTCGTCGATCGTCCGGTGCCGCACCGCCCGCGACGTCTCCCCGGCCGGGAACGTGAAGTGGGCCAGGCCCCCGTGCCGGGACCCCACCAGCACCCGCACCTCGCTCCCGTCCGGCGCCCCCTCCGTCGCCTCGTCGGGCACGGACACGTGCTCGGGTCCCACCATGCGCCGTGGCTACCACACCCGCGAGGGGGCTCCGGTCGGGCTCGGGACCTTCGGCCCTGGGCGGGGGGCGATGGCGTCCGTACCGTCGGCGGGGTGAGCCGCGCCACGACCGACCCCCACCCGACCCGGGACCTCGACAGCCCCGAGGAGATCGCCGAGATGGTCCGGCGCTTCTACCAGGACGTCGCCCAGGACGGGCTGCTCGGGCCGGTCTTCGAGGACGTGGCCGGCGTCGACTGGGTCGAGCACCTCCCCAAGATCACGGCGTTCTGGTGCCGGATGCTGCTCGGCCAGCACGGCTACACCGGCAACCCGCTGGCCGCCCACCGCCGCATCCACGCCCAGGAGCCGTTCACCGCCGAGCACTTCGTCCGCTGGCTGGAGCTGTTCCACGAGACCCTCGACGGCGGCTGGCGCGGCCCCCACGTCGACCGGGCCAAGGCGCTCGCCGCCCGGGTCGCCCGGGTCCACAGCCAGCAGCTCGGCGGGGAGCCGGCGGTGACGATCGGCCTCGCCGCCCCCACCCGCCGCACCGCCTAGGTCGGGCCGGCGAACCGCACCGCACACCGAAACTGCGACCCTGAGCGGGTGCGCAGCCCGCTCAGGGTCGCAGTTCCGTCGATCTTGCGGCCGGGGGCACCTCGCCTAGGTTGGGGCGATGGGTGACGCGGCGACGAGCGGGACGGCTCGGGGGGCGGCGCTCAACCTGAAGCAGGCGGCGCAGCGGCTCGGGGTCCACTACATGACCGCCTACCGCTACGTCCGCCAGGGCCGGCTCCCGGCGACCCAGGAGGGCTCGGTCTGGACGGTCGACGAGGCCGACGTCGAGCGCTTCATCCTCGACCGCGACACCCGGCCCGAGCCGATCGACGACGACGCCCGACGACGGGTCGACTGGGCCGAGCGGGTCCGGGTCCAGCTGGCCATGGGCCACGAGGACGAGGCCTGGGAGGCCGTCGACCTGGCCCTGGCGTCGGGGGTCACGCCCGAGCGGGCCTTCCTCGACCTCCTCGGCGGGTCGGTGGCCACCATCGGCGACCAGGTGGGGGCGGGCGAGGCCACCACCGCCGACCTGCGCATCGCCACGGTGACCGCCCGCCGGGTGGCCGTCCGCCTCGGCGCCCGCTTCCACCGCCGCCGCCGCTCCCGGGGCACGGTCGTCATCGGCGCCCCGCCGGGCGAGCTCCACGACCTGCCGATCGCCCTGATCGCCGACGTCCTCCGGCTCCAGGCCCTCGACGTCCTCGACCTCGGCCCCGACGTCCCGCCCGAGGCCTTCGCCGTCGCCGCCGAGCGGGCCCAGCGCCCGGTGGTCGTCGGCCTGGGCGTCACGCAGGTCGACAACATCGAGGCGGCCCGGGCCGTGGTCGCCGCCGTCCGGGACGCCGCCCCCGACGTCAAGGTCGTCGTCGGCGGTCAGGCGGTGCGCAGCCCCGAGGTCGCCGCCCTGCTGGGCGTGGACGCCTGGGCCCACGACGGCGACACGGTCGTCGCCGCCGTCGAGGGCCTGCTCGCCGACCGACCGACCCGGGCGCCGCGGCCCTAGAAGTCGTCGTCGAAGGTGACGGCGCCGGTGACGCCGACCTGGTAGGCGCTGACCCGCCGCTCGAAGAAGTTGCTGAGCTCCTGCACGTCCTGCAGGGCCATGAAGTCGAACGGGTTGCGGTCGCCGAAGCGGGGCGGGAGGCCGAGGTTCCCCAGCCGCTGGTCGGCCACCGAGCGCAGGTACTGCCGGGTGTCGGCCACGCTCAGGCCGCTGACGCCCCCGGCGAGCAGGTCGTCGGCGAACTGGGCCTCGACCTCGACCGCCTCCTCCAGCATCTGCGTGACCTGGGCGGCGAGCTCGGCGTCCCACAGGTCGGGCTCCTCCTCCCGCACGGTGTCGACCACCGAGAGGGCGAAGCGCATGTGCATCGACTCGTCCCGGAACACCCAGTTGGTGCCCGAGGCCAGCCCGTTGAGCAGCCCCTTCGACCGGAAGAAGTACACGTAGGCGAAGGCGGCGAAGAAGAACAGTCCCTCGACGCAGGTGGCGAAGCAGATCAGGTTGAGGAGGAACTGCCGCCGCTCGTCGCGGGTCCGCAGCTGGTCGAGCTGGCTGATCGAGTCCATCCAGCGCATGCAGAACTCGCCCTTGGCCCGGATCGACGGGATCGTCTCGATGGCGGCGAAGGCCTGCTCCCGCTCGGCCATGTCGGGCAGGTAGGTGTCGAGGAGGGTCAGGTAGAACTGGACGTGGAGGGCCTCCTCGTACAGCTGGCGGCTGAGGTAGAGGCGGGCCTCGGGGGCGTTGATGTGCTGGTACAGGTTGAGCACCAGGTTGTTGGCCACGATCGAGTCGCCGGTGGCGAAGAAGGCGACGAGCCGGTTGATCAGGTGGCGCTCGGCCGGGTCGAGCCGCTGGCGGAGGTCGCGCAGGTCGTCGGAGAGGTCGACCTCCTCGACGGTCCAGGTGTTCCGGATGGCGTCCCGGTACATGTCGTAGAAGGCCGGGTACCGCATCGGCCGGAGGGTGAGGTCGAGCCCCGGGTCGAGGATGTTCTTGGCCCTCGTGGCGCTCGCCGGGAGGACGAGCTCCTCGCTGGGGAGGACGAGGGCATCGGTCAGGGGGGCAGCCATCAGTCGCAGGCCTCGCAGGTCTCGGGGTTCTCGAGGGAGCAGGCCACAGCGGCCTCGTCCTTCACGGGGGCGGGCGCCGGCCCGCTCGACGACGCGATGCGGGTCGCCGGGCGGGAGCGCAGGTAGTAGGTGGTCTTGAGCCCGGACTTCCAGGCGTGGAGGTACATCGAGCTGAGCCGGCCGATCGTCGGGCTCTCCTGGAACAGGTTGAGCGACTGGCTCTGGTCGATGAACGGGCCCCGGGCGGCGGCCATGTCGATCACCGCCCGCATGGGCAGCTCCCAGGCCGTGCGGTAGAGCGCCTTCATCTCGTCGGTGGCGCCGGGCAGGTCCTGGACCGAGCCCTGGGCGGCCCGCAGCCGGTCGGCGGTCTCGGTGTCCCAGAGGCCGAGGGCCTGCAGGTCACGGACGAGGTAGCCGTTCACCTGGAGGAACTCGCCCGACAGGGTCTCCCGCTTGAAGAGGTTGGAGACGGCGGGCTCGATGCACTCGTAGCAGCCGGCGATCGAGGCGATGGTGGCCGTCGGGGCGATGGCGACGAGCAGCGAGTTGCGCAGTCCGTGCTCGGCCACCGCCGCCCGGATCGCCTCCCAGCGCTCGCCCGACACCGAGACGCCCCACAGGTCGGGCTGGAGGGCACCGCCGGCGGCCCGGGTCTCGGACCAGCGCGGGTGGGGGCCGGCCTCGCGGGCCAGCTCGACCGACGCCTCCAGGGCCGACAGGTAGACCTCCTCCTGGATCGACCGGCTGACCTCGGCCGCCTCCGGCGAGTCGAACGGCAGCCGCAGCGTGAACAGCACGTCCTGCAGCCCCATCACGCCGAGGCCGATCGGGCGCCAGCCGTCGTTCGACCGGCCCGCTGCGTCGGTCGGGTAGAAGTTGATGTCGATCAACCGGTCGAGGAACCGCACCGCGGTGCGGACCGTCGAGCGCAGCCGCTCGTGGTCGATGCCCGTCTCCGCGTCGACGAAGCGGGCCAGGTTGATCGAGCCGAGGTTGCAGACGGCCGTGTGGTCGTCATCGGTGACCTCGATGATCTCGGTGCACAGGTTCGACAGGTGGACGACGTTGCCTGGCTGGCCGACCTGGTTGGCCGTGCGGTTGCTGGCGTCCTTGAAGCACATCCAGCCGTTGCCGGTCTCGGCCAGGGTCCGCATCATCCGGCCGTAGAGCTCGCGGGCCCGGACCTGCTTGACCGCCTTCCCGGTGGCCTCGGCCTGCTGGTAGGCGGCGGCGAAGGCATCGCCGTGGAGGTCGACCAGCTCCGGCGTCTCCTTCGGGTCGAACAGCGACCACATCCAGTCCCGCTCGACCCGCTCCATGAACAGGTCCGGCACCCAGTGGGCGATGTTGAGGTTGTGGGTCCGGCGGGACTCGTCGCCGGTGTTGTCCCGCAGCTCCAGGAACTCCTCGACGTCCGCGTGCCACGTCTCGAGGTAGACGCACGCCGCCCCCTTGCGCCGACCGCCCTGGTTGACCGCCGCCACCGACGCGTCGAGCGTCTTGAGGAACGGGACGATGCCGTTCGACAGCCCGTTGGTCCCCCGGATCAGCGAGCCCCGGGCCCGGATCCGGCTGAACGACAGGCCGATGCCGCCGGCGTGCTTCGAGAGCCGGGCCACGTCGTGGTAGCGGCCGTAGATGGCGTCCAGGGTGTCCTGCGGCGAGTCGAGCAGGTAGCAGGACGACATCTGCGGGTGGCTCGTGCCCGAGTTGAACAGCGTCGGGCTGGACGGGAGGTACTCCAGCCGGGCCATGAGGCGGTAGAGGTCCAACGCCTCGGTCGGCGACGTCGCCAGGCCGCACGCCACCCGGAGGAAGAAGTGCTGCGGCGTCTCGATCACCTTGCGGGTCTCGGGGTGGCGGAGCAGGTAGCGGTCGTAGACGGTGCGGAGGCCGAAGAACTCGAAGCGCCGATCGCCCTCGGCGTCGACGGCGGCGTCGAGCACGTCGGCCCCGCCGGCGACCAGATCGGCGGTCGCCTCGTTGACCAGCCCGAGCTGGCGGCCGACGGCGATCGAGGCGGTGAAGCTGCCGATCCCCTGGTCCCGCACCTCCTTGGTGATCACCCGGGCGAGGAGGCGGGCGGCGAGGCGCGAGTAGCTGGGCTCCTCGGTGATCAGCGAGGCGGCGATGCGGATCGACAGCTCGTCGAGCTCGAGCGTCGTCGCCCCGTCGCGCAGCCCGCTGATCGTCTTGGTCGCCACCCTCAGCGGATCGACCAGCGGCAGCCCGTCGGCGCAGCTCTCGACGGCGGCGACGATGGCGTTGACGTCGACCGGCTCCAGGCTCCCGCCCCGGGTCAGCACCCGCATCGTCGACCGGGGCGGGGCGTCGGCAGCGACTGCGGGGGTCTCGTCGATGAGCGTCATGGGGATGCAACTACACCGGTGTAATTACGTCGGTGCAAGGGCGAGGTTTCAGTGCTAAACGATTCGAACCCCCAGATGTGGGGTCCGACCTGCGCCTCCGGGCCCAACCGGTTGTGGTCGGCGCCGATCCGGTGACCCGGGCGCCACGCCGCGGGGTGGGCTTTCAGCGCTAAAAGTCCGCGGGCGACGGAGGGCCACGGGGCTTGGCCGGGACCGGGCCCGTCGGTACGGTCGCCGGGACACGCCTCCGTGCGGGGGAAGCCGGTCGAAGTCCGGCGCTGACCCGCAACCGTGGGCCGCTCCCCGGGGCGGCGAGCCGGGATGCCCGCTCGGAGGTGCAGGCTCGACCATCCACCGAGGAGTGCGGATCCGGGCCCGAAGGGTGCGCGGCCGCGGCCGGGCGGATCTCGGGTCGACCGCGCGGAGGCCCCCACCCCATGACCGCCGCAGCCCGTCGCACCGCTCGTGCCGTGCTGGTGCTGCTCGTGGCCGTGCTGGCGACGCTGGCCGCACCGGCGCGGGCCGGGGCGGAGGCGCCGTACGGCACGACCGACGACCGGGTCGAGGCGGCGGCGTGGTGGCTGACGAGCGAGCTGGACCGGGTCGCCGCCGGGAAGCCGGTCGACGTCGGCCTGGTGCTCGACGACGTCCTCGCCCTGCTCGCCCTGGGCTACGAGCGCGACACCGTCGACCGGGTGCTGACGGCGATCGAGCCCCGCCTCGGCGCCTACGCCGTGCCGGGCGGCGTGGCCACCGCCGGGGCCCTGGGCAAGACGCTCGTGGTCGCCCTGGCGACCGGGCGGGGCGGCCGCTACGGCGGCATCGACCTCGAGGCCGAGCTGCGGGCCACCATCGTCACCGAGGGCCCCCGGGCCGGCGAGGTGCCCACCTACCGCGGCGCCCCCTCGGGCCAGGGGTTCACCCAGTCGTGGGCGATCCTGGGCCTGGCCCGGACCGGCGCCGGCGTACCCCCGGCGACGGTCGACTGGCTGCTGCGGATGCAGTGCCCGACCGGCGCCTTCCGGGCCGCCTACCCGACCCGCCCCACCGACCCCTGCCCCGGCGGCGGCCACGTCGACGCCACCGCCATCTCGATCCAGGCCCTCCTCGCCGTCCCCGGCCGGTCGGCGGTGGTCGACGCCGCCATCGGGCGGGCCGCGACCTGGCTGGAGGGCGTCCAGCACGGCGACGGCGGCTTCGACGACGGCGACCGGGCCCCGGCCAACACCAACAGCACGGGCCTGGCCGCCCAGGCCCTGCGCGCCGCCGGGCGCGGCGCCGCCGCCGGGGCCGCCCGCTCCTGGGTGGAG
>JBQGCF010000376.1:0-7520 GCA_052038315.1 Iamia sp.
GGCTGAGGGCGACGCTGCCGGCCATCACCAGCAGCACGCCGACGGCGGCGGCGGCCACGGCGCGGGAGTCGGAGTGGTCGCTGGTGCCGCTGGCCCCGCTGAGCCGGCCCTGCCCCTCGTCGACCATGCCGGCGCCCAGGAACGGCGACCGGAGGCGCCGGAGGCGCTCGGGCCGGCGTCCGGCCAGGGCGCTGAGGGTGGGGATGCGGCTGGCCGTCACCGCCGGGACCAGGGCGGCCAGGGTGCCGGCGACCACGCCGAGCACGGCGATGCCCACGACCGCGTCGAGGCACCAGGGCACGTACCAGCGCCCGTCGAGGAGCCGGGGGAGGAGGAAGGCCCGACCGGCCACCGTCAGGACCGTCGCCCCGGCCGCGCCGACCAGGCCGAGGACGGTGCCCTGGAGCAGCACGGCCCGGACCAGGTCGGCCGGAGCCGCCCCGGTGGCGGCGAGGGTGCCCAGGCCGCGCAGCTGGCGCCGGGCCCCGATGGCGAAGGCGGCCGAGCACACGGTGGCGACGAAGCCGACGGCGATGGTGGCCCCGGCCGACCCGATCACGACGGTCGTGGCCTCCACCCGGCCGACACCGTCCCTGGACAGGTACGGCCCGAAGGTCTCCTCGCCGCCGGGCAGGATCGGGGCCGGTGCCGGTCCGGCGGCGTACCAGTAGAGCTCGAAGATCTCGGCGGTCACCAGCGGCGAGCCGGTCGGCCGCAGGTCGACGAGCACCTCGGGCACCCAGTCGTCCTCGTCGCCGGCGGCCGGGCCGGCCCAGGCGGTCAGGGGTTCGGTCAGGCCGCGCCGGGCGATGCCGACGACCTCCAGCTCGACCCGGCTGGCGATGGCCTCGAGCCGGTCGCCGACGCCGAGCCCGGTCCCCGCCGCCAGCTCGCCGGACAGGACGACCTCGTGCCGGTCGGCGGGCAGGGCGCCCTCGACGAGGGGGACGTGCGAGGCGTCGGGGACGAAGCCGACGATGTCGACCTCGTACAGCCCGTCGGGCCCGACGCCGCGGCCGGGCGCCGCCGGGGTCCAGTCCCGCACGAGGAAGCCGGTCTCGACCCGCTCCAGCCCGGACGGGGTCGTCGGCCGGCCGAGCCGGGGGTCGAAGCCGAGCCGCTCGTCGGCCCCGGCGGTCTCCGGCTCGATGCGCTGCGACGCGGTGGTCATCGTCGCCGGCGGCGAGTCGACGTGCAGGCGGGTGGACCGGACGGCGATGGCGGCGCCCTGGGCGGCCAGGACCGGCAGGGCGACGATCAGGACCACCAGCCCGGAGCGGACCCAGTGGCGGCGGACCTCCCGCCGGGCCAGCCGGGCCGCGACCCGCCAGCGACCCAGGCTGCGCCTCACGGGGCCACGCCGGCGGCGAGCGGGGGCGTGACCGCGCCCGGGGCGGCGGTGTCGCTGACGATGCGGCCGTCGCGCAGGCCGACGACCCGGTCGCAGAACGACGCCACCCGGGGATCGTGGGTGACGACCACGACGGCGGCGCCGCCGGCGGCCACCTCCACCAGGAGCCGCATCACCTGGTCGCCGGTGGCCTGGTCGAGGGCACCGGTCGGCTCGTCGGCCAGGACCAGGGCGCGGGGCACGGCCAGGGCCCGGGCGATGGCGACCCGCTGCTGCTGGCCGCCCGACAGGTCGTCGGGGAAGCGGTCGTGGGGGAGGGGCACGCCGACCTTCTCCAGGGCCTCGGACCCGATCTCCCGGGCCTCCCGCACCGACCGGCCGGCGTACTCCAGCGGCAGGGTCACGTTCTCCAGGGCGGTGAGCGACGGGACCAGGTTGTAGCGCTGGAACACGATCCCGACCTGCTCCCGGCGGAGGGCGGCGGCCCCGGCCGCGCCCAGGCCGGTGATGTCGCGCCCGCCGACCCGGATCGCCCCGCCGGTGGGGTGGATCATGGCCGCGGCCAGGTGGAGCAGGGTCGACTTGCCGGAGCCGCTGGGCCCGGTGAGGGCGCAGGTGGTCCCCGCCTCGACGGCCAGGCTGACCTCGTCGAGGGCGGTGACCGTGTCCGGTCCGTCCTCGAACCGGCGGGTCACCCCCTCCAGCACGAGGGCCGCGTCGCGGGTCATGTGGATCGACGTGTTCACTGGGGCGTCCCCTCCCGTGGGGTGGTCATGAGCGATCGGGCCATCTCCTCGCAGCGGTCGAGCCAGCGCAGGTCGGCCTCGTGACGGGCGGCCACGGCTTCGGCCATCAGGGTGACGGCCGGGTCCTCCCCACCCGGGCCGGCCCGCCGCTGGTCGCGGAGGAGGGCGTAGAGGGCGGCGCGCTGGACGTCGATGACGGCCAGGGCGGCGCCGGGCGAGCGGGACAGGGCGAGCAGCACCTTGACGAGCAGCTCGTCGCGGGGCGGGGCGGCGGCGACCGAGACCTGGTCGAACCAGGCGTCGACGGCCTCCTTGCCGGCGGGGGTGATCTGCCAGGGCCGGCGCTCGCCGTCCCCGTCGTCCTCGGCCGGGGCGACCAGGCCCTCGCCCTGGAGCCGGTCGAGGGTCGTGTACACCTGCCCGACGTTGACGGTCCACACCCCGCCGGTGCGGGCCTCGAAGTCGGCCTTCAGCTGGTAGCCGTGGCTCGGCCCCTGCTCCAGCAGCGCGAGGAGGCCGAAGCGGACGCTCACCCCCGACCCCCTGGCACCTACGCAGTATGCATACTCGGTATGCCGGTGGTCAACCCGGGTGGAGGCGGAACACCCTCAGCTGGCGGTCGACCCGGGACTGGTAGGCGGTGAAGGTGGGCCAGACCTCCAGGGCCCGGGCCCAGGCCGCCTCCCGCTCGGCGCCATCGAGCAGCTCGGCGGTGACGGCGACGTCCCTCCCGTCGTAGGAGACCGACGCCCGGGGCTCGGCCAGCAGGTTGCCGGTCCACGCCGGGTGGCTCTCCTGGCCGAAGTTGGACCCGACGACGAGGAAGGTCCCCTCGGGCTCGGGCACGCACATCAGCGGCGACGGCCGGGGCTGGCCGGTCTTCCGCCCGGTCGTGGTCAGGACCAGGCTCGGCAGGAGGCCCCGGGACAGCAGGACCTTGCCCTTGGTCAGGCGGTGCAGGACCTTGTCGACGGGTCGGGAGAACGTGGGTAAGACCACGGCGAATGCGGCGATACCGGCGACCTTCTGCGTGACCCGACCGATGGGCGACCCGACCGAGAAGAGCGGCATCCCGCACGGTAGGCCCCCACCGTTCTGATCAGCCAGCGTTGCGTGGGCGCAACGCTCACTGATCAGAACGGGGTCGAACGTGTCCGCGTGATCGCGTTCACGTGACATCCGTCGCACCGCACCACCTGCGGCGATACGGTGGCCGAGCAGTCATCGTCGACGCCACAGGGGGCACAACGTGACCGCCACCGAGACCGAGCCGGAACCCGGGCCCAACGCCGAGCCCGTCGAGCTGGACCGGGTGATCATCCGGGTCGCCGGCGACTCGGGCGACGGGATGCAGCTCACCGGCGACCGGTTCACCGACGCCAGCGCCGTGTTCGGCAACGACCTGGCCACGCTGCCCGACTTCCCGGCCGAGATCCGGGCCCCGGCCGGCACCCTCGCCGGCGTCAGCGCCTTCCAGGTCCAGATCTCCGACCACGAGATCACCACGCCGGGCGACAGCCCCGACGTGCTGGTGGTGATGAACCCGGCGGCCCTGCGCAAGGAGCTGACCCGGCTCGAGCCCGGCGGCACCCTGATCGTCAACACCGACGCCTTCGACGAGCGCAACCTGACCAAGGCCGGCTACCGGGCCGACCCCCTCGGCGACGGCAGCCTCGACGGCTACACCGTCTACCAGGTGCCGATGACGAGCCTGACCAAGGACGCGGTCCAGCCCCTCGGCGTGAAGCCCCGGGACGCCGAGCGGTCGAAGAACTTCTTCGCCCTCGGGCTCCTGTCGTGGATGTACACCCGGCCGCTCGAGCCGACCATCGAGTGGGTCGGCACCAAGTTCGCCTCCAAGGAGAGCGTGCGGGACGCCAACCTGGCCGCCCTGCGCGCCGGCCACGCCTTCGGCGAGACGGCCGAGCTGTTCGACCACCCGTACCGGGTGAAGCCGGCCGCCCTCCGCGCCGGGACGTACACCAACATCACCGGCAACTCGGCCCTGGCCTGGGGGCTGATCGCGGCCAGCCAGCTGAGCGGGCTCCCGATCTTCCTCGGCAGCTACCCGATCACGCCGGCCTCCGACATCCTCCACGAGCTGAGCCGGCACAAGGAGTTCGGCATCCGCACGCTGCAGGCCGAGGACGAGATCGCCGGGATCAGCTCGGCCATCGGCGCCGCCTTCGGCGGCCACCTCGGCGTCACCACCACCAGCGGCCCCGGGCTGGCCCTCAAGTCCGAGGCCCTCGGCCTGGCCATCAGCCTCGAGCTGCCGCTGCTGGTGATCGACATCCAGCGCGGCGGCCCCTCGACCGGCCTGCCCACCAAGACCGAGGCCTCGGACCTGATGCAGGCCATGTACGGGCGCCACGGCGAGTCGCCGGTGCCGGTGGTGGCGGCCAAGAGCCCTTCGCACTGCTTCGAGGTGGCCATCGAGGCGGCCCGGATCGCCCTCAAGTACCGCACGCCGGTGATCCTCCTGTCCGACGGCTACCTGGCCAACGGCTCGGAGCCCTGGCTGCTGCCCGAGGTCGAGGACCTGCCCGACATCTCGGTCGCCTACGCCACCGAGGCCAACCACGTCGGCCCCGAGGGCGAGGCCCTGTTCTGGCCCTACCAGCGCGACCCCGACACCCTCGCCCGGCCGTGGGCGGTCCCGGGCACCCCGGGGCTGGAGCACCGCATCGGCGGGCTGGAGAAGGAGGACGGCTCGGGCAACATCAGCTACGAGCCGGCCAACCACGAGCACATGGTCGAGCTGCGGGCCGCCCGGGTGGCCGGCATCGCCGCCGACATCCCGCCCCCGCCGGTCACCGGCGACGTCGCCGACGCCGACCTCCTCGTGCTCGGCTGGGGATCGACCTGGGGCGCCATCGACGGTGGCGTCAACCGGGCCCGGGCCCGGGGGATGAAGGTGGCCCACGCCCACATCACCCACCTCAACCCGTTCCCACCGGACCTCGGGCCGCTGCTGGCCCGCCACCGCCACGTCCTCGTGCCGGAGATGAACCTGGGCCAGCTGAGCCGGCTGGTCCGGGCCGAGTACCTGGTCGACGCCCGCAGCGTCACCAAGGTCAAGGGCGTCCCGTTCACCGCCGCCGAGATCGAGGCCGCGATCGCCAAGGAGCTGGGTCAGTGACCACCATCGACACGCCGGTCGACGCCCCCACCACCACGCCCAAGGACTGGTCGAGCGACCAGGAGCCGCGCTGGTGCCCGGGTTGTGGCGACTACTCGATCCTCAAGGCCGTCCAGATGCTGATGCCCACGCTGGGCGTCAAGCGGGAGGACACCGTCTTCCTGTCCGGCATCGGCTGTGCGGCCCGCTTCCCGTACTACATGGACACCTACGGGATGCACACGATCCACGGCCGGGCCCCGGCCTTCGCCACCGGGCTGGCCATGGCCCGGCCCGACCTCGACGTGTGGGTGGTCACCGGGGACGGCGACGCCCTGTCGATCGGTGGCAACCACCTCATCCACGCCCTGCGGCGCAACGTCAACATCACGATCCTGCTGTTCAACAACCAGATCTACGGGCTGACCAAGGGCCAGTACTCGCCCACCAGCGAGCGGGGGAAGGTCACCAAGTCCACCCCGTTCGGCAGCCTCGACCAGCCGTTCAACCCGGTCAGCCTGGCCCTCGGGGCGGAGGCGACGTTCGTGGCCCGGACCCACGACATGGACCGGGCCCACATGATGGAGACGATCCGCCGGGCCCACGACCACAAGGGGGCGGCGCTGGTCGAGGTGTACCAGAACTGCAACGTCTTCAACGACGGGGCCTTCAGCGCCATCACCGGCCGGGCCAACCGGGAGTCGATGCTGATCCCGCTGCGCCACGGCGAGCCCGTCCGCTTCGGGGCCGACCACGAGCGGGGCGTCGTCCTCGACGGCCAGGCGGGGGCCCGCATCGTCGAGGTGGCCGACGTGGGCGAGGACGCCCTGCTGGTCCACGACGAGGCCCGTCAGGACCCGGGTCTGGCCTTCATGCTGAGCCGGCTGGCCACCGGGCCCCACGAGCCCACGCCGATCGGGGTGTTCCGGGCCGTCGAGGCGCCCGACTACGCGGACGAGACCGACCGCCAGATCGACGCCGCCCGGACCAAGAGCCAGGGCGACCTGGCCACCTTGCTACGGTCCCGTCCCACCTGGGAGGTCTGAAGGGGGACACCGGTGGGACGGCGGAGCACGATCTGGATCAGCGCGGCGATGGTGGTGGCGGCCGCCCTCGCCGGACCACGGCCGGTCGCCGCCGCCCCGGTGACGGTCACGACCGCCGCCGAGCTGGAGGCGGCCTGGGAGGACCCGGCCGTCACCCAGATCGTGCTGGGGTCCGACGTCGAGCTGGGCTGCGAGCTCGTGTTCCGGTCGACGGCGCCCGCCCTGGTGTTCGACGGGGCCGGCCACCAGGTCACCACCACCTGCGACGGCGGCGAGTCGGCCCTCGGCAGCAACAGCCCGCTGACCGTCGTCGACGCCCGGCTCGTCGGCCGGGCCGGCAACCCCACCGTCTCCTACGTGCTGCGGGTCGGCGCCGCCCTCCGGCTGGAGTCCTCGACCGTCGTCGCTCGGGCCCCGGGTGGCATCGCGGTCGAGGCCGGACCCGGCTCGGTGCTGGCCGGCTCGGTGCTGGAGGGCCAGACGGACGACAGCGATGCGCTGTGGTCGCACGGCGACGTCCTCGTCGATCGGTCCTCGTTGAGCGGCGGCCGCCTCGGCATCCTCGGCTTCGACGAGGGCGGCACCCTCGTCGTCCGCGACTCGTCGGTCACCGCCGGCGACATGGGGATCGACGTCTCGTCCGGGCTCACCGTCGAGCGGTCGGCGATCCGCGGCGGGGGCCAGGGCGTCCACACGTTCCGCGCCTCCACGATCAGCGACAGCACGATCGTCGCCGAGCCGGAGCCCGGTCAGAGCCCGGCCGCCGCCCTCGTGGTCGGGCGGAGCCGGGTGCAGGTGAGCCTGAGCACCCTGGTCGCCGTCGACGGCGATGCCACGTCGAGCGCGCTGCGGGCCGCCACCAACGCCGTCGTCGAGGTGGTCGGGACCGTGCTGACGGCCGGCGGCGGGTCGGCCTGCGCGGGCGAGGGGCAGGTCGTCTCGGAGGGGGCCAACGTCGCCGTCGACGACTCCTGCGGCTTCGCCGGCCCCGGCGACCTGGTCGCCGATCCCGGGCTCCCGTCCGTCGAGCCGAGCGTCGGCTACGCCGTGCCGGCCCTCACCAGCCCGGTGGTCGACCACGTGCCGGCCGACCTCTGCGCCAGCACCACCGACCAGCGCGGCGTCACCCGGCCGCAGGGCGCGGCGTGCGACGCCGGTGCCGTCGAGGTCGAGCAGGCCGATCCGCCGGGGCCGTCCGATTCGACCACGTCGTCGGTGCCGGCCGGTCCGCCCCCGGCCGCCCCGCCGGCGACGCC
>JBQGCF010000377.1:0-6190 GCA_052038315.1 Iamia sp.
CGAGCACGACATCATCCCGACGATCGCCTGAGGCCTAGCGGCCCTTCCAGACCGGGTCGCGCTTCTCGGCGAAGGCGGTCAGGCCCTCGGTGAAGTCCTCGGTGCCGAACATCTTGACGATGCCCTCGCCCGACATCTTCCAGCCGACCTCGTCGGGCTGGTCGGTGGCCTCGATGACGATCTTGCGGCTCTCGGCGACCGCCAGCGGGGCGGCCTGACAGATCTGGGCGGCCAGCTCCTTGGCCCGCTCCAGGGCCTGGCCCTCCTCGGCCAGGTGGTTGACCAGGCCGAAGTGGTGAGCCTGCTCGGCCGGGAAGTCGAGGCGGCCGGTGAGGGCCAGCTCCATGGCGATGTTGCGGGGGATCTTGCGGGGCAGGCGGAACAGGCCACCGGCCGCGGCGACCAGGTTGCGCTTGACCTCGGGGATGCCGAACACGGCGGTCTCGGAGGCCACGACCATGTCGGCGGCCAGGACGATCTCGGTCCCGCCGGCCAGGGCCGGGCCGTCGACCGCGGCGATCACCGGCTTGGTGCGCTCCCGCTGGACGAAGCCGGCGAAGCCGCCCTTCTGGGTCGACATGCCACCGGGGTCGGTGGCCATCTGCTTGAGGTCCGCACCGGCGCAGAAGATCCAGCCCTTGTCGGTCTGGCCGCCGGTGATGATCCCGACCCAGGCCTCGGGATCCTCCTCCAGCCTGTCGATGGCCGCCTCGATGCCCTGGGCGACGGCGGTGTTCACCGCGTTGCGGGCTTCGGGGCGCTTGATGGTGATGACGGCGACGTGGCCATCCAGCTCGTACTCGACCATGGGCCGGACACTAGACCGACCGGTCAATTGGCCGCGAGTTGCGGGTCAGACCTCGTCGGCGCCGGCGGCGTCGTCGGGATCCTCCGACGGGGCGACCTCGACGGCCTCCGTCCCGGTCACGTCGCCGGCGTCGGCCTCGACCGGCACCTCGGCGGCGGCGGGCGCCTCGTCGGCCACCGGGGCCGGGTCGACCTCGACGGCCTCCGTCCCCGTCGTGTCCCCGGCATCGGCCTCGGCAGCCGGCGCCGTCTCCTCGGTGGGAGCCGCCTCGGGCTCGGGCGCAGCCTCGGCCGCGGGGGTGTCCTCGGCGGCGGGCTCCGGCGTGGCCTCGGCGGCCGCGGCGTCCTCGGCGGGCGCGGCCTCAGCAGCGGGGGCGTCGTCGGTGGCGACCGGGGGCTCGGTGGCGTCGGTGGCCGGGGCCTTCACCGCGTCGTCGGCCGGGACCTGGGCCGGGACCACCTCGTCGGTGGCGGTGACCTCGGGCGGGGCGGTCTCGGTGGCCGTGTCGGCGGTGGCCTCGGCGGCGACGTCACGGTCACCGGCGGGCGCCGACTGGGCCGGCTCCTCGGTGGCGGCGGCGACGGCCTCGGAGGGCACGGTCTCGGCCGGCGGGGGAGGGGGGACGGGCTTCTTGGCCTGCGGGGCTCGGCCCCCGCCACCGCCCTGACCGCCACCCGGGCCGCCCTTGCCGCGCGGCGGGCCGCCCCGGCGGGGGCGACGGGGCGCCGCGGTGGGCTCGACGCCGAAGGCCTGGGCCACCAGCGGGACCCGCTCGCCGAAGCCGGCGACGGTGGCCTTGAGCTCGTCGGAGGGCTCGGCCGGGATCGACTCGGGGGCCACGCGGGCGTGGACGGGCGAGAGCGACAGCGCGTCGAGCACCGTCTCCCAGCGGTCGGCGAAGGTGTCGGCGGTGAGCGAGCCGGTGGCGCTCTCGGCCAGCCGGGTGGCCAGCTCGGGCGGCAGCGGGACGCCGGCCTTCGGGGGCCGGGAGCTCACGCGCAGGGCCCGCACGACGCGACCGTCGTCGAGCAGCTGGCCCAGCTCGGCCAGCCAGGCGGCGTGGTCGGCCTCGATGCGGCGCTCCAGCCCCTCGCGGAGCTGGGCGGCGAGGGCCTTGGCCTCGTCGTCCTTGGCGTTGGAGTCGGCCGCCACCACGACGGTGCGGAGGTCGCGGAGGTCGAGCTCGTCGATGTCGGCCAGGGCGGCGTCGGCCCGGTCGCGCCACTCGGCGGCGCGCAGGCGGGGGAGGAGCCGCTCGGCCAGCGACTCGAGCTGGGCGGCGTCGACCTCGGGCCGGCCCTCGGCCCGGGCCTGGGCGTTCTGCTTCTCGACGGCCTGGCGGACGGCCGGGATGCCGCCCCGCAGGACCTCGTCGGCGATCGGGCGCTCGTGGGCCTCGAGGGTGTCGAGGACCGCACGGCGGTGGTTGCGCTGGGCCCGCAGCCGCTTGGGACGGGGCTTCTCGTCGACGGGCCGCCGGCGGGGCCGATCGGGGCGCTCGCCCCGGCCGCCGCCCTCGCGGCGCGGGCCGCGCTCGCCGTCCCGACCGCCGTCGCGGGGGTGACGGGCGCGATCACCGCCGCCACCGGGTCGACCGTCACGGCCACCACCCGGGCGACCGTCGCCGCCGGGTCGGCCGTCGCGGCCACCGGGACCACCCCGGCCCCGCTCGCCACCCGGACGGCCGTCGCGGCCACCGCGACCCCGGCCGCCACCGCGGCGGTCGTCGTCGTCGAAGCCGCGGTCACGCCGGCCCTTCTTGCCGACCAGCTTGCTGGTGACCAGCTCGTCGTCCTTGAGATCGCGCCCGATCAGCTGGAGCGTCTCGGGGCCCTTGGGCTTCTCCTTGGGCGGGAGGACGGCGGTGATGTCGGTGCCGTCGAGGCCGACCTCGACCTCGACGCGCAGGACGTCGCCGGTCGCGGGCGAGCCCGGGAGGATGCTGGCCGGGACCACCCCCTTGGGCTCGCGCGCCCCAGCGGCGCGCCAGGTCCAGGTCCCGTCGTCGCGGGCGCTGGTCAGCTCGATCTCGATGCGGCGGGCCATAGGCGGGCCACCGTACTCGTCGCCCCCTTGCCGGACGTAGGCGATCCCGCGATCAGCCGACCAGGGGCGGGGCGAACAGCGTGGGGGCCGTGCGCAGGTCCTCGTCCACGTCCCCGTCGGCGGGCAGGGCGGCCCGCCACGTCCCGGCGTCGACCTCCCGGAGCGACGCCAGGAAGTCGGCCACGCCGCCGGCGTCGAGGTCGGTCCCCTCGCCGCCGAAGAAGCCGATCCCGGCGGTGACGTCGACCGGGCCGCCGATCGCCCCGGCGACCGAGCCCGGATCACCGGCGTGGGCCTCACCGTCCTCCCCGACGAAGACGATCGAGCCGCCGCCGTCGGCGATGGTCGTGCCGTCGAGCAACAGGTAACGCTGGTACCCGGTCGGGACCAGCTGGTACTCGACGTGGTGACCGGTGCTCGCCTGCAGGGCCGTCACCGCCACCACGTGCTCGAACGTGCCCTCCTTGGCCTGCACCGGCGTGCGGGCGTAGCCGTCGGGGAGCGGCAGGGCGGCCCCATCGACGGGCCGGCCGGCTTCGACGGCGTCGGCCCAGGCGTCGACCACGGCGACCAGGGCGTCGTCGGGGACACCTCGCGCCGTCACGGCGATGCGGCGCCCCCCGGTGTCGACCCACACGGCTGCGCGACCCTCGGCCTCGGAGCGTCGCCCCGGGCGGCCGCCGACGTCCACCTCCTCGGTCGTCTCGACGGGCGGGAAGCCGTCGGCGGTGGGGATGGCCGTCTCGCTCACGTCGAGGACCGCCCCCGGCTCGCCGGGCCGGCCCGCGGCCCAGGCTCGGCAGGGGCAGGCCCCCGCCTCGCCGACGTCCAGGTAGTCCGTCCGCACATCGACGATCGTCCACCCGTCGCCCGGGAGGTACCACCCGGTGTCGAGGTCGGGGTCGTCGTACGGGCCGGCGAGGGCGGCGTCGGCGGCGGGACCCCCGCCGGCCCGCTCGTCGTCGCCACCCCCACCGCCCTGGTCGACGACCAGCACCGCCGCCAGGAGCATGACGATCAGCGCCGCCGCCGGGGCCAGCACCCGGGCCGGTCGCCACGGGGTGCGCCGGTCGTCCAGGGCGGCGAGCACCTCGGCCCGGCGATCGGTCGCCGGGGTGGCCCGGGCGACCTCGTCCAGGGCGTGGCGCAGTCGGGTGGCCACGGCGTCGTCGTCGCGCACGTCGTCCTCCTCGGGGCTCATCGGTCGACCGTCCCGGCGAGGGCGGCCAGGCCGCGGTGGATGTCCGACTTCACGGTCCCCAGCGGCAGGTCGAGGGCGGTGGCGATGTCGGCCACCTTCATGTCCAGGTAGAAGCGCAGGACGAGGGCCTCGCGCTGGCGGGCGGGGAGGGCCCGGACGGCCCGCCAGGTGTCGTCGACCTCCGGGTCGAGCACCACCTCCGGCGGTGGTTGGCGCTCCCGCCAGCGCCGCTCGACGCCGGCGTGGCGGTGGTGCGAGTGGCACAGGTTGATGACCGTGCGGCGCAGGTAGGCGCCGGGCTGGCGGACCTCGTCGATCGAGCCGTGGATGCGGACGAAGGCGTCCTGGACCACGTCCTCGGCCACGGCCGGCGACCCGGTCAGGAGGTGCGCGAGCCGGACCATGGCGTCCCACTCGGCGTCGTACAGGGCGGCCAGCGCCTCCCGCCGGGTGCTCACCGTCGCTCGTCCCACCTGTCCCCGACGCCGACCGGCGCCCGAAGGTTGCAGGACCGGGCGATCAGGGGGCCAGGGAGGCGTAGACGGCGTCGATCAGGGCCCGGTTGCGGGTGCTCTGCCACCGGGGGATCAGGTGGTTCATGGCGTAGCCGAAGGCGATCCCGGCGTCGGGGTCGGCGAAGCCCAGCGCCCCGCCGCTGCCGAAGTGGCCGAACGAGCGGGGGTTGGGACCGAGCGGGCGGCGGGGCGTCGTCGGCTGGAAGCCCAGCCCCCAGACCACGTCGTCGCCGAGGATCGGGCAGCGACCGGCGGTCCGCGGCGTGGTGGCCCGGTCCAGCAGGTCGGGGGAGAGGAGGCGGCCGGGCTCGAGCAGGGCGGCGTAGAGGCGGGCGACGCCGGTGGCCGAGGCGTGGCCCGCCGTGGACCCGAGCGGCAGGGCCCGCCACTCCGGCGTGTTGACCAGCCCGACCGACGAGTACCCCGGCGGGTTGAAGTGGGCCAGCGCGCTCATCAGGGCGTCACCCTCGAACCCGGTCAGGTCGGTGACGGGGGAGAGGCGGCGGACGGGGTCCCACACGATGTCGGCGCACCGGTGCTGCTCGGCGGCGGGGACCCCGAACCAGACGTCGGCCCCGAGCGGCTCGACCACGCGGCGCAGGCGGTCACCCGGCATCTCGCCGCCGGCCCGGTGGACGATCTCGCCCACGAGGTGGCCGTAGGTGTTGGTGTGGTACGCCAACCGCTCGCCGGGCACCCACCACGGCTCGGTGGCGGCCAGCGCACCGGTCATCACGTCCCAGTCGAGGAGGTCCTCGTCGGTCAGCCGGTCCCGGATCGCCGGGACGCCGGCCTGGTGGGTGAGGGCGTGCTCGATCGTCGCCGGGGCGGTGAAGCCGGGCCACACCTCCGCGCTCGGCTGGTCGAGGGCGAGCGTCCCGGCGTCGACCAGCTGGAGCGCCAGCAGCCCGAGGATGCCCTTGCCGACGGAGTAGACGTCCACGATCGTGTCGGCCGCCCACGCCCGGGTCCGCTTCTCGTCGGCCCACCCGCCGACCAGGTCGACGACCACCTCCCCCCGGTGCACCACGCACACCGCACCCCCCACCTCCCCCCGCTCGGAGAAGTTGGCGACGAACGCCTCCCGCACAGAGGAGAACCGAGGATCACACGATCCGCTGACCACCGCCGAACCGTCCATCGCGCTGGCTGACATTATCGGCGGCCGAAGGGCGGCGACCGGTCCGCGGGAGGTCGGGCCCGCGGACCTACCGGGTCCGGGTGATCGCCGCCCCAGACCGCCGATAATGTACGTTCTGTTAAGTTATCCGTCCGAGGTCCGGGGTTCGATCCAGGTGGTGGCCAGGGGGCGGGCGTTGTCGAGCAGCCAGGCCAGGGCTCGACGGACCTCGCCGGGATCGTCGGGGGCGGCGGCGATGTCGGCGTCGACGTCCTCGATGGCGGCCTGCAGGCAGTACAGCGCGCCCTGGAGCTCCTCGATGGCCTGGCGGTCGACGATCACGTCGCCGTCGCCCAGCCCGTGGGCCACGGCCAGCTTGCGGGCCATGTGCGCCTGCTGGCGACAGCCGGCCCGGCAGTACGTCCGGGGCCGACCGGTCTTGGCCCGCTCGGGGAGCCGGCGCCCGCACCAGCGGCAGCGCTCGTCGGCCCGGGGGTCGC
>JBQGCF010000378.1:0-4614 GCA_052038315.1 Iamia sp.
GGATCCGCTCGACGTGGTCGCCGTAGCCCATGCGCGTGAAGAGGTCGGCGTGGAAGTTGACCTCCTTGGCCCCCATCCCGCCGATGTAGACGCCGAGCGACATGCGGACGACGTCGGCCGCCTTCTCGACGTCGTCGTCGATCACGACCTGGACGAGGTTGGCCACCTCGAAGTCGGCCTCCGAGCGGCGGGCGCCGGGGCGGGCCCAGCCCTCCTCCAGCGAGGTGCGGTAGAGCGGGTCGAGCCCGGGCGACATGAACATCGGCAGCCAGCCGTCGGCGACCTCGGCGGCCAGGGCCACGTTCTTGGGGCCCTCGGCGCCGAGGTAGATCGGCAGGTCGGCGCGCCGCGGGTGGGTGATCGACTTGAGCGGCTTGCCGAGCCCCGTCGTCTCCGAGCCGGTGCGGGGCAGCTGGAAGTGCTTGCCGTCGAACTGCACCGGCTCCTCACGAGCCAGCACCTGGCGGACGATGTCGATGTACTCCCGGGTCCGCTCGAGGGGCCGGGGGTAGGCCTGGCCGTACCAGCCCTCGACGACCTGCGGCCCCGATGCCCCGAGCCCGAGGATGAAGCGGCCCTCGGTGAGGTGGTCCATCGTCAGGGCGGTCATGGCCGTGGCCACGGGCGTGCGGGCCGCCATATGGCAGACGGCCGTGCCGAGCTGCACGCGGGAGGTCTGCGAACCCCACCAGGCCAGCGGGGTGAAGCAGTCGGAGCCGTAGGCCTCGGCCGACCACACCGAGTCGAAGCCGAGCTCCTCGGCCGCCGCGATCTGCTCCGCCACCCCGACGGGAGGCTGCGAGAACCAGTACCCGAGGACGAGGCCCAGCTTGAGGTCATCGGTCATGGGCGTAGACTAGAACACGTTCTCGTTTGACCCCTCGGAGCGCCCTGATCCCATGAGCCGGTACCCCTTCCCGATCCCCTTCGGCTGGTTCCAGGTCGCCTACCCCGAGGACGTGCCGGTGAAGGCGTCCAAGGCCCTCTTCGCCTTCGACCGCCACCTGGTCGCCTGGCGCGACGAGGACGAGGTCCTCCACGTCCAGGACGCCTTCTGCCCGCACCTCGGCGCCCACCTCGGCCACGGCGGCACCGTCGAGGACTGCCGCATCCAGTGCCCCTTCCACGGCTAGGAGTTCGACGGCGAGGGCACCAACGTCGAGATCCCCTACTCCACCCGCACCAACAAGCGGGCCCGGCTGCGGACGTACCCGGTGGCCGAGGTCAACGGGAAGTCGCTGGTGTGGTTCCACCCCGACCCCGAGGTCGAGCCGCTGTGGACGATCCCGGCCCTGCCCGAGCTGGAGGGCGACGAGTGGTTCGGGCCCATCCGCACCGAGCACACCGTGCTGGCCCACGCCCAGGAGCTGGGCGAGAACGCCGTCGACTCGGCCCACTTCCGCTACGTGCACAACGTGGCCGAGGTCCCCGAGATCACGGCCTACGTCACCGAGGGCCCGGTGGCCGAGATGAAGTCGCTGCAGAAGTTCCCGACGCCCCGCGGCGTGGTCGAGGGGAAGATCGAGTCGCTGGGCTACGGCCCCGGCGTGTCGATCGTCCGCTTCGCCGGGATCATCGACACCCTCGCGGTCAGCAGCACCACGCCGATCGACGGCGGCAGCTGCATCACCCGGTTCGACTTCTACACCCGCTCCCTCGGCGACGCCGAGACCAACTCCAACGTGGCCAAGGCCTTCGTCCGCGAGGTCGACCGCCAGTTCATGGAGGACATGCCGGTGTGGGAGCACAAGGCCCACATCAAGCGCCCGGCGCTGGCCGACACCGACGGCCCGTTCATGACGTTCCGCAAGTGGTACGCCCAGTTCTACGCCGAGGTGGAGCCGGAGACGGCGGTCGACCCCGACCTGTTCCCGCCGCCCTACTGGCCCGACAAGATGGACGAGACCCCGGCCAAGGCCACCGCCTCGGCCAAGCACGGCAAGGGCTAGCCCTCTAGCCGGGCAGCTCCCACAGGGCGAGGGGGTAGCGGATGGCGTCGGAGGGCTCGATGTCGACCCGCTTCTCGGCGCCCTCCAGACCGGGCACGTCGGGGGTGCCGTCCTCGGCCACCGGGGCGATCACGAACCGCTCGGGCGGTGTCTCGGCGCTCGGATAGGCCTCGACCCCCTCCTCGGCCAGCTCCCAGCCGAGCAGGATCACCGCCCAGAGCGTGCGGTTCTCGTAGGCCATGGCCACCGGCTCGCCGTCGAGCACGGCCCGGACGTCGGCCACGTCGGGGCCCCGGGCCACCGTCTCCTCGCTGGCGTCGACCAGCCGCTCGGAGCGATCGACGCCGACGACCACGAAGGCGACCAGCACCAGGGCGGGGAGCAGGGCGAGGCGGACCGGCCGGCGCTCCCCCGCCGCCGGGCGCAGCAGCACGAGGCCGGCCAGCACGGCCAGCCCGGCGAGGGTCGGCACGGCCACGGCCCGCTCGATCAGCGTCTCCCGGGTCCAGGCGAGCACGTAGGTCGGGTCGACCGCGGTGGTCGGGTCGTCGAGGCGGGAGTGCACCATCACCGCGGTCGCCACCGCCACCACGGCCACGCCGACCTCGATCCCGATCGGTCCCTTCTCCCGGCGGACCATCCGGGCCAGGCCGAGGACGACGAGCGGGGGCAGGGCCACGTCCTGGTAGCGCCCGTTGGCCAGCAGGTCGAAGGCGGTGGTGCCGAGGACGTCGCCCCCCCGGACCTGGACGGCGGTGGCCACCTGCACGCCGATGGCCCCGAGCAGGGCCACCGCGGCGACCAGCGGGACCGGCTCGGTCCACAGCACCCGCCCGCGGCGGGCCGCCGGCCCGGCGAGCCGGAGGGCGACGACGGCGCCGATGGCCGCGGTGCCGCCGGTGGCCACGATGGCGAACCAGCTCTGGCCCACCAGCGTGGGGGCCATGTCGCCCAGGACCTTGCCGGGCTCGTCCCGCAGCCGCTCGGCGGCGCTGGGGGCGACGGTGCTCCAGCGGTCGTCGACGATCCCGTCGACGACCCGGCCGAGGAGCGTCGTGGCGCCGAGGCCGACCAGGTTGATCGCGTCGGCCAGCCGCCCGAGCGAGCGCCGGTCGGGGGCGATCAGCCGCAGCACCAGCACGAGCGCGGCCAGGGCCAGCACCGGGGTGAAGCGGGCGTGGGCGGCGGCCAGCAGGCCCACGGCGGGGCCGAACCAGACCCGCCGGACGAGCGGTCCGGGGCGGGCCAGCGCGGCCAGGGCGAGCAGGGCCGAGGCCCAGCCCAGGGCCAGCAGGGCGTCGGGCCAGATCCGCAGGGCGGCCAACGAGAGACCGGGCAGGGCGGTGCCGGCCACCGCGATCACGGCCCGGGGCAGCGGGTCGAGCCTCCCCCACCGCCCGAGCAGCGACCAGAGGACCGGCGCCAGCGCGGCCAGCAGGGCCACGTTGACCAGCCGGGCCAGGGTCAGCAGCAGGTCGGTGTCACCGACCACCGCCGCCAACGGGGCCAGCAGCACCGGGTAGGTGCCCGGGTACAGCGGCGAGAACGCCATCGGCGGCGCCGGCTCGCCCCGGCCCATCAGCCAGGCGTCGCCGAGGAAGCCGATCTCGTCGGGCAGCGACGTCATCCCCTCGGCCCGCAGCACCGCCCAGGCGCGCAGCAGCGCGATCGCTGCCGTCCCACCGATCAGGATCCACCGGGCCCGCCGCTCCACGCGGCCAGTCTGGTCGGTCAGGTGCCCGGGATCGCGTTGAGCACCGTGGCGTCGCCGGCCAGGTGGCCGCCGTCGACGACGTACTCGGCGCCGGTGACGTAGCCAGCCTCGTCGCTGCAGAGGAAGAGGACGACGGGGGCGACGTCGTCGACGGTGCCGACCCGCTTGATCGGGAGGTTCTGGTAGAAGGCGGCGTCCTCGTTGCTGACGTCGCCGCCGAAGCGGGTCATCGGCGTGTCGATGCCACCCGGGTGGACGGTGTTGACCCGGATGCCCCGGCGGCCGAGCTCGATGGCGGCCGACCGGGAGAGACCCCGGATCGCCCACTTCGACGTCGAGTAGGCCGACAGGAACGGGAGCCCCTCCATCCCGCCGTTGGACGAGATGTTGACGATCGAGCCGTTGCCGGTCTTCTTCATCGACCGCACGACGGTCTTGATGCCGAGGAAGCAGCCCATCACGTTGACGTCGAGCACCGTGCGGAAGCGGTCGGTGTCGTACTTGTCGATGGCGTTGAAGTCGAGGATGCCGGCGTTGTTCACCAGCGTGGTGATCGGCCCCCAGGCCTCCTCGGTCTCGGCCACGACCTGCTGCCAGGCGTCCTCCGAGGTCACGTCGAGCGTGAAGGCCCGGGCCGAGTCCCCGATCGACGACGCCACCGCGGCAGCCTCGTCGGCCAGCACGTCGGCGACGACCACGCGCGCCCCCTCGGCCGCGAACAGCCGGGCCTCGGCCTCGCCCTGGCCGCGCGCCGCACCGGTGATGATGGCGATCTTCCCGTCGAGACGACCCATGTCAGGGCTTCTCCGAGCCGACGACCCACATGGCGAAGAACTGCGAGCCGCCGCCGTAGGCGTGGCCCACCGCGGTGCGGGCCCCGTCGACCTGGTGTTCGCCGGCGGTGCCCCGGACCTGCATGGCCGCCTCGGCGAAGCGGAGCATGCCGCTGGC
>JBQGCF010000379.1:0-8672 GCA_052038315.1 Iamia sp.
CCCTCCCCGAGGGCTCCCGAGCCGTGGCCGATCGCCTGCGGGCCCTGGTGCTCGACCCGGCCCCAGCCGCCACCCGCAGGGCCGACCCCGACGTCCAGGCCGACATCACCGCCTTCCGCCGCCACGCCGGCCGCGGCTGCCACATCGTCTGACCCGACCCGTCCCGCCGGCCGGCGCCTGCAGCCACGCTGACGGTCCGAGCCGGCGGCCGGATCCGACCTGGGGCAGGTCGCCGGACCTCTGCTGGACCGTCTGCCGATGGCGGGGGCCGGTCTGCCAGGATCGACGGTCGTGTCGTTCGTCGAGGCCGTCGTCCTGGGGATCGTCCAGGGGCTGACCGAGTTCCTGCCCATCTCGTCGAGCGGGCACCTGCGCATCGTCCCCGCCCTGTTCGGGTGGGATGATCCGGGCGCGGCCTTCACGGCGGTGACCCAGCTCGGCACGGTCGCCGCCGTCGTCATCTACTTCTGGAAGGACCTGTGGCGCATCACGACCACGTGGGTGCGCTCGCTGTTCGACCCGTCGCTCCGTGGTGAGCTCGACGCCCGCATGGGCTGGTACCTGATCCTGGCCACCGTGCCCATCTCGGTCCTCGGGCTGGCCTTCAAGGACCAGATCGAGTCCGGGGCGCGGGACCTCCGCGTGGTCGGGACCACGTTGATCGTCCTCGGCATCGTGCTGTTCGTGGCCGAGCGGCTGGGCCGCCAGGAGCGCACGATCCACGACGTCGACACGCCGTCGGCCGCTGGCATCGGCGTGGCCCAGGCGATGGCCCTGGTGCCGGGCGTGTCCCGGTCGGGGGCGACGATCAGCGCCGGGCTGTTCATGGGCTTCACCCGCGAGGGCGCGGCTCGGTTCTCCTTCCTGCTCTCGATCCCGGCGGTGGTGCTGTCGGGGCTCTTCACCGCCCCGGACGTGCTCGACGGGGGCGGTCCCGGCCTGGCCTCCACCGTGGTGGCCACCGTCCTGGCCTTCGTCGTCGGCTACGCCGCCATCGCCTGGTTCCTCAAGTTCCTGACGAGCCACTCGACGGTGGTGTTCGTGGTGTACCGCATCGCCATGGGCCTCCTGGTCCTGGGTCTCGTCGCCGGCGGGGTCATCGACGCACGCTGAGGCGCGATCGACCAGGATGCGGCCCGTGATGCGTGACCGTCGTCCTGCTCGACCCCGCCGTGCCCTGGCCGTCCTGCTCGTCCTCGCCGCCCTCCTGGCCGGTTGCGGGGGCGACGACGACGCCACCGACGGCTCGACGGGAGGCTCGTCCGACGACGCGGGCGCGCCGACGACCACCGCGTCCGAGGACGACGACACCGACGACACCGGCAGCACCGGTGGTGGCGTCGAGGGGTCGACCGACGGCGAGGGCGTGGGGGAGGGTGAGACCGGTGGCGTCGCCCCGGCGCGGCCGTCGTCCGGCTGCGACACGGCACCCCACGGCCCGGTCGAGGGGCAGCGGGTCGACACGACCTCCGGTGGCGCCGAGCGCTACTACCTGCTGACCGCGCCCGAGGACGAGGAGGCCTTGCCGCTCGTCATCGACCTCCACGGCTTCATGGAGGGCGCGGACGTCCACCTGCAGCAGAGCGCGCTCGGCGAGTACGGCATCGAGCAGGGCTTCGTCACCGCCTTCCCCAACGGCACCGGCTCGCCGGTGGCCTGGGACGTGAGCGGGGGCGAGTCGCCCGACCTGGCCTTCATCGACGCCGTGATCGACGAGGTGTCGGCCAGCCGGTGCATCGACACGTCGCGCGTCTACGCCACGGGGCTCTCGATGGGTGCGTTCATGACCTCCTTGCTGGCGTGCGAGCGGGCGGACCGCTTCGCCGCCTTCGCTCCGGTCAACGGGCTCCAGCTACCCGACGGGTGCCAGCCCAGCCGGCCGGTGCCGGTGCTGACCTTCCACGGGACGCTGGACCCGATCCTGTTGTTCAACGGGGGCATCGACACCAGCTCGTTCAGCGGCGGCGAGCCCGGGGCGGGAGCGGACATCCCGCCGGCCGACCTCGACGGCGAGGGCTACCCCGCCACCGCCGCCGGCTGGGCGGACCTCCAGGGCTGCACCGACCCGGTCGACGAGGAGGCCCCGCCGGTGATCGACCGGACCTGGACCTGCCCCGACGGCGCGGCGATGGAGTTCGTGATCATCGAGGGCCAGGGCCACGGTTGGCCGGGGAGCGTGTTCGCCGAGGCGATCGAGAGCATCACCGGGCCGCAGGTCGACGGCGTCGACGCCAACGAGCGCATCTGGGAGTTCTTCCAGGCCCACCAGATCCCGGCCTGACCCGGCCGGGCGGCCGGCGGCCGGCGCCCTGGGGCCCTGGGGCGCGGTCACGGAGGGCGGAGCACCGGGAGCAGCGGTCCGACGGTGAGGGCGGCGGCCACATCGGGAGCCGCCCGGGCGGGGACGGCGACCACCACAGTCTCCTCGTCGGTGGCCAGCACGAGGGCGTCGGTGGTGACGACGTCGGGTCCGGACGGCCCGACCGGGAGGTCACCCTCGATCCCCCCTCCCGGCGCGCCGCCGGCGACGAGGTCGACCCGATCGCCCACCGCCAGCGGCAGGCCCGGGACGGCGATCGGCACCGGCACCGCCCGCTCGTCGGGCCCGAGCAGCCCTGCCGGCCCGGCCGCATCGGACCCGGTGAGGCGTCGCTCCAGCAGGATCTCGCCCGGGCTCAGGGCCACGAGCGTGCGGCGGCCACCAGGGACGCTGGTCGCCGCCCCATCGGGGACGAGGGCCCGGGGGAGCGACCGCACGGTGGCGACCGAGCGATCGACCGGGTCGCCGGCGGGCACCTCGGCGGTGGCGACGACGGCGGTGCGGGTGGTGCCGTAGGCGGCCTCGGCGGTGGCCGCCCGCTGGAGGGCGCCGTGGACGAAGCCGGCGGTCAGCACGGTGAGGGCCACGGCCGCGGCGTACCAGGGGACGGCTCGGCGGGGGAGCCGGGTCCGCAGCGGTCGCAGCGAGCGGCGGGGCCGGAACGGGGGCATGGGCGCGTCCTTCCTTCGGGACCCGGCGGGCCGGATCGGGGAGGGGGAAGCGACGGGCGGTGTGCCCACCGTCGGCGGAGCCCAAACATGTGTACGCCCGGTTCGGGCGATGGCGTCCCCGGCGAGCGCCCGGCGGTCACCAGGAGGGGAGGTCGGGCTCCACGACGCCGGTCGGTCAGGCGGGGAGGTCGGGCTCCAGGCCGCCGGGGGCGTCGGCGCAGGCGCAGGTGCGCTCGGTCGGGATGGCGGCCAGGGCGGCCAGCAGGACCGAGCGCAGCTTGGGGATGTTGGTCGCGAAGGTGGCGACCACCTCCGCGTGGGTCACCGGGGCGATGCCCGGGTCGTCGTCGACGCCCGTGTCGTAGTCGGTGATCAGGGCGGCCGAGGCGTAGCAGAGGCCCAGCTCCCGGGCGAGGGCGGCCTCCGGCAGCTGCGTCATGTTGATGACCGTGGCGCCCTGCTGGCGGTGCAGGCGGGACTCGGCCCGGGTGGCGAAGCGGGGCCCCTGGATGACGACGACCGTGCCGCCGTCGTGCACCGGGAGGGCATCGGTCGAGCGGGCGCCGTCGAGGAGGGCCGTGCGCAGGCTCGGGCAGTACGGGTCGGCCAGCGAGACGTGGTTGACCGTCGGCCCCTCGAAGTAGGTGTCGGGCCGGCCCCAGGTGCGGTCGATGGCCTGGTCGACGATGACGAGGTGCCCGGGGTGCAGGTCGGGGTGGAGCGAGCCGGCGGCGCACGGCCCGAGGACCCGGGTCACGCCCAGCGATCGGAGGGCCCACAGGTTGGGCCGGTACGGCACCCGGTGGGGCGGGAAGCGGTGGCCCGGTCCGTGACGGGGGAGGAAGGCGACGGTCCGGTCGCCGACGGGGGCGAGCTGGATGGGGCCGGACGGCGCGCCCCAGGGGGTGTCGACGGTGACGGTCTCGACCTCGTCGAGCAGGGCGGTGAACCCCGACCCGCCGATCACGGCCAGGTCGGCGGCCGGCCCCCTCATCGTGACGTCCCGGTCACGGGGGCGAGCCGGTCACGAGTCGGAGGTCGAGCTCGAGGACGAGCTGGAGCTGGTCTCCTTCTTGGAGCTCGACGAGCCGTCCGACGACGACGAGGACGACGAGCTGTCCGACGAGGAGGAGCTCGACGAGTCCTTCGACCCCCCGTTCGACGACGAGGAGGATGAGGACGACGGCGAGGAGCCGCTCGACCGGCTGTCGTTCTTGTAGAAGCCGCTGCCCTTGAAGGAGATCCCGACGTTGCCGAACAGCTTCTTCACCGGGCCGCCGCACTCGGGGCACTCGGTGAGGGCGTCGTCGGTGAACGACTGGTAGGCGTCGAACGTGTGGCCGCAGTCCTTGCAGCGGTACTCGTACGTGGGCATCGGCGTCTCCGCGCTGGCACTCGACTAGGGAGAGTGCCAGGGTATCGGCCGCCCCGGGCAGGACCGCAACCAGCGGCGCAGTAGACAGGGGCGGTGAGCACGCCCCGCGCCGTCACCACCGCCGTCATCCCCGCCGCCGGTCTCGGCACCCGGTTCCTGCCGGCCACCAAGGCCCAGCCCAAGGAGATGCTGCCGGTCGTCGACAAGCCGGCGATCCAGTACGTGGTCGAGGAGGCCGTGCGGGCCGGCATCGACGACATCCTGATCATCACCGGCCGGGGGAAGCGGAGCCTCGAGGACCACTTCGACCGCAACTTCGAGCTCGAGTACTTCCTCGGCGAGAAGGGCAAGCACGACCAGCGCGACCAGCTGGTCGACATCGCCGAGCTGGCCGACATCCACTACGTCCGCCAGGGCGAGCCGCTCGGCCTGGGCCACGCCATCTCGGTGGCCCGCAAGCACGTGGGCGACAACCCCTTCGCCGTGCTGCTGGGCGACGAGTGGATGCGCGCCGACACCAACCTGCTCGAGGGGATGATCGCCACCTACGAGCGCTACAACCGCTCGGTGATCGCCCTCAAGGAGGTCACCGACGAGGAGACGTCGCGCTACGGCGTGGCCAAGCCCGAGCCGGTGTCGGACCGCCTCGTGCAGATCCTCGACCTGGTCGAGAAGCCGGCGCCGGGGACGGCGCCGTCGAACCTGGCCGTGATGGGCCGCTACGTGCTGACGCCGGAGATCTTCGAGGCCCTCGAGCGGATCGAGCCGGGCTCGGGCGGCGAGCTCCAGCTGACCGACGCCATCGCCCTGCTGATCCAGAGCCAGGCGGTCTACGGCTACACGTTCACCGACGGGCGCTACGACACCGGCCAGGTGCTCGACTACCTGAAGGTGATCGTCGAGCTGGCCTCGGAGCGGGAGGACCTCGGACCGGAGTTCCGGGCCTTCCTCGCCGACTTCGTGCGCGAGCGCGACATCTAGAGCGGAGCAGGGCGAGGACCGAGCCGCGGGCCGGCAGGAGGAGGGGTGCTTGTCCACTACTGCGCTATGCGTCATAGTGGCCGGGTGGACACCAGCCAGATGCTGCGGGGCGCGCTCGACCTCGTGGTGCTGGCCGTCCTGGCCGACGAGGACGGCTACGGCTACGACGTGCTCCGTCGGCTCCGGGAGGCCGGACTGAGCGAGGTCGGCGACGCCTCGGTGTACGGGACCCTGCGGCGGCTCTCGAAGGCCGGCCACCTCCTGTCGTACACGGCGCCGTCGGACGAGGGCCCGGACCGCCGCTACTACGGCCTGACCCCGGCTGGGCGGGCCGAGCTGGCCCTGGGGGCCAAGACGTGGCGCGGCTTCGCCGGCGCCGTCGACGAGATCATCCGCGAGCACGTCCCGGGGAGGACGCCATGACCGACACCGCCGATGCCACCACGACCGCGGCGGACCCGCTGCTCGAGGCCTACGTCCTGCGGGTCGGGGCGGCGCTGGGCGACGTCGAGCCCACCGAGCGCCACGCCCTCCTCGCCGACCTGCGGCTCCACCTCGACGAGGTGGGCCGGGACGACGCCCGCCGGCTCGACGACATCGTCGGACCGCCCGAGGTCTACGCCGAGGAGCTGCGCGCCGCCGCCGGCCTGTCGGTCGCACCGCAGCCGGCGATCCCCCCGGGGCCGGGCGGGGCCGGGTCCGGGGGCAGCGGCGAGGCGAGCCGGGTCCAGGCGGCGTGGCCGTGGCTCCGGGTGCGGCTGGCCAGGGCGCTCCGGGCCATCGGCCGGGGCGGGCGGGACATCGTCGCCGCGGCCGACGAGGCGCTGGTCGCCGGGCCGGCGTGGTGGCTGCTCCGGGCCTACCTCGCCGTCCACGTCCTCGGGGCCCTCACCGGCTCGCAGGGCGCGGTGCTGCTGCCCCTCGTCCTCCACGAGCGCTGGTGGGGGATCGTCGCCCTGTTCGGGGCCGGCGTGGCGTCGGTGCGGGTCGGCCGCGACCCGGACCTCGTCCCCCGCCGGCTGGTCCGCATCGTCGACTGGGCCGTGCTGGTGATCGGCGTGATCGTCGTCGTCCAGGCCGACATGCACCACGGCTGACGGTCAACCATGGCCGGCCGGCAGCCGTCTGAGGGGGCGTGATCGAGGGGACGACCGCCGCCACCGGCCGGGACCGGCCCGGCCGGGAGGGGCTGCGGGCGGCCTACGACGCCCACGCCCGACCGCTGCTGCGGCTGGCCGTCGCCCTCACCGCCGATGCCGCCCTGGCCGAGGACCTCGTCCACGACGCCTTCCTGCGCCTGCACCGGGCGGCGACCCCGCCCGCCCCGGAGGCCGAGGGGGCGTACCTCCGGCGGATCGTCGCCAACCTGGCCCACGACCACCACCGCCACGGCGCGGTCGTCCGCCGGCTGGCCCCGCCGCCCCGTGACCCGGCCCCGAGCGCCGAGCTCGACGCCCTCGGCGGCGACCGGGCCCGGGCCGTGGCCGCCGCGGTGGCGGCGCTGCCCGCCCGCCAACGGGACTGCGTCGCCCTGCACTACTTCGCCGGCCTGACCGACGCCGCCGTGGCCACCGAGCTGGGCATCGCCGTGGGCTCGGTCAAGACCCACCTGCACCGGGCCCGCACCGCCCTCGCCCGATCCCTGGAGGAGCACCGATGAGCATCGACGTCGACCGGACCCTGCGCGACCACGCCGCCGCGGCGGCCGAGACGGACCCGGCCCCCGACGGCTGGGAGCGGCTCGTCGCCCGGCTGGACGAGGAGCCGCTGGCCGGCGGGACCGGCGCCGGCGGTCGCCGGAGGGCCGGTGACCGAGGCCCCCGCCGGGCCGGGGCCGGGCGCGGGCCGCTGGTCCTCGCCGCCGCCGTGCTGGTGGTCGTGGCCGTGTCGGCGGCGGTGGCCCTGGTCCGGGCATCCGACGGGCCCGACGGCCGTGAAGCCACCGCCGACGCCGGTCCCACGACCGAGCCGGCCCCGGCCCCGGAGACCACCGCCCCGCCCGGGGGGACCGAGCGCCCCGAGGTCGATCTGGCGACCCGGCCGGAGCGGATCCTCGCCGTGGTCGACCACGACGACGACGGCCACGCCGACCTGGTGGCCCTCGACGGCATCGGCATCTACGAGGAGGAGACCAGCTCCCGGGCCGGGCTCAACCGGGCGCCGGAGGTCAGCGAGCTGGTGGGCGGCCTGTCCGTGGCGCCGGCCGAGATCACCTCGGTCGACGTCGGGCCCGACGGCGAGGCCTACGTGGCCATCGGCGAGGAGGTCTGGCGGGTCGACCCCGACACCGCCGCGATGACGGGCCCGATCGCCGAGGGGACGATCCCGGCGATCAGCGGCGACGGCCGCACCCTGGCCACCAGGGAGGGCGTCGACATCCGGCTCCACGACCTGGCCACCGGCGAGACGACGACCGTCGACCACCTGAAGGTGTTCGACCAGGAGACGACCGCGCTGGCCCTGTCGCCCGACGGGCGCACGATCGCCCGCCAGCGGGTCACGACGGGCGAGGACGGCACGGTCGTCGCCACCGCGGTCGAGGTCAAGGGGGTCGACGACGCCATCGACGCCTGGGTCGAGGTCGAGCGCTCGTCGGGGGTCGCCCTGCCGGCCTTCATGCCCGACGGGCACCTCGCCGTGGGCCTCGGGGCGTGGGGGGCGAGCGAGGGCCGGACCGAGGCCCGGGCCTCCGGGGTGGGCATGGCCGACCTGGCCACCGGCGACGTCCGGCTGTCGGTCGAGGGCGGGGGCTTCTCCTTCCGGGCCTTCGACGCCACCGTCGACGGGCGCTGGGTGCTGGTGCTCGGCGAGGGGGTCGCCCGGGCCTTCGTCGCCGACGACGGGTGGCTGTGGGACAGCGGCACGATGGTCCAGATGGACGGGCTGGTGGACGTCGCCTGGTAGCGGTCCGGGCGATCGGGCCGCGACCGAGGGTCGGCCGGGCGGTACCGTCGGGCGCCATGCGCCCGCTGAGCGAGGTCCGTGACCTGGTCCTCGACCGCTGCCCGCGCCTCGCGCCGGCGGTCGTGCCCCTCGACCGGGCGCGGGGCTGCGTGCTGGTCGAGGACGTGGTCGCCGAGGCCGACCAGCCCGGCTTCGCCAGCTCGGCCATGGACGGCTTCGCCGTGCGCGCCGCCGACGTGGCCTCGGCCACCGAGGACATCCCCGTCGTGCTCGACGTGCTGGAGACGGTGATGGCCGGCCGGGCCAGCGCCCGCACGGTCGGCGCCCGCCAGGCGATCCGCATCATGACCGGGGCACCGGTGCCGGCCGGGGCCGACGCCATCGTCCCGGTCGAACGGACCCGGTTCTCCGAGGGCACCCG
>JBQGCF010000380.1:0-6365 GCA_052038315.1 Iamia sp.
GTGGGGGGCACGAGTGCTCCTGTGGTCGACTCGCCGACGATGGCGAGGGGCCGCAGCGAGCCAGAGGGGTGCTGTCGCATCCGGTTCGAGAGGGCGGGGATCCGCCGTCGGGCTGCGCACCGGGACAGCCGGCACCCGTGGTGCCGAAGCGACCACGCTACCGGCTCACCCGTCCCGACCCACCATCCGGTCGGCCGGCCCGGGTCAGCCGGCGCTGATCAGGCCCAGGTTCATCACGAAGAGGAGGACGCCGGCGGTGACGCCCAGGACGTGCCACAGCTCGTGGTACCCGAACCAGGTGGGCGAGAGCCGGGGCCGGCCGGCGGCGAAGAGGATCGCCCCGACCGTGTAGAGCACGCCGGCTGCCACCATCAGGGCGAGGGCACCGGGGTGGGCCAGCAGAGCGGGCAGCGCGAGCAGGCCGGCCCAGCCGAGGACGATGTAGAGGGCGCCGCCCAGCTTCCGCAGCCGCTCGAAGGCGACCAGCTTGAGGACGACGCCGGTGGCCGCGCCGGCCCACATCAGCCCGAGCAGGGCGGCCCGGGCCCAGCCGTCCATCAGCAGCAGCCCGGCGGGGGTCGCGCTGCCGGCGATCAGCAGGTAGATCATCGAGTGGTCGGCCCGCTGCATGATCCGCCGGGCCCGGATCGAGCGGGCGAAGACGTGGTAGGTGCCGCTCGTGGCGTACAGGAGCAGCGACGACAGGCCGTAGACCCAGGCGGCGACGGTGGCCTCGGTGCTCTCGGCCGCCTGCACCAGCCAGACCAGGCCACCGATCGAGACGACCGCGGCCACCAGGTGGAGCCGGCCGCGGAGGCGGGGGCGCTCGAGGACGGCCTTGAGCTGGCTGACGGCCTCGTCGACGGTCTCCACCACGGTGCACCTCCTCGCTGGGGCTCCCGGACCTGTCGGTCGACAGGATCCGGCCGTGAGGCGAACGTACCGGCCCGACCCCCGCCGGCCCAGGGCAGGGTGACCCCTGACCGGCGGCGACCGAGCGTGGCCGGCGCGTTACGGTGGTCCTCGTGCTGCTCGTGCTGCTCGCCCTGATCGTGGCGCTCGCCGCCGCGACCCGGTCCACCTGGAGCCCCTGCGGGCTCTCGATGCTGTCGACCATCACGCCGATGGCCGAGCAGTCCCGGGGCCACCGCTTCGGCGTGACCGCCACCTGGTTCATCGTCGGGGCCGGCCTCGGCGGCCTGACCCTCGGGGGCATCGCCGCCGGCCTGGCCGCCGGCCTCTCGGCCCTCGACCCGTCGACCACCGTCACGATCGGCGCCGCCGCCGTGCTGGCCGCCCTCGGTGCGCTCGTCGACGCCGGTGCCTTCGGCCGTCGCCCCCCGTTCTTCCGCCGCCAGGTCGACGACGCCTGGCTGGCCAGGTACCGGGCCTGGGTCTACGGCGGCGGCTTCGGCTGGCAGATCGGCTTCGGCTTCGCCACCTACATCATGACGGCGGCCGTCGCCCTGACCGCCCTGCTCGCCGTGCTCACCACCTCGCCGCTGCAAGCCCTCGCCATCGGCCTGGTCTTCGGCCTGGCCCGTGGCCTCGTCGTCCTGCTCGGCGCCCGCATCACCTCGCCGGGCGCCCTGGGCGCCGTCCACCAGCGCCTCGACGCGCTGGAGGCCCCGGTCCGCTGGACCGTCGTCGGCGTCCAGGTCGGGGTCGCCGTCCTGGCCGGCATCGTGGCGTGGGGGCCCCTGGCCGCCCTGGCCATCGTCGTCGCCTGCGCCGTCGCCCTGGCCGTCCGCCTCCCGCTCGGCCTCCGGGAGCCCGCCCCCACCAGCTAGTGCTGGTGCAGGCCCACCGGCGCCCCGCCGGTGCGGCCGGCGCGGAGCCACTGCTCGGTGGAGACCCGGGCGTCGGCGATCAGCTGGGCCGAGCGACCGAAGTCCGTCGGCCCCACCCGCACCGGGCACAGCGGGGGCACGACGTCCCCTGCGACCGGGCCGAGTCTGGGGAACCCGTCGATCCCCCGCCCCGAGCGCACGGTGGGCCGGGCGGCAGCCCCGGCGGCTCGTTGACCCGGCGCCAGCCCGAGCCGGCGAGCGCAGCGAGCCTCGGCGGGGATGGGCCCGCCCAACCCGACGCTCGCGAGCAGGCGAGGCCGCCGGCGACCTGGCTTCGGGGCGTTGTCGACGACCCCGCCGTCCATGTAGGTCCGACCGGCCAGCTCGACGGGCGGGAAGATGCCGGGGATGGCCGCGCTGGCCAGCACCGACTCGACCGCCGGACCCCGGGAGAGGGGCACGTTGGCCGAGGTGCAGACGTCGACGGCGACGACCGTGACCGGCACCGGCGCCTCCTCCAGCAGCCGGTAGGGCAGGTGCGTGCGGACGAGCCGGGACAGGCCGTCGGGTGAGACCAGGCCCTGCTCCCGGCCCCGGGCGCTGCGCAGGCTGCGGGCCGCGGTGGTGGGGAAGATCTCCTGCCGGCGCAGCCGGGACCACACCCCGGCGAGGGACTGGGCGCCGCCGCCCCCAGGCCGACCGGCCATGAAGGTGGCGTTGACCGCCCCGACCGACGTCCCGACGTAGAGGTCCGGCCGCACCCCGGCCTCCTCCAGGGCGAGCAGCATCCCGACCTGCACCGCGCCGAGGTTCCCGCCCCCCGTCAGCACGAACGCCCTGGCCACCGTCCGAGCCTGCCACCACCCGCTCGCGTGCGTGAGGGATTGGAACGCGTTCTAGTGTGGGACGCGTGACCGACACCTCCCTCGACGGCCTCGACCTCACCAGCGCCGACCTCTACGCCGAGCGGGTCCCGCTCGAGGAGTTCGCCACCCTGCGCAAGACCGCCCCGGTCTGGTGGAACGCCCAGACCGTGGAGAGCTCGGGCTTCTCCGACGGCGGGTTCTGGGTGCTCTCCCGCCACGCCGACGTCAAGGAGGTGTCCGGCGCCCGGGAGGGCTGGTCGGTCGCCGAGAACGGGTCGATCATCGCCTTCGAGGGCCAGCGCATCGAGGACTCGATCGACATGCAGCGCCTGCTGCTGCTCAACATGGACCCGCCCCACCACACCGAGGTGCGGGGGATCATCAACAAGGGCTGCTTCACGCCCCGGGCCATCTCCAAGCTGGAGGACGGGCTGCGGGAGCGGGCCCACCGGATCGTCGAGCAGGCGGTGGCCAAGGGCGACGGCAACTTCGTCGTCGACATGGCCGCCGAGCTGCCGCTCCAGGCCCTGGCCGACGTCGTCGGCTTCCCGCAGGAGGACCGGGCCAAGATCTTCGAGTGGTCGAACCAGATGATCGGCGGCACCGACCCCGACTTCGACGGTGACCCGCTCGTCGCCGCCACCGAGCTGCTGGCCTACGGCTACACGCTGGGCGAGGAGCGGCGGGGCTGCCCGATGGACGACGTCGTCACCCGGCTCGTCCAGGCCGACTCGCCCGACGGCGCCCTCAGCTCCGAGGAGTTCGGCTGGTTCATCATGATCCTGGCCGTGGCCGGCAACGAGACCACCCGCAACGCCATCACCCACGGCATGCAGGCCTTCTTCGACCACCCCGACCAGTGGGAGCTGTTCAAGGAGCAGCGCCCCACCACCGCGGCCGACGAGGTCGTGCGGTGGGCCACGCCGGTGGTGTCGTTCCAGCGCACCGCGACGGTCGACCAGGTCGTCGGCGGCCAGGAGATCAAGAAGGGCGAGCGGGTCGGGCTCTTCTACGCCTCGGCCAACCGCGACGAGTCGGTGTTCGCCGATCCCGACCGCTTCGACATCCTGCGGGACCCGAACCCCCACGTCGGGTTCGGCGGCGGCGGCGCCCACTTCTGCATCGGGGCGAACCTGGCCCGCATGGAGATCAACCTGATCTTCGAGGCCATCGCCGACCTGGCCCCCGACATCGCCCCGCTCGGCCCGCCGAAGCGCCTGCGGATGGGCTGGCTCAACGGCGTCAAGGAGCTCCCGGTCCGCTACCGGGCGAGCTGAGCAGGGCGAGGACCTCCTCGTCGCTGGTCTGGCGGAAGTCGCCGTACCACTCCCCGACCGAGCCCAGGTCGGGCCGGACGTTGGGGCAGACGACCTCCTCGGCCACCGCCTCCAGCCGGTCGATCGTCGACGGCGGCCCGACCGGGACGCCGAGCACGATCCGGCGGGCGCCGAGGTGGGCGACGCTGCGCAGCGCGGCCTCGGCCGTGGCCCCGGTGGCCAGGCCGTCGTCGACGACCACCACGTCCCGCCCCGCCAGGCGGGGCAGCGAGCGGTCGCCCCGGTAGGCGGCGACCCGGCGGGCCAGCTCGGCCCGCTCGGCGGCGATCGTGCCCTCGATCGACTCCAGGTCGGGCGGCCGGTGGCCCACGGCCTCGCCCCAGACGACGTGGTCGCTGCCCTCGGCGATGGCGCCCAGGGCCAGCTCGGGCCGGCGGGGCGCCCCGATCTTCCGCACGACCAGGACGTCGAGCAGCCCGCCGAGGGCGCCGGCCACGGGCGCGGCCACCGGCACCCCGCCCCGTGGGAGGGCCAGCACGACGGGATCGACCCACGCCTGGCCGCCCAGCGCGGCGGCCAGCACCTCCCCGGCGTGCGTCCGATCCCGGTACCTCACGACCGCGACCTACCCGCCTGTCGCTAGTCTGAACGGGTCCGCCGGGATCCGGTGGAGCCGACGAGGGTGTCCCGTACCGGCCGGTGCGAAGACGGGGCTCGGGAGGCTCCCGTGCCCTGGATCCTGCTCGTCGTCGCCGGTCTGCTCGAGGTGGCGTGGGCGTCGACCCTGCCCGCCACCGACGGCCTGACCAGGCCCGCCCCGACCGCCCTGTTCCTCGCCCTGCTGGCCGCGTCGATGGTCGCCCTGGCCAAGGCCAGCGAGGACATCCCGCTCGGCACCGCCTACGGCGTGTGGGTCGGGATCGCGGTCGGCGCCGCCACCGTCGGCATCGTCGCCCACGGCGACCCGGCCTCGCCGGCCCGCATCGGCTTCCTGGCCCTGCTGGTCGTGGCCATCGTCGGCCTGAAGGCGACCGGCGGCGCCCACTAGGCGCCCGCGGCTACGACGTGGTGCGGTAGTCCCCGAACGGCTCGTCCCGGTCCTGGAGGGCGCCGGTCAGGCCCTTCTCCCGCATCTCGTCCATGAAGGCGTGGAAGCCGGGCTGGTGGGTCGCCAGCGTGCACATCTCGGTCCCGGTGCGGATGGCGGCCCGCAGCCCCATCACCTCCATGGCCCGGTGGACGGTGCGCTTGTTGAGCGCCGCGATGTCCGGGGGGATCCGAGCGATCCGCGACGCCACGGCGAGCACCTCGTCGTCGAGGTCGGCGGCCGGGAAGACCCGGTTGGCCCAGCCCAGGGCGACGGCCTCCTCACCGGTGATGGCGTCGCCGGTCAGCATCATCTCCATCGCCCGCCGGGGGCCGAGGAACCAGGCGTGGAACTGCATGTCGGGGACGCCGAAGCGCACCGCCGGGTAGCCGATGCGGGCGTCGTCGGCGACGTAGACGAGGTCGCACCCGGTGGCCAGCTCCGACCCCCCGGCCAGGCACCAGCCGTGGACCTGGGCGATCACCGGCGTGGCCAGGTCCCAGATCGACATCCACGAGTCGGTGACGTGCCGCGGCCACTGCCCGTCGCTGGGCGCGGTGTGGTGCGGGAGCGGCTCGGTCGGGTCCTGCTGGAGGTCGTAGCCGGCCGAGAAGCAGGGCCCGGCGCCCCGGACGACCATCACCCGCACGCCGGGGTCGGCGTCGCCGGTGCGCAGGGCGGCCAGCAGCTCGCCCCGCAGCCGGTTGCCCAGGGCGTTGCGCTTCTCGGGCCGGTTGAGGGTCAGCCGCCGCACGCCGGGAGCCGGGTCGTCGACGAGGACGAGCCCGGTCGACGGGGGTTCCGCCGGCGACGGCATCGAGGGGGCGGAGGTGTAGGGATCGCTCATGCCGAGCCCACCAGGCTGACGCCGGCGGCCCGCCGGAGGGCGTCGTTGGCGTCGTCCGGCAGCGCCTCGAGCGGCGAGGCGATCTCGGCCACGGTCGGCCCGAACCGCTCCGCCAGCGGGGCCAGGGCGTCGAGGTCGAAGTCGTACAGCGCCGCCGCGTTGGCGGCCAGGATCCCGTGGATCTCGACCGGGTCGAGCCGGCTCACCAGCGCCCGCAGCCCCTCCCGGCTGTAGGGGTGGGTGCCCTCGTCGTGGGGGTAGTCGCTGCCCCACATGAACCGGTCCGGGCCCAGGATCGACCGAGCCGCGATGTCGGCCGGGGCCGGCTGGCTCACGCCCATCCACACGTTCTGCTGGACGTACTCGGTGGCCGAGCGGGGCAGGACGTGCTCGGCGCCGTAGCGGATCTCGCCGGTGGCGCCGGTGTCCCGGATCGAGGCGAGGGTGGCGTCGAGCCGCTCCAGCAGGGGCGGCAGCCACGAGGCGCCGGTCTCGGTG
>JBQGCF010000381.1:0-10175 GCA_052038315.1 Iamia sp.
GGTGGCGGCCGGGGCGACGACGGCTCGGTCGACGTCGGCCCGGCCGCCCCCGCCGAGAGCACGACGCCGACGACCACGACGCCGACGACGGCCACGACCGAGGCGACGACGACCACCGCTCCGACGAGCGTCTGGGACGACCCGCCCAGCCAGAGCCCCGAGGACGCGGCCCGCGACGGCGTGATCCCCGAGATCGCCGCCCTCCCCCTCGCCGTCCGCAACGCCGTCACCGCCACGCTCCCGGTGGCGGAGGGCGAGTGGGCCATCTCCGAGCCGACGGAGGGCATGCACGACCTCGGCGCCGACAGCTGCCTCTTCGGTGACCTGGAGGGCACGCCCCACGTCGACTCGGTGTGCACCTACGAGTACGCCGAGGTCGTGCTGCTCGACCCGGAGGGCCGGATCGCCCGGGCCTACCCGATGGGCGGGGCGATCCCGACGTGGATCCACGTCACCGACGACGCCGTCTACGGCGGGCGGGTCGGCGACGGCGGCCTGCCCCACTCGACGGTCTTCCGGATCGACCGCACCACCCTCGCCCTCCGGGGGTTCATCTTCCCGGCCCCGGACAGCAGCCCCGGCGTGCCCGGGCAGGACGGCTTCCTCGGCCGGACGGCGGCGCAGTGGTCGGTCGCGCCCGACACCGCGACCGGGCCCCTCGTGACGACGGGAGCCGACGCCGTCGGCACCGAGGTCACCTCGACGATCGGTCCGACCCGGGTCGACCTCCCCGCCGTCGAGGCGCTGTTCGCCTAAGGCTGCGCCCCGGCCTCAGGCCTCCAGGAAGGGCCGGTTGCCGTAGCGGTCGAGGTGGACGACCTCGCCGATCGGTGGACGGGTCGTGGGGCCGTAGCGGCCCTTGGCCCAGCCGATCGGGATGATGCAGACGGGGCGGACGTCCCACGGCAGCCCGAGGATCCGGCGGGTCGACCGCACGTCCCAGATCGGGAGCGTCTGGAGCGACGCCCCGAGCCCGACCGCCCGGCACGCCAGCAGCAGGTTCTGCACGGCCGGGAAGACCGAGCCGTAGTACGACGCCACCGAGATCTGCGGCCGCCCGACGGCCCGGTGCTTCACCCGGCCCCGGTAGCAGGCGACGACGAACACGGGCAGGTCCTCGAACCGCTCGGCCTGCCAGCGCCCGGGCGCCATGGCCCGCAGCGCCCGCTCGTCGCCCCGGGCCTGGCGCCGGGCGAGCGGGTCGATCAGCCGGAACAGGCTGCGCCACCGCTTGGCCAGGGCCGCCTTCTGGTCCCGGTCCTCGACGACGACCCACGACCAGTCCTGGCTGTCGGAGCTGGTCGGTGCCTTGAGGGCCAGCTCCAGCAGGGGCAGCAGGACGTCGTGGGACACCGGGTCGAGGTGGAGGCGACGCACCGCCCGCTGGCTGCGCATGGCCTCGACCAGGGGCATCGAGAGCCGGTCGAGCGCCTCGTCCGGCGCCGGTGGGGTGAAGACATCGGGGTCGCCCATGGGCCGCAGCCTGACACGCAGTGGCCAGAGCAGAGCACCCGTTCCCCCCGCCGGGCTCCAGCGTACGGCAGGGGTGGGGGCTTGCCGCAAGCGACCGATCCGTGGTCCCTATCGCCCCCATGCACGACGAGCAGCCCCACCTCTTGGACCTGAGCGACGTCGATCGGAGCCGCATCGCCCTCGTCGGCGGCAAGGCCGCCGCGCTCGGCGAGCTGCTGCGGATCGACGGCGTCCGCGTCCCGCCCGGCTTCGTCGTGACGACCGCGGCCGACCCCGACGACGACGCGGTCGCCGTGGAGATCGCCGCCGCCCTGGCCGACCGGGGCGACGCCACCACCGCGTGGGCGGTCCGGTCGAGCGCCACCGCCGAGGACCTGCCCACCGCCTCCTTCGCCGGCCAGCACGACTCCTTCCTCGACGTGGCCGGCGCCGAGGCGGTGCTCGACGCGGTCCGGCGGTGCCGGGCCTCGCTGGCCACCGAGCGGGCGGTCGCCTACCGGGCCCGCCAGGGCATCGAGGACGCCCGCATGGCCGTGGTCGTCCAGCGCATGGTCCACCCCCGCGCCGCCGGGGTCCTGTTCACCGCCGACCCGATCAGCGGGAACCGCCACGTCGCCTCGGTCGAGGCGGTCGCCGGGCTGGGCGAGGCGCTCGTCTCCGGTCTCGTCACGCCCGACACCATCACCGTGCGCGACGACGTCGTGCTCACCCGGACGACCGCCGGCGCCGAGCCGGTGCTGACCGACGCCGAGGTGGTCGCCCTCGTCCGCCTGGGCCGCCGGCTGGAGGCGCACCTCGGCTCACCCCAGGACGTCGAGTGGTGCCTGACCGACGACGGCGACCTCCACGTCGTGCAGAGCCGGCCGATCACCACGCTGTTCCCGATCCCCCCGGTCGACGACGACGGGCCCCACGTGTGGATCTCGACCGGCCACCAGCAGATGATGACCGACGCCATGACGCCGCTCGGGCTGTCGGTGTGGCTGCTGATGGCCCGTCGCCCGATGGACGTGGCCGGCAGCCGGATCTTCGTCGACATCGCCCGCGAGCTGGCCGTGCCGGCGGCCAAGGCCGGCATCGTCGCGATGCTCGGCCGGTCGGACCCGCTGATCCGCGACGCCCTGGAGACCCTCGACGAGCGGGGCTTCGTGCCCTCGCCCCCCGACGACGGGGCCCCGCCCCGGCCGCCCGCCGCCCTCGACGTCCCGCCGATCGAGACCGACCCGGCGATCGTCACCGAGCTGATCGCCGCCGACCGGGAGTCGGTCGCCGCCCTCCGCCGCGCCCTCGACGCCGCATCCGGACCGGCCGCCCTCGACATCATCGAGGCCGACGTGGAGGCGACCCGGGCGACGGTGCTCGCCCCCCGGAGCCACGCCGCCATCGTCGCCGGGATGGAGGCGGCCTGGTGGCTGAACGAGCACATGGAGGCGTGGCTGGGCGAGATCGGCGCGGCCGACGCCCTCTCGCTGTCCGCGCCCGGCAACGTCACCGCCGAGATGGGTCTGGCCCTGCTCGACGTCGCCGACGTGGTCCGGCCCCACCCCGAGGTGGTCGCCCTGCTCGAACGGGCCGACGACGGCTTCCTCGACGCGCTGCCCTCGTTGTCCGGCGGGTCGGAGGCGAAGGCGGCCGTCGAGGCGTACCTCGACGCCTACGGCATGCGTGGCGCCGGGGAGATCGACATCGCCCGGCCCCGCTGGGGCGAGCAGCCGAGCGCCCTGGTGCCGATGATCCTCGGCCACGTGCGGGCCTTCGCCCCGGGCGAGGCCGCCCGCCGGGTCGAGGAGGGCTGCCGGCGCGCCGAGGCCACCGCCCAGGACCTGCTCGCACGGCTGCGGACCGGACCCGACGGCGAGGCCCGGGCGGCCGAGACCGAGCGCACGATCGAGCGGCTCCGCACCTTCGCCGGCTACCGCGAGTACCCGAAGTACGGGATGGTCAGCCGGATGATGGCCTACAAGGAGGCGCTGCTGGCGGTGGCCGCGGACCTCGTCGCCGACGACGTGCTGGACGACGTCGGGGACATCGCCTTCCTCACCTTCGCCGAGATCCGGGAGGCGGCGGTCGCCGGGGCGGACGGGACCGACCTCCGCCCCCTCGTCGCCGAGCGGCGGGCCACGTTCCGCACGCACCAGGCCCTGACCCCGCCCCGGGTCCTGACGTCGGAGGGCGAGGCCCTGCACGGGAGCTACCGGCGCGACGACGTCCCCGAGGGCGCGCTGGTCGGGCTGGCGGTGTCCAGCGGGACGGTCGAGGGACGAGCCCGCGTCGTGCTCGACATGGCCGACGCCGCCCTCGAGCCGGGCGACATCCTCGTCACCACGTTCACCGATCCCAGCTGGTCGCCGCTGTTCGTCGCGGCCAGCGGGCTGGTCACCGAGGTCGGCGGGCAGATGACCCACGGCGCCGTCGTCGCCCGGGAGTACGGCCTGCCCGCGGTCGTCTCGGTCGGCTCCGCCACCCGGCTGATCACCGACGGCCAGCGCATCCGGGTCGACGGCACCCACGGCGTCGTCGAGCTCCTCCCGGCGGAGAACGAGAACGCGTTCTAGTCTCCGCCGATGGCCGAGCAGCGCATCAGCACCGTCGTGTGGGGCACCGGGAACGTCGGCCGGGCCGCCATCCGGGCCGTCGCCACCCATCCGGGGCTGGACCTGGCCGCCGTGGCCACCAGCACGGCGGCCAAGGTCGGGCGGGACGCCGGCGCCATCGCCGACGTCGGGCGGGACCTCGGCGTGGCCCTGACCGACGACCTCGACGGCGTCCTCGCCGCCCGCCCCGGCGCCGTCGTCTACGCCGCCTCGGGCGACGTGCGCCCCGACGCCGCCCTGGCCGACATCGTCCGGGCCCTGGAGGCCGGCGCCGTCGTCGTCACCCCCTCGGTCTACGCCCTCTACGACCACCGGTCGGCCCCGCCCGAGGTGCGCGACCCGGTGCTGGCCGCGGCCCGGGCCGGGGGCGGCGCCCTGTTCGTCTCGGGCATCGACCCGGGCTGGGGCAACGACGTGCTGCCACTGTTCCTGACCGGGCTCGGCTCGGCGATCGACCAGGTCCGGGCCCAGGAGATCTTCGACTACTCGACCTACGACCAGCCCGATGCGGTCCGCCACCTCGTCGGGATGGGCCAGCCCATGGACGAGGTCCCGCCCATGGTCGCCCCGACCGTCCCGTCGATGGTGTGGGGCGGGCAGGTCCGGCTGATCGCCCGGGCGATGGGCGTCGAGCTCGACGAGGTGCGCGAGGTCGTCGAGCGCCGGGCCCTCGACGAGACGGTCACCAACGGGATGGGCGACTTCGCGGCCGGGACGCAGGGGGCGCTGCGGTTCGAGGTCCAGGGCATCGTCGGCGGCGAGCCCCGCATCGTCGTCGAGCACGTCACCCGCATCGACCCTTCCGTCGCCCCCGACTGGCCGGTCCCGCCCGACGGCGGCGCCGGCGCCCACCGGGTCGTCGTCGAGGGCCGGCCCCGCATCGAGGTCACGGTCGAGGCCACCGACGAGGGCGGCAACCGGGCCGCCGGCGGCAACGCCACCGCGGTCGGTCGCCTCGTCAACGCCATCCCTTGGCTGCGGGCCGCCGAGCCCGGCCTCTACGACGCCCTCGAGGTCCCCCTCCTCCCGGCCACCGGCCGGTTCTGACTACCGGCCCCGGCCCATCGGGCCGTCGTAGGCGTCCTCGCCGACCGGTTCGTCGGGGAGGAGGGTGTAGGTGCTGAAGCACATCTCGTCCTGGGTGCCCTCGGCGAAGAGGAGGTACCTCGGCTCGGGATCGTGGCGCAGGCCGCGGTCCCAGGTGCACTCGATGCGCAGAACGTCGCCCTCCTCGATCCGCACCTCCTCGACCGGCTGGTAGTTGAGCTGCCAGTCGAAGTTCCACGTCGGGATGTCGAGCAGCACCTTCTCCTCGTCGGTGCCCGGGTTGAGCGTCATGCGGAAGCTCTCGCCCAGCTCGTGCATGTGCCCGAGGACGTCGACGATCCGACCGCTGTACTGCATCGTCTTGTCGCAGGAGGTCGAGCCGTGGCCGTCGGTCTGGTCGGCGTAGTCCTCGACCTCCCGGTCGCACGCCCCCAGCACCGCGGTGGGGATGGCGCCGGCGATGCCGCCGTAGCGCTCGTTCAGCTCGGCCAGGGCCGCGTCGCGGTCGCACAGCGGGTGGTCGTCGTCCCCCTCCTGGCAGGGGATCTCGACCGGGGCGATCGGGTTGGCCGTCACCAGCTCGGTGATGTCCTCGGTGCCGGGCTCGAGCTGGAGGCGCAGCTCCGATTGGTCGGCCGGCAGGCCCTCCACGCCGTAGTGGTAGTGGATCTGGGCGATCAGGACCTCGCCCGGCTCGACCAGGTACCCGGCCTCGTGGCCGAAGTCGAGCGGCCGCTGGCCCGGGACCCACCCGGCCACCAGGTTGGAGATGCCGCCGAGCCCGCCGTTGAGGGCGGCGTCGGCGTCGAGGCCGGTGCCGACGTAGCACTGCCAGCCGGGCCGGCCGTCCTCGCCGTCGCGCTCACGGGCCTGGGCCGCGGCGTCGGTGTTGACCTTGTAGACGAGGGCGTGGTGCACGACCTCGAGCTCGTCGGGCACGAACGAGTAGCCGGTGATGAAGGTCGGGTCGGTGAAGCCGGGGTCGAGGGTGAAGCAGCGGTAGTCGTCCTTGTTGTCGGGCGACCCCTGGTACGGCTCCTCCATCTGCAGGACGAGGTCCTCGCGGGGCGTGGGCACGTCCTCGTCGACCTCGGGCACCAGCTCGGTCTCGGGGTCGACGTCGAGCGGGGCGCCGGCCTCGGCCCAGCGGCTCAGCGTCTCGATGTCCTCGTCGGTGAGGTTGCGGGGGTGCTGGAGCGGGATGCCCTCGTCGGACGCCGGCCACGGCGGCATGTAGCCGGCCTGGGTGACGACGCCGATGCCGTCGGCGTAGCGGGCCGCGTCGGCCGCCGTCTCCATCGGCATGACGTGCGAGCCGACCTGGCCCTCGACGTGGCACGAGGCGCAGCTGCTCTCCAGGATCGGCTGGACGTCCTGGGCGAAGGAGGGGCCCTCGCCGTCGGCCCGCTCGTCCTCGAGGGGCGGCAGCTCGGTGGGCACGTCGGCGGGGTCGCCGGCCACCAGCTCGAAGGTGAGCGTGACGTCGTCCTCGCTGCGGACCAGCCCGGCCACGCTGATCGGGCCGATGCCGAGGTCGGACATCTTCACCGTGGTGGTGGCGGTGGCGATGAGCTCGTCGCCCACCAGCTGGACGGTGGCGTCCCAGGTGGCCTCGACCGTGGTCTCCTTCACGGTCAGGTCGCCGACGAGCTGCAGCTCGACCTCGCCGCTCTCGGGGATCTCGGCCGGGGCGCCCTCGATGGCGGTGGTGGCGAAGGTGGCCAGCGGGTGGTCGTCGGAGGCGAGGAAGTCCTGGCGCAGGCGCCGGTCGCGCAGGCTGTTGTCGGACCGGAGCTGGCGGACGTCGACCACGATCTCGCCGATGCGGCTGGCGGCCGGGTCGCCCCGGTTGAGGGCGATGTCGCCGGCGATGCCCTGCGTGGTGCCCTCGGCCGTGCCCCGGTCGCGACCGGCCAGCTTCTCCTCGACCGAGTAGCCCATCGAGGAGCGGGTGGCGTCGATGCGGAAGAGGTCCTCGCCCGCCTGCGCCTCGAGCTGCGGGGCGGCCGGGATGGTGCGGGCCACGTCGCCGGTCGGCAAGGTCACGATCGGCTCGATGACGTTGGCCCAGGCGTAGCCGCCACAGCCCGCCAGCAGCACCACGAACACCACGGCGCGCAGCGGGTGGTTCCTGACCCCGCGCAGCACCGATCTCCCCGAACGACGGACCATGACCGAGATCATCGCACGCCGAGTGCAAGTTCGACATAGCGCGATCGGCCCCTACGGTGGCGCCGTGGACATCGCCGACTTCCAATCCCGGATCGCCGCCACGTTCGGGGAGCGGGACCGGGCCCGGGGCCGCCCGGCGACCGTGGCGTGGCTCGCCGAGGAGGTCGGCGAGCTGGCCCAGGCCGCCCGCAAGGGGACCCGCGAGCAGCAGCTCCACGAGCTGGGCGACGTGCTGGCCTGGCTGGCGACGCTGGCCGACCAGCTCGACCTCAGCCTCGACGACGCCGCCCAGCGCTACGCCGGCGGCTGCCCCCGCTGCGGCGAGACGCCCTGCGCCTGCCCCTAGCGGCCGGCGTGCCGGCGGCTGGGCCCTAGCCGATCTCGACGACGGCCTCGATCCGGCCGTCGTCGTCCTCGACGGGGTGGTCGGCGACGTTGCCGTAGGCGTGGTCGCCGTCGTCGGTGCAGGGCGAGACGGTGAGCGCGGAGGTGGTCGGCCGCCCGCTGAGCCGGACGACGACGTCCCGCTCGGTGCCCGCCAGCATCAGCTCGCTGGCGCCGAGCACGGTGTAGGCGTCCTCGCCCTCGACGCTCTCGTCGTAGCCGAAGACGCACACGTAGCCAGGCTCGGCCAGGGTGACCTCGTCGACCTCGACGGTCCCCTCGCTGACGTCCTGGGGGCTGGTCGCGGCGATGGCGACCCCCTCCGCCGACGGGCCGTCGTCGTCACCGCACGCCGGCGTCATCACGGCGAGCACCGCCACCAGGGCCAGACCGATCACCCGTCGCACCGGGGGACCGTACGACGGGGCGGGTTGCGGTCCGCTGTCAGCCGAGGGCCGCGCCACCGACGAGGACGGCGGCCACGTAGGCGACGGTCCCGAGCACGTCGGCCACCGCCACCCGGCCGGGGCGGGCGTGGCTGGCCCCGGCCGCCGCCAGGTGCCGGCCGATCGGCCGCAGCGCCACCAGGGCCACCGTCGACCCCCGCCCGGCCGGGGCCGCCCGGGCCAGTCGCCGGTGGAACGTCCCGCCGGGCCGGAGGCGGGGCCAGCGGGCCCACCGCTCGCTCTGGCTCCACCGTCGGACGCGTCGGCGGACGACGTCACCGCCGTGCCGGCCGAGGAGGAAGTGGGCCGGGTCGGCGCCGCACAGGCGGGCCAGCGCCACCGGGCCGAGCACGTACCAGGGGACCGTGCGGCCGGCGTGGACCAGGAACGGGAGCCGCGGGCTCAGGACGACGAGGAGGAGGGGCCGATCCCACAGGGCCGGGGCCCCGATCCTGCCGGCCGTCGACACCGCCGACAGCGCCGCCAGCAGGACGAGGCAGCGCCGCACCGGGCGGGGTGGGGGTCGACGACCCGCCGCCCTCGCCGGCTCCGTCGACCGCTGCGCCACCACGGTGGCGTCCACGGGTCCCCAGGGGACCACACCCAGGTGAACGGGGCACGCTCCGCAGCCGACCCACCGCCCACGGCGAGGCGAAGATCAGTCGTGACCCAGCTCGCCCCGGCCCACGGTGCCGGTGACGAAGCCCAGGAGCTGGCGGAGCATCGCCGCGGTGGCCCCCCAGACGGTGTCGCCGACCAGGTCGAAGAAGACGATCGGCCGGTCCAGGCCCTCGCCGAAGCTCCAGCGCTCCTCCCGGAACACGCCGGGCGCCATCAGCTCCGACAGCGGGACGTGGAGGACGTGGTCGACCTCGCCGGTGCGGGGGCGCAGGTCGAGCCCGGCCGGGACGACGCCGACCCACGGCACGATGAACGACCCGCTGGTGACGGTGGCCAGGTGGTCGAGCTCGCCGACGACCTCGACGACGGCCGGTTCGAGGCCGATCTCCTCCTCGGCCTCGCGCAGGGCGGTGGCGACCAGGTCGGCGTCGCCCTCCTCGGCCCGCCCGCCGGGGAAGCTGACCTCGCCGGCGTGGGACCGCATCCGCCGGCTCCGCCGGGTGAGCACGACGTGGGCCTCGCCGTCGTGGTCGTAGAGCGGGGCCAGGACGGCCGACGGGACGGGCGGGCGCTCGACCAGGCCGAGGGACTCGACCACCCCGGCGGGCAGGCTGGCCACCGAGAAGCCCTCGGCCTCGACCGGCGACGGCGCCGCCGGCCCGACTACGGCCAGGGCCCGGCGGACGTCGGCGACGGTCGGGTGGCGCAGGTCCTCGGCCACGTCGACCCACGGCGCCGGTGCTCCGGGCCGGGCGTCGGGCGGCCGCGGGATCCGCTGGGGCCCACCCCGTCCCGGCAGCCGCGGCCCCACCGCCGGCACCCCGCCGAACACCGCCCCGCCGGTCGTGCCCTCGTCGGCTGCGGCGGGACCCCCGGGGCCCGCCTCGGCGCGCTCGTCGGCCTCGGCGACGGCCTCCTCGACCGAGCCGACGTCGGGGTCGTCGGCCGCGGCCCGCTCGGCCGGGCCGGCTCCGGGGTCGGTCACCCGTCTCCCGGGGCGGGGCCGGCGGCCGCTGCGGCCAGCTCCTCGAGCAGGGCGCGGACCCCGGCCTCGTGCAGGCGGGTCATGACCGGCCCGGGGGGCGTCTCGCCGCCCTCCCACTCCATCCAGGCGGCGAGGGCCTCGGCCGGCTCGACCCCGTCGGGCGGCGCCCCCTCGGCCGTGCCGACGTGATCGAGGACGTCCCGGAGGCCACCGGTCTTGAGGTTGCTCACCACCCGGCCGGGCGGCGTCTCGCCCGTCTCCCACTCGGTCCAGCTCGACAGCAGCTTGGCCGGGTCCGCCGGCGGTCGTTCCACGACGGCGAGCCTACGGCGCAACCGGCCGGACCCCGTACAGCGAACTGGGTCGGGGTGCCGGGGGGCGCGCGGCCGGCGGCCCCCCCCCCCCAACGGAGTGGGGGAGGGAGGGGGGCCCAACAGAGACCGGGGCCCCCCG
>JBQGCF010000382.1:0-9805 GCA_052038315.1 Iamia sp.
CCGAGGGCGAGACCGCCGAGGGCGAGACCGCCGAGGGCGAGACCGCCGAGGGCGGCGACGAGGCTGCGGCGGCCGGCACGGCGGCCACCCAGGACGGGTACCGCCTGGCCCTGGCGCCGACCGAGGACGAGCTCCGCTTCCAGGTCCTCGACCCCGACGATGCGCCGGTCGTCGAGACCGAGGTCGTCCACGAGAGGCCGCTGCACCTGATCGTCGTCGGGCGCGACCTGGTCGGCTACGCCCACGTCCACCCCGAGGTCGACGCCGACGGCACCTGGTCGGTCGCCCGGCCGGACCTGGCCCCCGGCTCGTACCGGGTCGTGGCCGACCTGACGCCGGTCGACGGGCCCGAGCTGGTCCTGGGCGGCGACCTCACCGTCCCCGGTGCCGTGGCCCCGGTCGCCGTCCCCGAGCCGGCCGCCACCGCCACCGTCGACGGCCTCACCGTCGCCATGGAGGGCCACGCCGAGGTCGGCGACGTCGAGCTGTCCTTCGCCCTCGACGGCGGCGAGCCCGAGCCCTACCTCGGCGCCCGCGGCCACCTCGTCGCCTTCCGCACCGACGACCTGGCCTACTCCCACGTCCACCCGCACGAAGAGGACGAGGGGCCGGTCGCCTTCAGCGCCTCGTTCCCGACGCCCGGCACCTACCGGCTGTTCCTCGACCTGCAGGTCGGCGGGGTGGTCCGCACGTTCCCCTTCACCGTGGAGGTCCACGGCCATGACCATTGACACCCGCGAGGTCGACCTCACCATCACCGGCATGACCTGCGCCTCGTGCGCGGCCCGGGTCGAGAAGAAGCTCAACCGCCTCGACGGCGTGACCGCCACGGTCAACTACGCCACCGAGCAGGCCCGGGTCACCGTGGCCGGCGACGTCTCCGACGACGACCTGGTCGCCACCGTCGAGGCCACCGGCTACGGCGTCGTCCCACCGGAGCCCGAGCACCACGAGCACCACGACCCGCACGACCACATGAGCCACGAGGTGGCTCCGATCGACGTGCTGCGGCAGCGGCTCGTCGTCAGCGCCGTGCTGGCGGTGCCGGTGGTGCTGATGGGCATGGTGCCGGCGCTGCAGATCGACGGCTGGCAGTGGCTCTCGCTCACCCTGGCCGCCCCGGTGGCGGTGTGGGGGGCGTGGCCGTTCCACCGGGCGACGTGGACCAACCTGCGCCACGGCGCCGCCACCATGGACACGCTCGTCAGCGTGGGCATCCTCGCCGCCCTGGGCTGGTCGCTGTGGGCCCTGCTGTGGGGTGACGCCGGGGTGATCGGGCTGAGCCACGGCTTCTCGATCCGCCCCGAGCGGGGGATGGCGTCCAGCTCGATCTACCTGGAGGTCGCCGCCGGCGTCACCACCTTCCTCCTCGCCGGCCGCTACGCCGAGGCCCGGGCCAAGGCCCGCTCCGGCGACGCCCTGCGGGCCCTGCTCGAGATGGGCGCCAAGGACGTGGCCGTGCTGCGGGACGGCGCCGAGGTGCGCATCCCGATCGGCGAGCTGGCCGTCGGCGACCGCTTCGTCGTCCGCCCCGGCGAGAAGGTGGCGACCGACGGGACCGTCGTCGAGGGCACGTCGGCCATCGACGCCTCGCTGCTCACCGGCGAGCCGGTGCCGGTCGAGGTCGGCCCGGGCGACGCCGTCACCGGCGCCACCGTCAACGCCGGCGGCCGGCTGGTGGTCGAGGCCACCCGGGTCGGCAACGACACCGCCCTGGCCCAGATCGCCCGGCTCGTCAGCGATGCCCAGACCGGCAAGGCGCCCGTCCAGCGGCTGGCCGACCGGGTGTCGGGGATCTTCGTCCCGGTCGTGATCGCCCTGGCCGCGGCCACGCTCGGCTTCTGGCTCACCGCCGCCACCACCGACAGCACGGCCGTGGCCTTCACCGCAGCGGTCGCCGTCCTCATCATCGCCTGCCCCTGCGCCCTGGGCCTGGCCACGCCGACGGCGCTGATGGTCGGCACCGGCCGGGGCGCCCAGCTCGGCATCCTCATCAAGGGCCCGGAGGTGCTGGAGTCGACGCGCCGGGTCGACACCGTCGTGCTCGACAAGACCGGCACGGTGACGACGGGCGAGATGGCCCTGGTCGCCGTCCACGTCGCCGCCGGCACGTCCGAGGACGACGCGTTGCGGCTGGCCGGCTCGGTCGAGGACGCCTCCGAGCACCCGATCGCCCGGGCCATCGCCGCCGGGGCGCGGGAGCGGGGCCTGGCCCTGACGCCGGTCGAGTCCTTCGCCAGCACCCAGGGCCTCGGCGTCACCGGGGTGGTCGACGGCCACGCCGTGGTCGCCGGCCGGGAGCGCTTCCTCGCCGACTGGTCGATCCACCTGCCGGCCGAGCTGGCCGAGGCCCGGGACGCAGCCGAGGCCGAGGGTCGCACGCCCGTGCTCGTCGGCTGGGACGGGGCGGCCCGCGCCGTGCTCGTCGTGTCGGACACGGTGAAGCCGACGTCGGCCGAGGCGGTCGCCCGGCTGCGCGACCTCGGGCTCCGGCCCGTCCTCCTCACCGGTGACAACGAGCGGGCCGCCCGCCACGTCGCCGGCCAGGTCGGGATCGACGAGGTCGTGGCCGAGGTGCTCCCGGCCGACAAGGTCGACGTCGTGACGCGGCTCCAGGCCGAGGGCCGGGTCGTGGCCATGGTGGGCGACGGGGTCAACGACGCCGCCGCCCTGGCCCAGGCCGACCTCGGGCTGGCCATGGGCACCGGCACCGACGTGGCCATCGAGGCCAGCGACCTGACCCTGGTGCGGGGCGACCTCCGGGCCGCGGCCGACGCCATCCGGCTCAGCCGCCGGACCCTGGCCGTGATCAAGGGCAACCTGTTCTGGGCCTTCGCCTACAACGTGGCCGCCCTGCCCGTCGCCGCCGCCGGCCTGCTCAACCCGATGCTCGCCGGCGCGGCCATGGCCTTCAGCAGCGTCTTCGTGGTGACCAACAGCCTCCGCCTGCGGAGGTTCCGGCCTGCGTAGGTCCGGAGGAGGCGGCAAGGTGGGGGCATGAGCGATCTCGCCACCCGCGCCTCCGAGCTGCTCCGCCTGCACCACACGGGCAGCACCCTCGTCCTGCCCACCGTCTGGGACGCCTGGTCCGCCACGGCGGTGGCCGCCGCCGGGTTCCCGGCCCTGAGCATCGGCAGCCACCCGCTGGCCGACTCCCGGGGTCAGGCCGACAACGAGGGCATGACCCTCGACGACGCCCTCGACGGGATCCGCCGCATCACCGGAGCGGTCGACGTGCCGGTCACCGCGGACGTCGAGTCGGGCTACGGCACGCCGGCCGCCGAGCTGGTCGAGCGGGTGCTCGATGCCGGCGCGGTCGGCATCAACGTCGAGGACACCGTCCACGGCGAGGGCCGGATGCGCTCGCCCGAGGAGCACGCCGACTACATCGGCGCCCTCCGCCAGGCGGCCGACGGGGCCGGCGTCGAGCTGGTGATCAACGCCCGCACCGACGCCTTCTTCGGCCGCACCGAGGTGTTCGACGACCCGCTGGCCGAGGCGATCCACCGGCTGCGGCTGTGCGAGGCGGCCGGCTCCCGCTGCTCCTACCCGGTGGCCGCCCCCGACGCCGACGCCCTGCGCACGCTGATCGCCGAGCTGGACGGTCCGGTCAACACCATCGCCCACCCGGTGAACGGCTCGGCCGCCGGCTCGCTCGAGGACCTGCGCGCCCTCGGCGTGCACCGGGTCACCTTCGGCCCGCTGCTGCAGATGGCGGTGACCGCGTCGATCACCGAGCTGGTCACGCCCTGGCGCTGAGGAACGGCCCGACGGCAGGGGCGACCGCCTCCGCCGGGGCGCCGTGGTCCTGGCCGTCGAGGACCGCCAGCCCGGCCCCGGGGACGAGGGCGGCGAGCCGCTCGGCGGTGGTGCGGAAGAAGGGCGGGCTGGCCCCGCCCAGCACCACCAACGTGGGCACCGCGACCGCGGCGGCGAGGGCCTCGGGGACGACCCCGCCGTCGTCGAGGTCGCCCATCACGGCCAGGTCGTAGGGCATCGTCGGCGCAACCGCGACCATCGCCGGGTCGGCCGCGGTGGCCGCCAGGACCTCGTCGGGCATGCCCATGTCGGCCAGGAACCGGGCGATGGCGTCGCCCGGCCGGCCGTCGTCGAGGGCGGTGACGACGTCGGCCGCCATGGCCCGGACCTCGGCGGCGTCGGCGGCCTCGCCGTAGGGCGGCTCGTGGAGGACGAGCCGGCCGATCGGCGCCCCGGCGCCGGCGGCCTGCAGGGCCACGCCCGCCCCCGACGAGTGGCCGTAGACGGCGGCGGGCCCGCCCAGCGCCTCGATCACGGCGGTCAGGTCGGCGACCTCGCGGGCCACGGCCACCGCCGGGTCGGCCGGCGCCGGCTCGCCGACCCCGCCGCTGTCGCCCCGCCCCCGCCGGTCGTAGGTGGCGACGCGGTGGTCGGTGGCCAGCGCCTCGGCCAGGGGCCGGAGGGTGGCCCGGGTGCAGAAGATCCCGGCGACGAGGACGACCGGCGGCCCGTCGGTGCCGTGGACCTCGTAGGCGATCGGCGTGCCGTCGGACGAGGGGGTGGTGTGGTGCACGACGGGCCGACCGCCGTCACCCCGCCGACTCATCGGCCGAGCCGGCCGAGCTGGCCGAGCCGGTCGAGCCGGCGTAGCGGGCGACGAGCTGGGCGCCGATCTCGGCCAGCCGGGCCCGGGCCTCGACCGGCGAGGTGACCTCGATGCCGTCGCCGTAGCCGGACAGCTGGTCGACGACCATCCCCCACGACGGCCCGCCGATGGTGACGGCGACGCGCCCGTCGGCGCGGGGCGGGGCGTCCTCGTCGACCACCAGGTCGCGGCCCCAGTGGTAGCGGAGCGGCACGAGCAGGTCGGGGGCGACGAGGGCCTCGACGCCCGAGGTGCTGCGGCGCTCGTCCATGGCCGCCACCACCTCGGCCCAGGTCTCGGCCAGGTCGAAGCCCGGCGGCCGGTCGCAGGGGACGGAGGTGCGGGTGACCGAGCGGACCCGCCAGACCCGGAAGGTGCGCACGCCCTTGTCCGAGTTGGCGACCAGGTACCAGGTGCGGCCCTTCTGGACCAGGCCCAGCGGGCTGACGGTGCGCTGGCTCTCGACCCGCTCGCGGTCGGTGTAGCCCAGCTCGACCTGGATGCCGTCGACCACCGCCCGCTGGAGCTCGTCGAGGAACGGGGGCGGGGCGGGCGGCCGGTCGCCCCAGCTGGCCGGGTCGAGCATGACCGCCGAGGCGGCGGCCTCGGCGTCGGCCCGGAACGTCTCCGGCAGGGCCTGGACCAGCTTGCGGAGGGCCGACTTGGCCTCCGGGGTGGCCGACGACGACGGCCCGGCCACCAGGAACAGCGTGCGGGCCGCGGCCGCGGGGAGCCGCGACAGGTCGGTGCGGGCGCCGCCGAGCAGCGACCAGCCGCCACCCCGCCCGGCCTGGGAGTAGACGGGGATCCCGGCCATGCTCAGGGCCTCGAGGTCGCGCCGGGCGGTCCGCTCGGAGATCTCCAGCTCCTCGGCCACCTCGGCCGCGGTGACCCGGCCCTTCGACTGGAGCAGGAGGAGGACGGCCACGAGGCGATCGGCACGCACGGGGCGAGCATCGCACCCCAAACCGGTCAGGACATGGCCACTTCAGTGCAGGAGACTCGACCCGTGCCCCGCTCGACCGCCCCCATCCTGACCCGTCGCCGGCTCGGCCGCGCCCTGCTCGCCCGCCAGCACCTGCTCGAGCGGGTCGACCGGCCGATCCCCGAGGAGGTCGAGCACCTGGTCGGGCTGCAGGCCCAGGAGCCGCTGGACCCCTACACCGGGCTGTGGTCCCGGCTCGCCGGGTTCGACCCCCACATCCTCGGCGGCCTGCTGGAGGACCGCACCCTGGCCCGGCTGGTCACGTGGCGGGGCACGGTCCACCTCCACACCGCGGCCGACGCCCTCGCCGCCCGGGCCCTGGTCGAGGAGGTGATGGCCCGTCGCGTCTCGCCCGGCAACATGTTCGGGCGGGCGATCGCCGGCGTCGACATCGACGCCGTGCTGGCCGACGTCTGGGCCTGGATCGGCGAGGAGCCCCGCAGCGGCGCCGAGGTGCGGGCCCGGGTGGCCGACGTCGGCAGCCCCGACCTCGACCGTCTGGTCGACGTGATCAAGTACACGCTGCCGACGGTCCAGGTCCCGCCTCGCGGCGTTTGGGGGAAGGCCGGCCAGGCCCGGTGGGCCCCGCTCGACGGGTGGGTCGGCCGGCCGCTGGCGCAGCCCACGCCCGAGGCCGAGGAGGCGATGATCCTCCGCTACCTGGCCGCCTTCGGGCCGGCCACCGCGGCCGACATCGCCACGTGGTCGGGGTGGACGGGCGTGAAGGCCAGGCTCGACCGGCTGGCCGACCGCCTGGTCAGGTACCGCCACGAGGACACCGGCCGGGAGCTGGTCGACCTCCCCGACGGCCTGCTCCCCGAGGAGGACGTGCCCGCGCCGGTGCGGTTCCTGCCCGAGTTCGACAACACGGTGCTGAGCCACGCCGACCGCAGCCGCATCGTGCCCCCCGACCTCGGGTCGAGCCACGTGCTCGGGCTCGACCCCCGGCCCCGGGTCGTGCTGGTCGACGGGGTGGTGGCCGGGCTGTGGTCGATCGAGCGGGACGCCGACCGGGCCCGGCTCCGCCTGCGCCCGATGCGGCCCTGGACCCGGGCCCAGCGCCGGGACGTCGAGGCCGAGGGCGCCGCCCTGCTCGGGCTGCACGCCCCCGAGGCCGATCCCGACGTGGAGGTGGTCAGCGGAACGCTGACGGCGTGAGCCCGGTGACCCGGCGGAAGGCGGCGCCGAAGGCGCTGGAGGTGGCGTAGCCGACGTCGCCGGCGATGGCGGCGACGGGCCGGTCGGTGAGCAGCAGGCGCAGGGCGGCGGCGACCCGGGCGCGGGTCCGCCACTCGTGGAAGCCGAGGCCGGTGCCGGCCCGGAACGCCCGCTGCAGGGTCCGGTCGCTGGCCCCGACCGCCCGGCCCCAGGCGGCCAGGGTGCGGTCGTCGGCCGGGTCGGCCAGCAGCGCCTCGGCCACCTGGCGGGCCCGGTCGTCGACCGGCAGCGACAGGTCGAGCACGTCCGCCTCGACCGGTGCCAGCACGTCGAACAGCACCGCCTCCGAGCGGGTCCGGGCCGCAGCGGCCAGCGCCGGGTCGAGCAGCCGGTCGACCAGCATCCGCACCAGCGGGTCGACGGTGACGGCCGCGGTGCGCTCCCAGCCGATCGGGCAGCGGGCCGGGTCGAGCCACAGCGTCGTCATCACGCCGGCCCCGAGGGCGTCGACGCCGTGCTCGACCCCGGCCGGGATCCACACGGCCCGGTCGGGCAGCACGATCCACGTCCGCCCCTCGGCCTCCAGAGCGATGGCCCCGGCGCCGGTGGCCAGGCTCAGCTGGTGGGCCGGTGCCGGTGCGACGGGTACCGCGTGCCCACCTCCAGCGGCCAGGCGGTGACGATGGTGCCGTGTCCGGTTCGCGCTATGGGATGTCACGCTAGCCCGTACCCGACGACGCCCTCCGTCCGTACCGTCGGCCGGGTGAACGAGGGACACGACATCTGCGACAGCCCCGAGTGGCGGGCGTTCGTCCGCGCCGAGATCATCCCGTGGGCCCGGGCCACGGTGGACCTGGGCGCCGACGTGCTCGAGGTCGGGCCCGGCTTCGGCGCCACCACCGACGTCTTCCGGGAGGAGGCCGCCGCCCTGACCACCGTCGAGATCGACCCGGTGCTGGCCGCCCGGCTGGCCGAGCGCCTGGCCGGCACCAACGTCACCGTCGTCGAGGGCGACGCCACCGCCCTCGACCTGCCCGACGACCGCTTCACCGGCGCCGTCTGCTTCTCGATGCTGCACCACGTGCCCACGCCCGAGCTGCAGGACCGGATCTTCGCCGAGGTCGCCCGCGTCCTCCGGCCCGGTGCGCCCTTCGTGGCCAGCGACAGCCTCCACCGGGACGACCTGGAGGCCTTCCACGAGGGCGACACCTACCTGCCGGTCGACCCGGCGACCCTCCCCGAGCGGCTGGCCGCCCAGGGCTTCGTCGCCATCGAGGTGGAGGCCCACGAGATGGGCTGGGCGGCGCGGGCCCGCACCCCCGGCTGACCGGCTAGCAAGGCGGGGTGGTGGACGAGCCCGGGCCGGAGCGCTGGTACGAGCCGATGGCGGCGACGCTGGCGCCCGACGCCCGGCTGCCGGCGGGCGACGGGGGCTGGGTGTTCGAGCGCAAGCTCGACGGGGTGCGGCTGCTGGCCTGGATCGTCGACGGCGAGGTCACCCTCCTGTCCCGCAACCGGATCCACCAGGAGGACGTCTACCCCGAGGTGGTCGACGGGCTGGCCGAGGGGGTGGCGGTCGATGCCGTCGTCGACGGTGAGGTGGTCGCCTACGACGAGGCCGGCCAGACCAGCTTCGGCCTCCTGCAGCAGCGCATGCACGTCCACAGCGAGGCCCGGTCCCGGCGCTCGCCGGTGCGGGTGACGTTCGTGGCCTTCGACCTGCTGTGGGTCGCCGGCCGCGACGTGCGCGACCTCCCGCTGCGCGACCGCCAGACGCTGCTCGCCCGGGTCGTCGAGCCCGGCCCGGCGATCGAGCTGGTCGAGGCGCTGGAGGGGGAGAGCACGGCGCTGGTCGAGCGGGCTCGCGACGAGGGCTGGGAGGGGCTGATCGCCAAGCGGGTCGGCAGCACCTACCAGGGCCGCCGCAGCCGCGACTGGCTCAAGCTCAAGGTCGTGCGGGAGCAGGAGATGGTCGTCGTCGGGTGGACGCCGCCGTCGGGGGGCCGGGTCGCGGTCGGCGCCCTGCTGCTCGGCTACCACGACGGGGATCGGTTCCGGTACGGCGGCAAGGTCGGCACCGGCTTCACCGAGGCGGTGCTGCGCGACCTGAAGGTCCGGCTGGAGGCCATCGAGGTCGACGCGCCCCCGGTCGACGACCCGCCCCGCGAGAAGGGGGCCCGGTGGGTCCGGCCCGAGCTGGTGGCCCAGGTCGGCTTTGGCGACTGGAGCACCGCCGGCCGCCTGCGCCACCCCCGCTACCTCGGCCTGCGGGTCGACAAGGACCCGGCGGACGTCGTCCGCGAGGGCTGAGCGGGAACCGCGGCGCGGGTCCGGGGATAGGGGGGCCATGCACGATCCACCCGACGAGCCCGACGACGCCGAGCTGTGGCGGCGCATCCGGGACGACGACGCCGACGCCTTCGGCCTCCTGTTCGCCCGCCACGGCCCCCGCATCCACGGCTACGTCCTGCGCCGCACCGGCGACCCCGGCGTGGCCGAGGACGTCACCGCCGTGGTGTTCCTGGAGGCCTGGCGGCGCCGGGCCGGCGTGAGCCTCGACCAGCCGTCGGCCCTGCCCTGGCTCTACGGCGTGGCCGCCAACGTGACCCGGCGGTGGCACCGCAGCCGGCGCCGCCACACCGCCGCCCTGGCCCGGCTCTCGGGCCTGCCGCCCCGCTCGCCGGCCCTGGTCGAGACCCAGGCCCAGGCGGCCGAGGAGGCCCGGGTCGTGCTGGCCCGGGTCGAGGCCCTGCCCCGCCGGGAGCGAGACGTCCTCGTCCTCTCGGTCTGGGAGGGCCTCTCGCACCACGAGATCGCCGTGGCCCTCGGCATCGCCCCCGGCACCTTAAAGTCCCGTCTCAGCCGGGCCCGCGCCGGGCTCGACCCCGATCGTCCCCCCACCGTCCCCCTCACCGTCCTGGAGACCCCGTCATGACCACGACCCCCACCCTCGAGCCCGAGCGCACCGTCCGGCTGCGCTCCTTCCTCGTCACCGAGGCGGCCGCCGACGTCGCCGCCGACGCCGCGGCCCGCCGGCC
>JBQGCF010000383.1:0-7507 GCA_052038315.1 Iamia sp.
TGCGCAGCGATGAGGCCACCGCGTCGGGCAGCCCGGGGAGGGACAGGAGGTGGTCGCGGAGCGCCTCGAACGGCACGCCCCCGGCCGACTCGGCCCGCGGGGCGCGGGCCCGGCCGACGATCAGGTCCGGGCGCCCGGCCCGGCCCTCCCACAGCACGGCGACCCCGGGCCCGACCACCAGCCGGGCCCGGCTGCCGTCGAGCTCGGCGCCCGAGCCGGCCTCGTCGGCCGAGTAGGTGAAGGTCACCGCCGCCTCCTCCCCCACCTGGTAGCGCGGCTCGCCCTCCACGCCCCGGGGCAGCGCGGCCACCTCGGGGACGTCGAGGCCGGTCTCCTCCTCGGCGGTGGCGGCATCGGGCACCGGGTGGACGTCGGGCTCGTCGGTCACGACCACGTCGCCGTAGTCGCGCAGGTCGGGCAGGGCGACCAGGTCGTCGGCGCCGAGGCGGACCGGCTCGATCCGCTCGGCCGAGAAGATCGGCAGCCAGTCGTTGGCCGCAGCGACGCCGGCCCCGGCCACGAGGGCGGCGGCGGCCACCCCGGCCACGACCGGCCGGCGCAGCGCCGTGCGGACCCGGCGGCGGGGCGCGGTGGCGATCGGCCGCACCGGCGCCACGGGCGTGGCCAGCAACCGGCGGAGGGCGGCGTCGACGTCGACCTCGTGGTCGACGGCGAGGGCGGCGCCGATGCGCTCGGCGTCGGCCTCGATCGTGTCGAGCCGGGCCCGGCAGGGCGAGCAGCCGGCGAGGTGGTCGTGGTCGGCGTCGGCCACGCCGGCGGTGTCGTCCACCAGCCGGCGCAGGACCCCGGCAACGAGGTGGGACATCGGGCAGCTCCTTGCGCAGGGCGGACTCGGCGCGTCGCACCGTGGTCCCGACGCTTCCGGGGGACAGGTCGAGGGCCGCCGCCACCTCGGCGTAGCTGAGGCCGCTGTGGCGGAGCACGAGGGCGACGGCCTGGGTGCGGGGCAGGCGGGCCAGGGCGGCCCGGACCCGGCGGCGGTCCTCGTCGGCGAGGACCGCGTCGGCCACGTCGGCGGCGTGGGCGACGCCTCCGCTGGCCGTCCTCTCCTCTCGCGCGGCACGGCGCCGGCCCGAGCGGATCAGGTTGAGGGCGGTGTGGGCGGCGGCCACCGAGAGCCAGCCCCGGGCCTCGGCCGCCGGCACCGAGGAGCGGGCGAAGGCGAGGAAGACCTCCTGGGCCACGTCCTCGGCCTGGTCGCCGGTGCCCAGCACCCGGGCGGCCACCCCGACGACGAGGCGGTAGTCGCGCCGGAAGACCTCCTCCAGGTCGGCCCGCACCGCTCCGCCGGTCGATGCCGTCACCACGCTCACACCCCTACAGCACCGCCGCCCGCCGCGATGTGACAGGAGAGCCACGTTGACGAATCTCGTAAAGCCTGCTTAACGTCCGACTCGTGGGCGCCGTGATCGAGGAGGACCGCACCGGGGACCCGACCGAGGAGCGGCTCGCCCGGTTGCGGGCGGCGCGCCCGGCGGCGCCGACGCCGACGCGGCGGGCGCGGGTCCGGCGGGCGCTGCACCGGTGGCTGACCGCCCGGCGCGGCCCCTTCGTCGTCGTCCACCGCTGGGTCTCGCTGGTCCTGGTCGTGTGGATCGTCGTCGAGTCGCTGACCGGCGCCCTGCTCGTCTTCGAGCCCCAGATCGGCCGGTGGTGGAACCGGGACGACTTCCGGGTCACGAGCGGCGACGTGGGCATGGCCGAGGCGGCCCGAGCGGCGTCGGAGGCGGCCGACGGCGCGCCCGTCACCTCCGTGGGCGCCCCCGGGGCCGACGGCAGCGGCGGCATGTACCGGGTCGTCGTCACCCACCCCGACGGCGAGCTGCGCACCGCCCTGGTCGACCCGGGCTCGGGCGAGGTGACCACCACCGACCACCGGATGCCGCTCCTGCTGCGCTGGGCCTTCGAGGTCCACGTCCGCCTCAACAGCACGTCGATCGCCGGCTTCGCCGGCCTGACCGTCGTCGGCGCCCTCGGCGTGGCCTGGCTCGTCGTCCTGCTGACCGGCGCCTACGTCTGGTACTGGCCGGGCGTGAAGCGCTGGGCCCGGGCCCTGAAGGTGCGACGCCGGCGCGGTCGCTTCACCTTTCACCTCGACCTCCACAAGGCGGTCGGGATCGCCGCCTTCGTGCCGCTCGTCCTGATCGTGGTGACCGGGCTGCAGCTCGCCTTCCCCCGCCAGGTCGAGGACGTGTGGCGGGTCGTCACCCTCGGCACCTTCGACCACCCGGCGACCGAGACGCCCCTGTCGACGGTGGCCCCCACACCGTCGATCGGGCCCGAGGAGGCCCGGCGCCGGGTCGAGGCGCTGGACCCGGCCGTCGAGGTGACCGGTGTGTCGACCCCGGCCGGCAGCCCGGTCGGCGTCTACACCGTGTCGGCCGCCGTCGACCCCTCGTCCTTCGCCATGGTCGGCAACCAGCGCCCGGTCACCTTCGCCGTCGACCAGTACTCCGGCGCCATCGTCTCGGTCGACGACCACCGCCTCGACGGGGCGAGCGTCGAGGCCTACGAGACCTGGGGCTACCCGGTCCACACCGGGTCGTTCGGCGGGACGACCACCAGGTGGGTCTGGGTCGGGGTCGGCCTGGCCCCGCTCGTCCTGGGCTGGACCGGCGTCGTCATGTGGCTCGACCGCCGTCGCAAGCGCACCACCACCGTGGAGGACCCCTCGTGAGCACCCGCCCGTCCATCGCCCTCGCGGTCGCCGTCGCCCTGGCCCTGCTGCTGGCCGGCTGCGGTGGCACCCGCTTCGTCGTGATCGAGGGTGGCGGGGCCGGGGCCGCACCGGTCGCCACCACCGCGCCCGCCGAGGCCGCCTCGGCCGACGACGAGACCGCCATCCGCGAGGTCGTGGCCGCCGCCCTCACCCTGGAGGACGTGCCCTTCGCCGAGCGGTCCGCCCACGTGATCGACGGCGACGACCTCGAGCCGACCGTCGACGCCACCCTCGAGGTCACCAGCTCCTTCGCCGTCGAGCTCGACATCACCGCGGTGACCGTCAGCGGGACCACGGCCACGGCCACGACCGACGTGATCGTCGACGGCGAGCCCTTCGCCACCGACCTCCCCGTCACCCTGGAGCAGGTCGAGGACGAGTGGAAGATCACCCGGGCCGGGGCCTGCACGATCCTCGCCCTGGCCTCCGCCTGCCCGGAGGGGTGAGGCCGCCCCCCACTTTTGAGGTCATCCCTGCGGGTGAATGACAGAATTCGCGATGTGACCGGCAGGAGCGTCATCCGCTGCCGGTGAACCACCACCGCCACTAGCAGTGGTTGTCAGAACACTGAGAGCGAGATCCGCCCTCGGTGCCTGGCTCGGAGGTGGTCATGTATCGCATCGGAGGGAGTGTCGCTGGCGCCGGTCTCGTGGGCGGGGCGGGGGCCGCCACCGGGTCCGGCGCCAGCCCGGCCGAGCTGGCCCGCACGGGGCTGCCGCTCCTCGCCCTGGCCCTGATCGGGCTGGGGCTGCTCGTCGCCGGGTTCGTCCTCGTCCGCTCCCGCCTCCAGGCCGAGGGCCGGGCGTGAGCGCCGTCGTCACGTCGCCGACGCACCGGTTCGAGCGGGCCCGGACGGCCACGCCGACGGCGCTGGTCACCGCGCTGGGGCTGGCCGCCGCCATCGTGGCCTCGCTCCTCGCCCTGCGGGGGATCCGGCTCGGCGAGGCGATCCTGTCGACCGCCGTGCTCCGGGCGATGGGCACCGGCGCCGAGCGGTTCGGGACGACGGTCATCGTCGACAGCGGTGCCGGGAGGGCCGGCTTCACCATCGCCACCGGGTGCAGCACGGCCCTCCTGGCCATCCCGTTCCTCGGCGTCGGGGCCCTGGCCCTGGCCAGCGGGCGGGTGCCGGTGCGCCGGACGCTGACCGCCCTGGGCCTCGCCGTCGCCGGCGTCGTGCTCCTCAACCAGATCCGCTTCGGCGTCATCGGCGGGGCGATCCACGTCTTCGGCTACGAGCGGGGCTATGGCCAGTCGCACGTGCTGATCGGGACGCTGATCTCGACCGTCGGCCTGGTCGCCGGGCTGGCCGCCTTCGGCTGGAGCCTCGCCCGGGGCGAGGAGGGCTGAGCGGTGCTGGTCGCCATCAACCTGTTCGCCTTCGCCCTGTGCGTGGCCTTCCTCAGCTACGTGACCGTCATCGGCGTGGCCTACATCCGGCTCGCCCCGCCGCCGCCCGGTGAGGTCGACACCTTCGGATGGCACCTGGTCGTGCCCTGCCTCGACGAGGCCGCCGTCATCGGCGGGACGGTGCGCCGGCTGCTCGCCAGCCACCCCGCCGCCCACGTCTGGTGCGTCGACGACGGGTCGACCGACGAGACGCCGGCGATCATCGCCCACCTCGCGGCCGGCGATCCCCGGGTCCACCTGCTCCGCCGTGAGCTGCCGGACGCCCGCAAGGGCAAGGGCGAGGCCCTCAACCACGCCTGGCGGGCCATCTCCGCCTGGGAGGCGGACACCGCCGACCGCTCCCGGGTGATCGTCGGGGTGGTCGACGCCGACGGCGAGCTGTCCGAGGGCGCCCTGCCCGTCCTGGCCAGCGACCGCTTCTTCGGCGACGTCCGCATCGGGGCCGTCCAGGTGGCGGTCCGGATCGCCAACCGCAGCACCGGCGACCGGCCCCTCCCCGCCGCCCGCTGGCGCCGGCGGCTGCTCGACCTCCAGGACCTGGAGTTCGTCGGCCCCATCGCCGCCATGCAGCTGCTGCGGGAGCGCACCGGCAGCGTGGCCATGGGCGGCAACGGCCAGCTGACCCGGCTCTCGGTGCTCGACGAGATCGCCGAGCAGGCCGGGACGCCGTGGCACGGCGCCCTGCTGGAGGACTTCGAGCTCGGCGTCCACGTCCTGCTCGCCGGGCACCGCACCGCCTACTGCCACCACGTCTCGGTGTCGCAGGAGGGGCTGCCCGGCGTGCGGGCCCTCGTGCGCCAGCGGAGCCGCTGGGCCCAGGGGGCGATGCAGTGCCGCCGCTACCTCCGCCCGGTGCTGGCCAGCCGCAACCTCTCCAACACCGCCGCCTTCGAGATCGCCTACTTCCTGCTGCTGCCCTGGGTCCAGGTCGTCGGCACGGTCGTCTACGCCTGGTCGTACGTCGTGCTGGCCGGCTACCTGGCCGCCAACGCCGCCGGCCCGGCCGGCTGGGTGGCGAGCGGCCAGTGGGGCGTCGTCCCCCTCGTCCTCGTCGGGGGCCTGGGCCCGTTCGCCATCTGGGGCCTGATCTACCGGTCCCGGGTCGAGACGAGCCTCACCCGCCGCGAGGCGGTGGCCCTGGGCCTCGGCAACTGGGCCTACAGCAACCTCCACTACGTCGCCACGTGGTGGGCCGTCGTGCGGATCCTGACGCGCCGCCACGACTGGAAGAAGACCGCCCGCGTCACGTCCACCAACCCCGACACCAACCCCACCACCAACCCCACCCTCACCGGAGCACCGTCATGACCCGTCCCCGCCAGCTGGCCGTCGCCATCGGCGTCGCCTCCCTCCTCTTCGTCGTCGCCGCCACCCCGGCCGGGGCCGACACCTCGGCCGCCACGGCCACCGGCCTGTTCCTGGCCGGCGCACCGATCCCCGAGACGGTGAGCGCATCGAACGACGGCACCCAGCCCGAGCAGGTCAGCGGGGGCGACACCGAGCCGACGCTGCCCGACAACGACGTCCTCGGCGCCGGCGCCCTCGGCCAGATCGCGGTGGCCCGGGCCGACGGCACCTCCGCCGCCTGCGCCGGGCTGATCGCCCCCTCGTCGGAGATCACCATCTCCGCCAACGGGGTCTGCGACCCGGGCACGACCGACGACGGGGTCACCCTGGACCTGGCCCCCGGCCTCGTCCTCAACGCCGGCGCCATCACCGCCGAGTGCACGGCCTCGAGCACCGGTGAGCCGGCCGGGCGGGCCCGCATCGCCGACGGCGCCGTGACCCTCGCCGGCCTCCCCCTCCTGACGCTGGCCGCCGACCCGGCGCCCAACAACGTCGTGGGCCTGGCCAACATCCTGGACATCACCCTGAACGGCCAGGTCGTCAACGACGACGGCTCGATCACGGTCACCGCCCTCGCCGTCAACCTGCTGGGCGGCGGCCTGCTCGAGGTCGGCGTGGTGACCTGCGGGCCCAACCAGGTCGCCGGGGCCATCCCGGTCGTGCCCGCCGCCGGCCTGCCCATCGCCGGGGGGATCCTCCTCGCCGCCGGTGGCGCCGCCCTCGTCCTCCACCGCCGTCAGCGCCGGTTCGCCGTCGCCTGACCCGAGCCGTCGGCCGGGGCCCCGCACCACCCCTCCTGCGCGGCCCCGGCCGACCCCCTCCGCACCATGTCCCACACCACCCCCCACACCATCGCAGTCGTCGTGGGCACCCGCCCCGAGGCCATCAAGCTGGCCCCGGTCATCGCCGAGCTGCAGCGGGCCACCGACCTCCGGCCGCTTGTGATCCTCACCGGGCAGCACCCCGACCTGGCCGACGAGGCCCTCGCCACCTACGGCCTGCGGGCCGACCGGCGGATCGACGTCCCCCGTCGCCGCAGCTGGTCGCAGAGCGCCCTGATGGCCCACCTCCTCCCCGGCCTGGAGGCGATCCTCGCCGACGAGGACCCGGCCGCCGTCGTCGTCCAGGGCGACACCGCCAGCGCCCTGGCCGGGGCCATGGCCGGGTTCTGGCGGCGCACCCCGGTCGTCCACGTCGAGGCCGGGTTGCGCACCCCGACGCTCGCCGAGCCCTTCCCCGAGGAGGGGTACCGCCGGCTGGTGGCCCGCCTGGCCACCGTCCACCTCGCCCCCACGCCCCGGGCCGTGGCCAACCTGCAGCGGGAGGGCGTCGACCCGGCCACGATCACCTGCACCGGCAACACGGCCGTCGACGCCGCCCGGGGCGGCGGCGCCCGCCACCCCCGCCCGGACCTCCCGGCCGTCCCGGGCCCGGACGGCGGGGCGCTGGCCCTGCTCACCGTGCACCGGCGGGAGAGCTGGGGCGAGCCGCTGCGCCGGATCCTCGACGGGGTCCGGGCCGTGCTGGCCGACGTACCCGATCTCCGGGTGGTCGTCCCCGTCCACCCGAACCCCCTGGTCCACGACGTGGTGGTCCAGGAGCTGGGCGACCACCCCCGTGTGGTGCTGGCCGACCCGCTCCGCCACCCCGCCCTGGTCGCCCTGCTCGCCCGGGCCGACGTCGTGCTCACCGACTCCGGCGGCATCCAGGAGGAGGCGCCGACCTTCGGGACACCGTGCGTGGTGCTGCGGGACACGACCGAGCGGGCCGAGGCGGTCGAGGCCGGCACGGCCTGGCTGGTCGGCACCGACCCCGTGGCGATCCGCCACCGGACCGTCAGCCTGCTCCAGGCGCCCCCGACCGACCCGCCCGCCAACCCCTTCGGCGACGGGCGGGCCGCCGGCCGCAGCGTCGCCGCCGGGCGGGCCACCCTCGCCGGCGCCCCCCCCCCCCGGGCCGGGCAGCCGGCCGGCCCGACCGGCGCGCACCGGGCGGAGCCCGGTGCCGAGT
>JBQGCF010000384.1:0-6634 GCA_052038315.1 Iamia sp.
CAGCGAGGTGAGGGCCCACTGGTCGGTGACCACGTTGCCCCCGGCCAGCGTCGACGACGCCCCGTGGCCGTGCTCCAGGTTCCACGCCGCCTGGGTCCACACCGCGAGGGTCGGACCGCCGTCGAGCTGGCGCTGCACGGCGAAGCCGATCGCCGCCAGGGCGAGGGCCAGGACGCCGCCGATCGCCCACGGCAGGGTCCGGTCGACCCACGCCGTGTCGAGCCGCGCCTGCCAGCGCAGCGCGGAGGCATCCAGCCGGCGCCGGATCCCCCACCCGTTGCTCATCGGGCCCACTCGGCTGGCGCCTCGCCGGGCCGCCGGGACGCGGTGTTCACCCGCCGTCGCCGCCCTGCTCGAGGGTCTCCTCGGGGGCGATCTCCGCCATCAGCTCGGCACCGCGGTTGCGCACGTTGCCCACGGCCACGCCGACCGGGTGCATGGTGATCAGCGCCGGCGGGGCGGGGACGAGCAGCTTGCCGAGCGTCTCGATGTCGTCGTTGTCGGGGTCGAGCCAGTCGTCCCACGCCGACGGCGGCAGCACCACGGGCATCCGGTCGTGGATGGCGGACATCGGCTCGTTGGCGTCGGTGGTGATGATCGTGGTCGAGCGCAGCTGCTCGGTCCCGTCGTGGGCCTCGTCCTCCTTGGACCCGCGCCAGACCTCCCACAGCCCGGCGAAGGCGAAGGGCTCGTCGTCGGGGCGGTGGATGAAGTACGGCTGCTTCCGCTTCTGGCCCGGCACCTTCTTCCACTCGTAGAAGCCGTCGGCCGGGACGATGCAGCGGCGTCGCTTGAACGCCGGCTTGAAGGCGCCCTTGCTGGCCAGGGTCTCGGACCGGGCGTTGATCATCCGGTTGCCGACCTTCGGGTCCTTGGCCCAGCCCGGGACCAGGCCCCAGTGGTAGGCGTCGACCCTCCGGGTGCCGCCGTCGGCGTGGACGACGTAGACGTCGCTGGTGGGGGCCACGTTGAAGTTCTGCTCCAGCGCCTCGGTGACCGGGGCCTCGGCACCGAAGTACGACGCCAGGTCGGCCGGGGAGCTGGAGGAGACGAACCGTCCGCACATCGGGCCCCGACGCTACCCGCCGGCCGCAGGTGACCGATGCGACATTGTGCCTGCGTGCACAAAGGGTGGAGGCTGGGCTTGGTCCCTGCCCCACGCCGCCGATGGAGTTCCTATGTTCGCTCGCCTTGGCCGCTGGTGCCACGACCGTCGCTGGATCGTCCTCGGGCTCTGGATCCTCGCCCTCGTCGTCGGCGGGGCCCTCTCGGGTGCCCTCGGCACCAAGTCGCAGTCGGAGTTCACCCTCCCCGACGTCGAGAGCCGCCGGGGCATCGAGATCCTCGAGGACAGCTTCGGCGGGGCCGGCGCCGGCCAGAGCGGCTCGATCGTGTTCCGTGCCGACCGCCCGGTGACCGACCCCGAGATCCAGGAGCCCATGGCCCGCCTCTTCGAGGAGGTCAGGGGGATCGAGGGCGTGAACCTGGCCAGCCCCTACGACGAGCCGCAGGGCGAGGGCGACCCGGGCGGCGCCATCCGCATCGCCGCCGGCGAGGGCCCCGGGGCCGGGCGCATCGCCTACGCCGAGATCGAGCTGCCGGCCGACATGACCTACGAGGAGGCCGTCGAGGTCGCCGACGAGATCCGGCCCCTCGCCGAGGACGCCGAGGCGGAGGCCGACGGGCTGGAGATCTACCTGGGCGGCCAGACCTTCGCCGAGTTCGAGGCCCCCTCGTCGGAGGTGCTGGGCCTCGGCTTCGCCATCGTCATCCTGATCTTCGCCTTCGGCTCGGTGCTGGCCATGGGCCTGCCGATCGGCGTGGCCCTGTTCGGCATCGGCCTGGGCTCGATCGTGGTCGGGATCCTGTCCAACGTCGTCACCATCCCCGAGTTCGCCACGACCCTCGGCGTGATGATCGGCCTCGGCGTGGGCATCGACTACGCCCTGTTCATCGTCACCCGCTACCGGGAGAACCTGCACCACGGGCTCTCGACCCAGCGGGCCACCGCCGTCGCCCTCGACACCTCGGGCCGGGCCGTCGTCTTCGCCGGCACCACCGTGGTCATCTCGCTGATGGGCCTGCTGCTGATGGGGATCAGCTTCGTCACCGGCCTGGCCGTCGGCGCCGCCCGCGTCGTGGCCATCACCGTGGTCGCCTCGATCACCCTCCTGCCCGCCCTGCTCGGCTTCGCCGGCGAGCGGGTCGAGATCACCCGCTGGCGGGGCCTGCTCGCCGCCGGCGCCGTCGCCCTCGCCCTGGTCTCGGTGGGCCTGGGGGCCGCCGGCCTGGCCCTCCCCTTCATCCTCGTCGGCGTGCTCCTGCTGGTCGTCGGGTCGTTCCTGAGCCAGCTCAAGGGCGAGGTGCGGATGCAGAGCCGCAAGGCCCCGGAGGAGACCTTCTCCTACCGCTGGAGCCGCGCCGTCCAGCACCACCCGTGGCGCTCGGTGGGCGCCGGCGCCCTGCTGCTGCTCGTGCTGTCGATCCCCGTGCTCAGCCTGCGGCTCGGCTTCTCCGACGAGGGCAACTACGCCGAGGGCTCCGACACCCGGATCGCCTATGACCTCCTCGCCGAGGGCTTCGGCCCCGGCTTCAACGGCCCGCTGATCATCGCCACCGAGCTGCCCGACGGCGCCGACCAGGCCGTGCTCGACCGGATCGCCACCGCCCTGTCCGAGGCCGACGGCGTCGCCTTCGCCACCCCGGCCGTGGTCGCCCCCGGGAACGACGCCGCCCTCTTCCGGGTGATCCCCGACACCGCCCCGCAGGACGAGGGCACGACCCAGCTGGTCGAGCGGCTCCGTGACACGGTGCTCCCGCAGGCCGTCGGCGACAGCGGGCTCGACCCGGCCGTCACCGGCAGCGTGGCCGTCGGCGTCGACTTCTCGACCTACCTGGCGGCCCGGCTCCCGCTCTTCTTCGCCGCCGTGCTGACCCTGTCGTTCCTGCTGCTGATGGCCGTGTTCCGGTCGATCCTCGTGCCGCTCAAGGCCGTGCTGATGAACCTGCTGTCGATCGGCGCCGCCTACGGCATCGTCGTGGCCGGGTTCCAGTGGGGCTGGCTCGGCGCGCTGCTCGGCTTCGAGGGCGCCCCGATCGAGCCCTTCCTGCCGATGATGCTCTTCGCCATCGTCTTCGGGCTCTCGATGGACTACGAGGTCTTCCTCCTGTCCCGGGTCCGCGAGGAGTGGGACCGCACCGGCGACAGCCACGAGTCGGTCGCCAACGGCCTGGCCGCCACCGCCCGGGTCATCACCGCGGCGGCGCTGATCATGGTCTTCGTCTTCGGCTCGTTCCTGCTCGAGAACGACCGCACGATCAAGCTGTTCGGCACCGGCCTGGCCACCGCCGTCCTGCTCGACGCCACCATCGTCCGCATGCTCCTGGTGCCCGCCACCATGGAGCTGCTCGGCGACCGCAACTGGTGGCTCCCCCGCTGGCTCGACCGCATCCTCCCGAAGATCGACGTCGAGGGGCACCTCGACGACGACCCGTCCGACGACAGCGGCGCCGGCGAGCCCGAGAAGGAGCTGACCTCGGTCTGAGGTCGGCCTCGGGTCGGGCTACCAGTACCCGTCCATCAGCTCGCGGGCCCAGCCGGGCTCGCGCACCGGGCCCCGGGGGCCGAAGCCGGTCATGTGCGGCTTGACGTCGAGCACCGGGCTGCCGTCGATGGCGTCGAGGCCGCGCACGGTGAGCACCAGCCCATCGACGGCCACCAGGTCGCACGTGGTGACGCCGATCCGGTTGGGCCGGGCCTTGGCCCGCTGGGCGAGGATGCCGACCTCGGGCCAGTCGGCCCTCCCCCGCGGCCGGCGGGCCCCCGTCTGGACCTTCGCCTCGTCGACCCGGTCGAACACGAACACCACGTCGAGGTGCGAGAAGGCGTCGAGGGCGGCCGTGGCCGACGGGTCGAGACGCCCGGGATCGAGCTCGATGCGGGCCTCGACCGGCCCCCAGTCGTCGTCGATCGGCTCGCTCCGCCCGCCCCGGACCCACCCGATCGGGACCATCTCGATGCCGTGCTCCACGCTGCCACCTCCACTCACGGAGCGTGACCGTACCCGCGACCTGTGTACGGGGCGGGGCCGAGGGCAGGGCCGGCGGCGCCCTCCCGGCAGCGGGCCGGGCGGATGACCGGAGGTGCACAGGACCCATGGCGGACGGAGCGGTGATGGCGGCGCGCGGGCGGCGGTGGCTGGCGGGGGTGGCCCTGCTGGCCCTGGCCGGGACCGGGGCGGCGTGCGGTGGCGACGACGAGGACACGGCGGACTTCTGCGAGAAGTACCGCTCCTTCGAGGACCAGAGCGAGCAGGCCGGCCAGGACCTGCAGGAGAACCCCGAGGACGTCGACCTGGAGGAGATCAAGTCGGTCTTCCGGGAGGTCGCCGACCAGATCGAGGAGCTCGAGGCCGAGGCGCCCGACGACATCAGGGACGACGTGGCCACGATCAGCGAGGCCGCCTCGCAGTTCGCCGACGAGATCGACCAGGCCGAGGACCCCGAGCAGATGGCCGAGGTCATCGCCGGCCAGGCCGAGGGCGCGGACGAGGCCGAGGAGGCCGGTGGCCGGGTCGACGACTGGATCGAGGACAACTGCGACTCGGACGGGGCGAAGTAGCCGTGGCCACCCGACGCATCCGCCCGGCCAAGCCGCTCGCCGTCTTCGGCGCCGTGGCCGGGGCGGCCATCCTCGCCATCGGACTCGTCGCCGGGCTGCAGGGCGACGGCACGCCCGTCGGCTTCCTCGCCCTGTGGGCCCTCCTCGGGGTCGCCATCATCGGCTTCAACCTGTGGTCGGCGTTCGGCAAGGGCGGGCACACCTACACCGTCGAGGACGTCTAGCCCCACGACCGGGCCTCAACTGGGGTCACCGCCGGCCGATCACGCTGGGGTGACCGCAGTCGTCGAGGAGGGAACGGGGGTCGCGGCCGCCACCGAGGTGGCGGACCGCGCCCCCGGCTCCGGTCCCGTCCCGGGCCCCGGCCCCGGTCGCTCGGCGCGGGCCGCGACCCTCGTCCTCGCCCTCCCCGTCCTGCTCCTCGCCGTCGGCGCGCTCAGCCGGGTGTGGATCGCCGACGACGGCCTGATCAACGTCCGCCTCGTCGACGAGGTCCTCGCCGGCCACGGGCCGAGCTTCAACGGCGGCATCCGGGCCGAGACCGGGACGAGCACGCTGTGGCTCGCCCTCGTCAGCCTGGTCGCCGCCCTGCCGGGTCTGGACGCCGACCTGGTCGCCGTGGCCGGCGGCGTCCTCCTGACCGTCGCCGGCCTCGCCCTCGGCGCGGGCGCGCTGCGCCGGGCCTCCGGCGCGGCGCTCGTCCTCCCCCTCGGGCTGCTCGCCTACGCCGCCTACCCGATCGCCTGGGACTTCGCCACCGGCGGGCTCGAGAACGGGCTGGTGACGCTCTGGCTCGGAGCCGTGGCCCGGTACGGCCTGGACCGTCCCGTCGGCGACGGCCGGCGGCGGGTCGCCGTCGGCGTGCTGCTCGGGCTGGGGCCGCTGCTGCGCCCCGACCTGGCCCTGATGTCGGCCGTCCTCCTCGTCGCCGCCTCGGGCATCCGCCGGCCGCGACCGTGGATCGACGTCCGCCTCGTCGTGGCCGCCCTCGCCCTGCCCGTCGTCACGACGGTGGCCCGGGCCGCCTACTACGCCTCGCTCGTCCCCGCCGCCGGCGTGGCCAAGGAGGGCACCTCGGCCCGGATCGGCCAGGGCGTCACCTACGTGGTGTCGTCGCTCGCCCCCGGCGGGCTGGTCGCCATCGCCGTCGTCGCCGGGGCCGTCGTCCTCGGCCGCCGGTCGTCACCGTCACCGTCGTCGTCGCTGTCGCCGTCGCTGTCGCTGTCGCCGTCGCGGGTCGTCCCCGCCCGGAGCGGCGCCCTCGCCCTCGCCGGTGCGCTGCACCTGGCCTACGTCGTCGTGGTCGGGGGCGACTTCATGCTCGGGCGGATGCTGCTGCCCGGCCTCTTCGCCCTGGCCCTGGCGGCCGGCGGGCTCGTCGTCCCCCGCGTGACGATCGGGCGGTCGATCCTCGTCGCCGCCGGCCTGGCCGTGGTCGTGCTGGCCGCCCTGCCGCCGACGATGCGCACCGCCGGGGTGGTCGACGAGCGGGAGTTCTACGCCGACCTCACCCACGACACCCACCCCACGAGCGTCGACGACTACCGGGCCTCGTCCTGGGCGCAGGCGATCCGGGCCGAGGTCGCGGCCCACCCGGGGTCGCTGATCCTGATGCCCCACATGGACGCCGAGCCGGCCGTCGTGCTGCCGCTGAGCGACGAGGTCGCCTCCCGGTACGGCGCCGTCGTCGTCGCCGGCAACCTGGGCGCGGCGGGCACGGCGGTGGCCGACGACGTCGCCGTGCTCGACCCGATCGGCCTGGCCGACCCCGTCGCCGCCCACCTCCGGCTGCTCGAGCGGGGCCGCCCGGGTCACGAGAAGGCCCTCGCCATGGAGTGGTACGTCGCCCGCTTCGCCGCGCCCGACGCCCCCCTCGACCCCAGCCTGGACCCCGACGACGTCGCCGCCGCCCGCCGGGCCCTCGGCTGTGGTGACCTCGCCACCCTGGTCGAGGCCACCACCGCCGATCTCACCCTCGACCGCCTCGTCGACAACGCCCTCGCGGCCCCCCGC
>JBQGCF010000385.1:0-2686 GCA_052038315.1 Iamia sp.
GGGCCCGGGCCGCCGAGGCCCGGCTGGCCGTGGGCGACCTGGAGGCCGCCGACGCCCTCCTCGCCCGGGCCGTGGCCGACGGCGCGGCGGCCACCGCGGCCGGCGCGGGCGACCCGGCCACGACCGGCCTGGTCGAGCGGCTGCGGGCCCGCTCGCTCCACCTGGCCGGGTTCGACGCCGATGCGGTGGCGGCCCTGCGGGCGGTGGCCGATCGGGTCGAGGAGGCCGATCCGGAGGCGGCGGCGGCCGCCCTGCTGGAGGCCATGATCCCGATGGGCCGGCTGTCGGACCTGACCGGCGTCATCGAGCAGACGGTCCGGCTGGCGGTGCTGGCCGAGCGGCTGCCGGAGGACGACCCGGCGGGGACGCGGGCCGGGGTCGACGTGATCGTGAAGGCCGTCCGGGCCATGGGCTCGGGGGAGCCGGGCCCCGCGGTCGCCGCCACCCGGGCCCTGCTGGCCGAGCACGGCGTCCACGCCGCCGGCCCCCTGGTGGCGGGGGCGGTCGCACCGGTCCTGGGCTACGGCGTGGGGGGCACGGAGGTGCTCGACCTCCTGCGGGACCTGGAGGCCGAGCTCCGCCAGTCGGCCGAGCTGGTGCCGCTCGTGTGGCTGCTCGGCGCCCTCCAGGTCCAGCACCACGGCCGCTCGCAGACGGTCGCGGTCCTCCTCGGCGACGAGGCCATCGCCCTGGCCACCGAGATCGGCTCGCCCCACCAGGCGTTCATCGCCGCCAGCGGGATGGGCGTGGCCGCCGCCAACGCCGGCGACGCCGCCGCCGTGGCCCGGGCCCGGGTCGTGCTCGACGCCGCCCACGACGACATCGGCCGCTCGGCCGGGGCGGTGGCCGAGGCCAACCTGGCCCTGGCGACCGGCGACCTCGACCGGGCGATCGACACCTACCGCCGGCTCCACCGCGAGATCGGGATCGGCCGCCACGTCGTGCGCTGGGAGCCCGAGTACATCGAGTCGCTCGCCCGGGCCCGCCGCTTCGACGAGGGCCGGGCCGTGCTGGCCGAGTTCCTGGGCGTCGCCCGGGGCCGCTCGCTGGAGCGCCTGGCCCGGTCGCAGGCCCTGCTGGCCGACGACCTCGACTCGGCCGCCGCCCTCCTCGGCCCGGCGCTGGCCGTGATGGAGCGGTCGGGCCACCTCCTCGGCGCCGGCCGGACCGAGCTGGTCTGGGGCGAGATCGCCCGCCGGGCGCGACGGCGGGCCGAGGCCCGGCCCCACCTGGAGCGGGCCTGCTCGCTGCTGGAGGAGTGCGGGGCCACGCCGTGGCTGCGGCGGGCCCGGTCCGAGCTGGTGGCGGCCGGCGGGGTCGTGGCCGAGGCCACCGCGTCCGGCCACGACCTGCTGACCCCGCAGGAGCTGCGCATCGCCCGTCTGGCCGCCGCCGGGGCGTCCAACCGGGAGGTGGGGGCGTCGGTCTTCCTCAGCGAGCGGACGGTCGAGGCCCACCTGTCGGCGGTGTACCGCAAGCTCCAGGTCCGGGGCCGCCGGGGGCTGGCCGCCCGGGCCCTGGAGGACGCCTCCCTGCGCGAGCCGACCGGCTGAGCAGGGCCGACCCGTCGAGGAGGGCCGGTCGCACGGGGTTGCCCGGATGCGGTCGCCGCCGAGCGGGGTGTGCGATGACCCGATGCCCCCGATCCCCGAGCCCCGCGACCTGGCCGGGGCGGCCGAGGCCCTGCGCCGCTGGCTCGACGGGTTGAGCGTCGGTGACGACGAGCCCGAGGCCGGCGAGCTGCGGGCCTGGCACCAGGCCCACGCCCCCGACGTGATCGCCGCCGCCCTCGCCCTGGAGGCCCTGGCCCTCGAGCTGCTGTCCCGGGAGCTCGGCCCCTAGACCTGCTGGACTGGCGGCCATGAGCAACATGCCGCGCCTGGAGGCGGCGGCCCTGGCCCTGCCGGAGGCCGAGCGGGTCGACGTCGAGGCCTGGGACGGGCACCCCACGTTCCGGGTCAGGAACAAGAGCTTCGTCTTCTGCGACGCCGACGCCACCTCGCTGTCGGTGAAGCTGCCCGCGGAGGAGGCCGCCGCGGTGGTGGCGTCGGACGCCGATGCCGAGCCGACGGGCTACGGGCTCGGTCGCCACGGCTGGGTCAGCCTGCGCATCCCCGACGGGGTCGAGGGCGAGCGCTGGGCCGAGGTCGTCGAGATGGTCCGCACCAGCTACACGCTGGTGGCGCCCAAGAAGCTGGCCGCCCAGGTCCTGGCCGAGGACGAGGGCGAGGAGCGACCGACGGGCTAGCGACCGGCGCGGGGGAGGCCGAGGCCGCGCTCGGCGATGATGCCGCGGAGGACCTCCGACGTGCCGCCGTAGATCGTCGTGACCTGGCAGTGGCGGAAGGTGGCCTCGATCCAGCCGTCGGCCGGGGCGTCGGACCCACCGTGGCGGCGGATGCCGTCGGCGCCCAGCACGTCGACCAGGTCGTCGGCGGCCCGCTGGTAGTGCTCGGTCGTGGCCAGCTTGGCCATGGTGCCCTCGACGCCGGGGAGGGCACCGGTCGAGGCCAGCCAGGCGGCCCGCCAGCCGAGGAGGTTGGCCACCTCGTTGCCGATGGCGGCCTTGGCCAGGCGGGTCCGCACCGACGGCTCGTCGATCCGCCCCGACTCCCGGGCCCAGCGCAGGCCGTGGGCGAGCAGCCGCACCGCCTCGCCGTACCAGGCCGAGTTCCGCTCGAAGACG
>JBQGCF010000386.1:0-2439 GCA_052038315.1 Iamia sp.
GCCGCGCTCCGGGAGGCCCACGAGGAGACCGGGCTGACCGGCCTGCGCCCCGTCGTCCCCGCCGTCGACCTCGACATCCACGACGTGCCCTACCCGGACGGGTCGTTCCACGTCCACCACGACCTGCGCTTCCTGCTGCTGGCCGGGCCCGATGCCGAGGTCGCCCACAACGACGAGTCGCTCGGTGCCCGCTGGGTCACGAGGGAGGCGGATCTCGACGCCCTCGACGCCGATCCCAGCACCCGTCGCCTCGTCCATCGGGGCCTGGCCGTGGCCGCGGCCCTCGGGGCGTCGACCGGCGAGGACGCTTAGCCGACGTCCCCCGGCGGGATGCAGGACGGCATGTCGTTGACCTCGGCGAAGGTCTGCACCACCCGGTCGAGCGGGTCGTTGAACTTCTCGGTGGTCAGGAAGCGGGCGTCGGGGTTGACCCGGACGGCGTCGGCGTAGGTCCGGCGGTCCTCGACCAGCTGGTCGTAGTCCTCCAGCCACGGCTCGACGACGTCCCGGTCCGACCCCGACTCGGGCAGCGGGTCCCGGAGGTCGGCCAGCATGGCCTCGACGTCGTCGGTGGACGCATCGATGGCGTCGGCCCGGGCATCGGTGTCCTGGCGACCGGCGGAGGCACTGCGCTCGTCGATCCGATCCCGGGTGGCGGCGCAGGTGTCCTCGGCGTCCTCGGCCCAGGCCCGGTCGCCGATGTGGTCGGGGTTGGCCTTCTTGGCCGCCCCGCTGAAGATCCAGATCCACATCAGCATGACCAGCAGGACGACGGCCACGCCGACGACGGTCCAGACCGTCCAGCCCCGCCCGGGAGAGGCCGAGCCGTCCGGGGGAGGGGCGCCGGGCGGTGCCTGGGTCGGTGCCGTCACGGTGCCAGCGTCCTCCACCCGCGCCCACCCCGTCCAACCAGGCCCTGTCGCGCCCGGCCGGGCCGCCCCACCGACGACGCCGAGGCCGATCGACAACGCCTCGGGACATCGCCCGACGACCGGCCAGACTGGCCCCGTGCCCACCGCCGACGTGCTCACCGACCTCGAGGCCCGGGGCCTCGTCCACCTCACCACCGACCGGGAGGCCCTGGCCGCCCGGCTCGCCGAGGGCCCCATCACCGCCTACTACGGGTGCGACCCCACCGCCGACAGCCTCCACCTGGGCAACCTGATCGGCCTCCTCATCCTGCGCCGCCTCCAGGACGCCGGCCACGTCGTGATCGGCCTCGCCGGCGGCGCCACCGGGATGATCGGGGACCCGTCGGGCCGCTCCGACGAACGCAACCTGCTCGACGCCGAGACCCTCGCCGCCAACGTGGCCTCGATCAAGGACCAGATCCAGCGGATCGTCGACCCCGACGGCGCCCACGGCACCCTCTTCGTCGACAACTGGGACTGGACCGAGGAGCTGACGCTCGTCGACTTCCTCCGGGAGGTCGGTCGCCACGTGACGGTCAACCAGATGGTGGCCCGGGACTCGGTGCGCAACCGGCTCGAGAGCGAGCAGGGCATCTCCTACATGGAGTTCTCCTACATGCTCCTCCAGGCCCACGACTACCTGCGCCTGCACGACGCCCACGGGTGCGAGCTCCAGATCGGGGGCTCCGACCAGTGGGGAAACATCGTGTCCGGCGTCGACCTGGTCCGGCGGGCGCGGGGCAAGCACGTCCACGCCCTGTGCTGGCCGCTGCTCACCGCCGCCGACGGCACCAAGCTGGGCAAGTCCACCGGTGCCCGCACCTGGCTGGCCGCCGAGCGCACCAGCCCGTACCAGCTGTTCCAGCACATGATGCAGGTCGAAGACGCCGCCCTCGAGCAGCACCTGAAGTGGTTCACGCTCCTGCCGGTGGCCGAGATCGCCGCGCTGCTCGACGCCCACGAGGTCGATCCCTCGGCCCGGCCGGCCCATCGGGCGCTGGCCCGGGAGGTCACCACGCTCGTGCACGGGGCGGCCGCGGCCGAGGCTGCCCAGGGGGCGACCGACGTCCTCTTCGGCGGCGATCCGACCGTGGCCTCGGCAGATGCCCTCGCCGCAGCGGCCGCCGAGATGCCGATCGTGCCCGTCAGCGAGCCCGATCTGCCGCTCATCAGCGTCGCCCTCCGGGAATCCGGGTTGGTCGGATCGTCGGGCGAGGCCCGTCGGGCCATCACCCAGGGTGGCGTCTACGTGAACGGTGAGCGTTTGGACGCCGATCGCGCCCTCGCCGCTGGAGATTTCCTCCACGGCGACTACGCCTTGCTGCGCAAGGGAAAGCGGTCCTACGCGATGGCCGTGACGACCCCGATGTGACCGACGTCCCCCCGGATGGATTTGGGAAACCCCTGGTGACCTGCGTAGGTTCTCCCTTCGCCCCCCACCGCAGGGTGAGGGACACGGCCTTCCGCCCCGGAGCCGCTGAGGTTGACACCTCGGAGGCCCACCGGTAAGTTGGTCAGCCGCCCCGGA
>JBQGCF010000387.1:0-2497 GCA_052038315.1 Iamia sp.
GGGGGGGGGGGGGGGGCGGCGGCGCCGCCGGCGGACCACCGTCCCACGTGTTGGTCGCCCCCCCCCCCGCGGCGGCGCTGGCGGTGACGACGCCGGGGGGGCGGGGCACCCGCGCCCTCCCGGGGGGTGGGGAGGATCGGCCCGGGCAGATCGAGATGGCCCACGCCGTGGCCCAGGCGATCGTCGACGGGCGGCCGGTCGTCGTCCAGGCCGGCACCGGCACCGGCAAGTCGCTGGCCTACCTCGTGCCCGCCGCCCTCTCGGGCAAGCCCGTCGTGATCGCCACCGCCACCAAGGCGCTGCAGGACCAGCTGGTCGGCAAGGACCTCCCCTTCCTCGTCGACCACCTCGACGAGCCCCTCACCTACGCCGTGCTCAAGGGCCGGTCGAACTACGTGTGCCGGCAGCGGCTGGGCGAGATCGAGGCCCCGGCCCAGCAGCTCGCCCTCGACGGGCTGGTCGACCGGGCCCCCGAGGCCGAGCTGAAGGAGATCAAGACGTGGGCGGCCACCACGCTCACCGGCGACCGGGCCGAGCTGGCCTTCGAGCCGTCCCCGGAGGCGTGGGCCGCGGTGAGCGTCGGCTCCCGGGAGTGCCCGGGCGCCTCGAAATGCCCGAAGGGCGGGGTCTGCTTCGCCGAGTCGGCCCGGGCCCTGGCCGGCGAGGCCGACGTGGTCGTCGTCAACCTCCACCTCTACGGGCTCCACCTGGAGAGCGGTGGCGTGGTCCTGCCCGAGCACGACGTCGTCATCATCGACGAGGCCCACCAGCTGGAGGACGTGATCTCGTCGACCTTCGGCGTCGACCTCACCGCCGGCCGCTTCGCCGCCCTCTCCCGCATGGCCGGCTCGGTGCTGGAGGACCCGGTCACGCTGGGCCGGGTCGAGTCGGCCGGCTCGCTGCTCGCCGACGTCCTGGCCGAGCACGTCGGGCGCCGGCTGCGGGGCAAGCTCGATCCCGAGATCCACGACGCGGTGGTCGACGCCCGGGTCGCCGTCGACGAGCTGATGGCCGGCCTCAAGAAGATCCCGACCGAGCGCTCCGAGGACGTGGCAGCCAAGGCCTCTCGCGCCTCGAAGGCGGCGGGCCGGCTGGGCGACGAGCTGATGGCCGTGTTGCAGGTCCGGACCGGGCACGTCATGTGGGTCGAGGGACCGGAGCGCTCGCCGTCGCTGCGGCTCGCCCCCGTCGACGTGGCCCCGACCCTGGCCGAGCGGTTGTGGCCGGAGACGACGGCCATCCTCACCAGCGCCACCGTGCCGCCGGCGATCGTCTCCCGGCTCGGGCTGCCCGAGGACGAGGTGGCCGTCATCGACGTCGGCAGCCCCTTCGACCACGAGCGGAGCCTCCTCTACTGCGCCGCCCACCTCCCCGACCCCCGGGAGGCGAGCTACGAGCCGGCCACCCACGCCGAGCTGATGGCGCTGATCGAGGCCGCCGGCGGGCGCACCCTCGCCCTGTTCACCTCCTACCGGGCCATGGACGCGGCGGCCGAGGTGCTCAAGCCCCGGCTGTCGGTCCCCGTGCTGACCCAGCGCGACCTGCCCAAGCCGGCCCTGGTCGCCGCCTTCGCCGCCGACGAGCCCACCTGCCTGTTCGCCACCATGGGCTTCTGGCAGGGCGTCGACGTGCCCGGCCGCACCCTGTCGCTGGTGGTGATGGACCGCATCCCGTTCCCCCGCCCCGACGAGCCGCTGATGCAGGCCCGGCGGGAGGCGGCCCGGGGCGAGGCCTTCCGCGTCGTCGACCTCGACCGGGCCGCGACGCTGCTCGCCCAGGGCGCCGGCCGGCTGATCCGCAGCGCCGAGGACCGGGGCGTCGTCGCCGTCCTCGACCCCCGCCTGGCCAAGGCCCGCTACCGCTGGGACCTCGTCCGCGCCCTCCCCCCGATGCGCCGGACCAAGGACCGCGCCGAGGCCGAGGCCTACCTCCGCGAGGTCGTGGGAGCATCGACGCCATGACCGCGCCCGATCCGCCGCAGACGATCTCGTACCCGGCGCCCGGCTCCCGGCCGCGGCGGCTCGACGGGGAGCGGGTGGCGCCCCACGTCGTCACGCTGTTCGGGGCCTTCGGCGACCTGTCCCGGCGCAAGCTGCTGCCCGGGCTGGCCCACCTGGCGGCGTCGTCGCTGGCTCCCGACATCCGGGTCGTGGGCACGTCGCTGGAGGACGAGGGCGACGACGCCTTCCGGGCCTTCGCCAAGCAGGCCATCGACGAGTTCGGGTCGCACCGCCTGAGCGACGAGCAGTGGGAGGCCTTTGCCGCGTCGCTCGTCTACGTCCCCCAGTCGGCCGGGCCGGCGGCGCTGGCCACCGCCGTCCACGCCGCCGAGGAGGAGCTGGGCGAGCAGGCCCGGCGGCTGCACTACCTGAGCGTCCCGCCCAAGTCGGCGCTGGCGGTGATCGACATGCTGGGCCAGGCCGGGCTGGTCGAGCGGTCCCGGGTCGTGATGGAGAAGCCGTTCGGGACCGACCTGGCCTCGGCCATCGACCTCAAC
>JBQGCF010000388.1:0-2818 GCA_052038315.1 Iamia sp.
GGGACGGGGGGGTGGTGATGCGCCACGCCTCGCGGTCGTCGGCGTTGTCCGCGGCGCCGGCGTCGAGGGCCGCCATCATCAGCTCGTCCTCGTCGGCCTTCCGGTCGACCAGCACCGTGCCCTTGCGCTCGAACTGCCACGCCACCGCGCCGGGCTCGGCCATCGAGCCGCCGGCCCGGTTGAAGGTCGTGCGGATCTCGTGGCCGGTGCGGTTGCGGTTGTCGGTGAGCACCTCGATCAGGATGGCGACCCCGTGAGGGGCGTAGCCCTCGTAGGTGACCTGCTCGTAGGTGACGCCCTCCAGCTCGCCGGTGCCCCGCTTGACGGCCCGGTCGATGGTGTCGAGCGGCACCGAGGCGTCCCGCGCCTTCTGGTACATCGTCCGCAGCGTGGGGTTGGAGTCGACGTCGCCGCCGCCCTGGCGGGCCGCCACCTCGACCTGGCGGATCAGCTTGGCGAAGAGCTTCCCGCGGCGGGCGTCGGCCGCACCCTTCTTGTGCTTGATCGTGGCCCACTTGGAATGGCCGGACATCAGATCTCCTCGAGAAGCAGTCGGTGGAGCCGCAGGTCGTCGGTGAGCTCCGGGTGGAACGATGCCACGATCACGGGGCCCTGGCGGGCCAGGACCGGACGATCGCCGACGGAGGCCAGCACGTCCACCTGGGGACCAGCCTCCTCGATGACGGGGGCGCGGATGAAGACGGCGGGCATCGGAGCCGGGTCGCCGGCCACGACGAGGTCGGCCTCGAAGGAGTCGACCTGGCGGCCGAAGGCGTTGCGCCGCACGGCGATGTCGATCGCCCCGAGCGACCGCTGATCGGGCCGCCCGTCCAGGACCGAGCGGGCGAGGAGGATCATCCCGGCGCAGGTCCCGAGGGCCGGCATCCCGTCGGCCAGTCGCTCGGACAGGGCGGGGCGCAGGCCGCTGGTGTCGAGCAGCTTCGACATCGTCGTCGACTCGCCGCCCGGCAGGACCAGGGCGGAGACGTCGTCGAGGTGTGCCGGGGTGCGGACCTCGACCGGCGTGGCGCCGAGCGTGGCGAGCGCGTCGATGTGGGGGCGAACGGCGCCCTGGAGGGCGAGGACGCCGACCTTGTTCACCAACCCCGCTGGGCGAAGGTGGTCTCGAGGCCGCCGATCTCCAGGCCGGGCATGGCCGCCCCCAGGCCCCGGGAGACCTTGGCCAGGATCGACGGGTCGTTGTAGTGCGTGGTGGCCTCGACGATGGCCTTGGCCCGGCGGGCCGGGTCGTCGGACTTGAAGATGCCCGAGCCGACGAAGGTGGCCTCGGCGCCGAGCTGCATCACCAGGGCGGCGTCGGCCGGGGTGGCCAGGCCGCCGGCGCAGAACAGCGGGACGGGGAGCTGGCCGGTGGCGGCGATCTCCTGGACGAGCGGGAGGGGCGCCTGGAGCTGCTTGGCCCACTCGAACTGCTCGGCCGGGTCGGCCTGGGTCAGCTTGCGGATGTCGCCCAGGATCGTGCGCAGGTGGCGGACGGCCTCGACCACGTTGCCGGTGCCGGCCTCGCCCTTCGAGCGGATCATGCAGGCGCCCTCGGAGATGCGCCGCAGGGCCTCGCCCAGGTTGGTGGCCCCGCACACGAAGGGGACGGTGAAGGCCCACTTGTCGATGTGGTGGGTCTCGTCGGCCGGGGTGAGGACCTCGGACTCGTCGACGAAGTCGACGCCCAGGCTCTCCAGGATCTGGGCCTCGACGAAGTGGCCGATGCGGGCCTTGGCCATCACCGGGATGGTGACGGCGGCCTTGATCCCCTCGATCATCTCGGGGTCGCTCATCCGGGCCACGCCGCCGTCGCGGCGGATGTCGGACGGCACCCGCTCCAGGGCCATGACGGCGACGGCGCCGGCGTCCTCGGCGATCTTGGCCTGCTCGGGGTCGACGACGTCCATGATCACGCCGCCCCGGAGCATCTCGGCCAGGCCCCGCTTCACCCGGAAGGTGCCGGTCTCGGCAGGGGTCGAGGAGGTGGCAGGGCTGTCGGACATGGCGTCCAGTCTACGAGTGCCCCTCCCGATCCCCGAAGCCCGAATGGCTCAAGGATCGGCCCGGCCCGCCAGCACCCGCTCCCGGGTCGGGACCCGCCAGAGGATCCACGCCACGCCGACGGCGCCGGCGGGCACGATGACCAGCCGCACGGCGGGGTTCTCCACGGCGAAGAGGGCGCTGGCGCCGCACGACAGCACCAGCATGGTGATGGCCAGGACCTTGGCCCGCCGGGGCATGCCCAGTCCGTCCCGGTAGTCGCGGACCAGGGGCCCGACGCCCCGCCGGGTCAGCACCCAGTGCTCGAGCCGGGGGCTCGACTTCGAGAACGCCCAGGCGGCGACCACGAAGAACACGGTGGTGGGCAGACCGGGGACGACGACGCCGATCCCGCCGATGCCGACCGCCACGCACCCGATGGCGATGTAGCCGGCGCGCGAGGCGCGGCTCCGGCCGGCGACCAGCGGTGCCTCCGGAGCGGTCACGGCAGGGCTAGGAGAGCAGCTCGGCCAGGTCCAGGGCGATCAGGACCACGAGCATGCCGATGACGGTGCCCCCGATGGCGGTGTAGTGCCAGCGGAAGCGGTGGTCGGCCCGCCAGAAGCGCCGGATGCTCTTCACGTTGAACACGATGGCGAGCAGCCCGATCGGGATGCCGACCGCCGGCCCCACGCCCGCCACCAGGCCCAGGACGGGGCCGAGGAACGGGATGAGCAGGTACGTGATGATGCAGCGGGTGGCCGAGACCAGGATCGACCGGCTGAAGGCGCTGCGCAGCTCGTCCTCGCGGAGGCGGGGCTGCGCCTCGTCGACC
>JBQGCF010000389.1:0-20857 GCA_052038315.1 Iamia sp.
GCGGGCGAGGCGGCGGCGAGCAGCTCCTCGTACTGGTGGACGGTCTTGCCGGCCGGCGCCTCGTCGGGCACGTCGCCGGTGCCGTCGTCCATCACGACGATGTGCTTCACCGTCTCGAAGGTGCCGAGCAGCGGCCAGACGAGGGCGGCGAGGCTGCGGTCGAGGAAGACGACCTCGTCCTCGGCGTGGTTGGCGATGTAGGTCAGCTGCTCGGGGAACAGCCGGATGTTGAGGGTGTGGAGGACCCGGCCGCTGCAGGGGGCGGCGAAGTAGAGCTCGAGGTGGTTGGCGGTGTTCCAGCCGAAGGTGGCGACACGCCCGTCGGCCGAGATGCCCAGGTCCGCCAGCACGCCGCCGACCTTCCGGGTGCGGGCCGCCCACTCGCCGTAGGTCCGGGTCTCCTTGCCCGTCGCCGTCGCCGTCACGACCTTCTTGTCGTGGAACAGGTTCTCGGCCCGGTCGAAGAAGTGCTCCAGGGAGAGCGGGTGGTCCTGCATCAGGCCCTGCATGGGGTCCTCCGGGGTGGGGTCGGGGGCGGCGCTCGGCGCGGATCGGGGGCGACGCACGGCGCCGTCGGGAGCCCGACCGTAGCGGCGCCCGCCCCGCCCGTGCCGGGGTCGGCGCCGCCCGAGGCCCGCCCGCCACGCCAGCGCCACCAGAGCCTGACCCGTGCCGGGGTCGGCGCCACCGGATGCCCGCCCGTGCCGGGGTCACCCACCGCCAGGCGCCGCCGGAGGTCGCCTACCCTCGCCGGGGTGAGGAGGCTGGTCGCCGTCGACGCCAGGGGCACCGCCGTGGTCGACCGCCTCCGCCGGGCCTGGGACGAGGGCGACGCCGTCCTGCCCGTCGACCCCCGGCTCCCCGCCCCGGCCCGCGCCGCCCTGCTGGCCCGTATGGCCCTCGACGTGCCGGTGGAGGACGGCGACGCCCTCGTCGTCCCCACGAGCGGGTCGACCGGCGACCCGAAGGGCGTCGTCCTCACCCACGAGGCCCTGGCCGCCCACGCCGCCGCCGTGCACGCCCACCTGGGCGTCCGTCCCGGTCCGGCCTCCGACGACCGCTGGCTGGCCTGCCTCCCCCTCGCCCACGTCGGTGGGCTGGGCGTGGTGGTCCGGGCCCTGGTCGACGAGGTCCCGCTCGTCGTCCACGACGGCTTCTCGGCCGACGCCGTCGCCGCCGCCCGGGACGGCGGGGCCACCCTGATCTCGCTCGTCCCCACCGCCCTCGACCGGCTCGGGCCCGACGGCTGGCGCTGGATCGTCCTCGGCGGGTCGGCCGACACCGTCGCCACCCGTCCCCCGAACGTCGTCCGCACCTACGGCATGACCGAGACCGGCGGCGGCGTGGTCTACGACCGCCGCCCGCTGCCCGGCGTGGCCGTCGAGGCTCGGGACGGCGAGCTGTGGATCGCCTCGGCGACCCTGGCCCGGGGGCTGCGCCAGCCCGACGGCTCGGTGCTCGACCGCCGGATCGCCGATGCCGACGGCCGCCTGTGGCTGCCGACCGGTGATGCCGGGCGGGTCGAGCCCGACGGCACGATCCGGGTCGACGGCCGGGTCGACGACCTGATCGGCACCGGCGGCGAGAACGTCTGGCCCACACCCGTCGAACAGGCCCTCCTGACCCATCCCGGCGTGGCCGAGGCCGCGGTGGCCGGCCGGCCCGACCCCGAGTGGGGCCAGCAGGTCGTGGCCTGGGTCGTGCCCGCCGACCCGGCGTCGCCGCCCGCCCTCGACACCCTCCGCGACCACGTCGCCGGGACCCTGCCCCGCCACGCCGCACCCCGCCGCCTGGTCGTGGTCGAGTCCCTCCCCCGCACCGCCCTGGGGAAGGTCGCCCGCGCCGCCCTGGGGTGACCGGCCCACCACGTCGAGCGAACATGTGTACGGGTGTAGCGTCCTGGGCATGGCTGACGTCCTGACCGCACCCGCATTCGCCGCCGAGGAGGGCCTCGATGACTGGCGCTACCTCCTCAACACGATCGACGCCACGTACCGGGCGGCGTCGCCGGCCGCGGCTGCGGCCTTCGTCGTGGCGGTGGCCGACCTGGCTGCGGCGTCGGAGGTGGATGCCGATGTCGACCTCCGCCCGCCCGGCGTGGTCCACGTCGCCCTGGCCGATGCCGATCGCCGGGTCACCACCACCACCGCCACCGTCGCCCGGGCCATCTCCGGCCGGGCGGCCATCGAGGGCCTCACCGCCGAGCCGGGCCGGGCCCGCCTGGGCGAGATCGCCATCGACGCTCTTGACATCGCCGCGGTCAAGCCGTTCTGGAAGGCCGCCTTCGGCTACGACGACGACGGCCCCGAGGCCATCGTCGACCCGCTCCGGATCGGCCCGCCAGTCTGGTTCCAGCAGATGGACGCGGTGCGCCCCGAGCGCAACCACATCCACATCGACATCACGGTCCCGCACGACGTCGCCGAGGCCCGGATCGCCGCGGTCACCGCCGCCGGCGGCACGATCCTCCACGTCGAGCAGCGCGCCTTCACCGTGCTGGCCGACCCCGAGGGCAACGAGGCCTGCATCTGCACCTGGCAGGACCGCGGCTAGCCGCCCTGTGGCGTCCCGCTAGGCGTCGACGAGCTGGTCGAGGTCGCGCTCCAGCTCGGCCCGCTGGCGGCGGAGGCGCTTGTCGGGCGACGAGAACCGGATCGACTCGGTCAGGTCGCCGAGCTTGAACGAGGCCAGGTCGAGGATGAAGTTCTGCCGCAGCAGCCACGGCGCCCTGCTGCCCTGCTTGGGCATCAGCGCGGCGGCCCGCTGCACGTAGCCCGACGTCAGCCCGAGCAGGGGTTGGGCGCCGGACGCCTCGGCCTCGGAGATCTCGGCCACGGCCATGGTGTGGCCCCGGCGCCGCATCAGGGCCACCAGCTGGGCCACCGACTGGGCGGTGATGTCGGACCGGAGGGTCCACGAGGCGTTCGTGTAGCCGACGCACATGGCGGCGTTGGGCACGCCGCTCAGCATGAAGCCCTTGTAGACGTAGGTGTCGCCGGGGACGACCTCGCGCCCGTCGACGGTGAAGTGGATGCCGCCGGCGGCCACGAGGGTCAGCCCGGTGGCGGTCACGACGATGTCCGCCTCCAGCTCGGCCCCCGATGCGAGCCGGATCCCCGTCTCGGTGAAGGTGTCGATGTGGTCGGTGACCACCGACGCGGTGCCCTTGCGCATGGCCCGGAACAGGTCGCCGTCGGGCACCAGGCACACCCTCTGGTCCCACGGGTCGTAGGTCGGGTCGAAGTGCGGGCTCACCGGGACGTCGGGCGGCAGCTCGGCGGCGACCCGCTGCTTCATCACCTTCTTGGCCAGGCCCGGGCGACGCTGGCAGAACTGGTAGAAGGCCGTGTTGAACACGACGCTGCGCCAGCGGTTCACGTGGTGCGCCAGCCGGCTCGGGAGCACCTTGCGGGTGGCGACGGCCAGCGGGTCGACCGCTGGCAGCGAGCCGATGTAGGTCGGCGACCGCTGGAGCATGGTCACGTGCTCGGCGGTCTTGGCCAGGTTCGGGATCAGCGTCACCGCGGTGGCACCGGAGCCGATGACGACGATGCGCTTGCCGGTGACGTCGAGGTCCTCGGGCCACGCCTGCGGGTGGATGACCTGGCCGCCGTAGCCGTCGAGGCCCGGGAAGTCGGGCGTGTGGCCCTTGTCGTAGGAGTAGTAGCCCGAGCACATGAAGAGGAAGGAGGTGGTCAGGCGGGTCGGGGTCTCGTCCTCCCCCACCAGCAGGTCGACGGTCCAGCGGGCGTCCTCGCTCGACCAGGCCGCGGCCACGACCTTGTGCCGGTACCGGATGTGGGGCTCGATGCCCAGGTCGGAGGCGGTGTCGCGGATGTAGGCGAGGATGTCGGCGCCGTCGGCGATGGCCTTCTTCCCGGTCCAGGGCCGGAAGGGGTAGCCGAGGGTGTACATGTCCGAGTCCGAGCGGATGCCGGGGTACCGGAACAGGTCCCACGTCCCGCCGCTGGCCGCCCGGCCCTCGAGGATGGCGTAGGTCGCGTCCGGGTTCCGCTCCTGGAGCCGGTGGGCGGCGCCGATGCCCGACAGCCCGGCCCCGACGATCAGGACGTCGAGGTGTTCGGCAGGATCGTGTCCGGCAGGCTGGTGCTCGCCGGGCGCAGGGGTCTCCACGGGATCGGGCATCTCGGCCATGATCGGATGTTACCGGCGGTAGCACCACGGGACCAGCGGTCATCGGCCACACTCCCGGCGTGAGCACCGACACCACCGGCTCCGGCGACCACCCGTCCGACGCTCTGGCCGACCTGGTCAGCGATGACGACGCCCGCACCGAGCGGATCGTCGAGGTCCTGGTCGACGCCTTCGAGGACCTGATCGAGGCCGACCCGGCCGCCTTCCGGCGCAAGTTCCGCAAGATGGCCCGCGACCCCTTCGCCTTCTACCGCGGGACGGCCTGCCTCTTCTACGACGACGTGGCCCGGTTGGAGGACCCGTGGGTCGACGACCGCACCTCCCGGGTCTGGATCCAGGGCGACCTCCACGCCGAGAACTACGGCACCTACATGGACTCGGCCGGGATCCTCGTGTTCGACGTCAACGACTTCGACGAGGCCTACATCGGGTCCTACACCTGGGACCTCCAGCGCATGGCGGCCAGCGTGGCCCTGCTCGGCTATGGCAAGGCGCTGTCCGACGAGGCCGTCGACGCCGCCATCCGGGCCTACGCCACCAGCTACCTCGACCAGGTCCGGGCCTTCACCGAGGGCGACCGGGACGAGGAGTTCCGTCTCACCCTGGAGACCACCGACGGGCCGGTCCACGACGTGCTCCGCCAGGCCCGCCTGCTCACCCGGACCGATCTGCTGGCCCGCGACACCCACGTGGTCGACGGCGAGCGCCACTACCTGGACGTCGGCGGCGTGCGCCGGCTCGACCCCGACGAGCGGGCCGCGGTCTGCGCCGCCTACGAGGCCTACCTCGACACCATCCCCAGCGAGAAGCGCCAGCAGAGCGTGTCCTACGCGGTGAAGGACGTCGTCGGCCGGAGCGGCTTCGGCATCGGCAGCGCCGGCCTCCCCGCCTACAGCCTCCTGGTCGAGGGGCGCAGCCAGGCCTTCGAGAACGACGTCCTCCTCTCGATGAAGCAGGGCAACGTCGCCGCGCCGAGCCGGGTCGTCGACGATCCCGCCGTGGCCGCCGCCTTCGAGCACCACGGCCACCGCACGGCGCTGTCGCAGCGCGCCCTCCAGGCCCACGCCGACCCGTGGCTGGGGTGGTGCGAGCTCGACGGGGTCGGCCAGGTCGTCCAGGAGGTGTCGCCCTACGTGGCCGACCTCGACTGGGACGGGGTCCACGAGCCGGCCGAGATCCTCGACCTGGTCGCCGACCTGGGCCGGGCCACCGCCAAGGTCCACTGCGTGAGCGACGCCACCGCCGAGTCGCTGGTCGACTTCCAGACCGAGGAGGCGATCCGCAACGTCGTGGGCGACCGGGACGACGCCTTCGCCGGCGACCTGGCCGCCTTCGGCACCGCCTACGGCGCCCTGGCCCGCGACGACCACCGCCGCTTCGTCGACGCCTTCCGCAACGGCCGCATCCCCGGCCTCGAGGCCGAGTAGCCGACGGCCGCCACCCCCGGACGGCCCGACGAGCCGGTGGCCCGACGACGGAGCTAGCGGCCCTGGGAGATGTACTCGTGCAGGGTCGCCTTCTCCTGCTCGAGCTCGCTGATGTGCGACTTGACCACGTCGCCGATGCTGACAATCCCGGCCAGGGCCCCGTCGACCACGACGGGGACGTGCCGGTAGCGGCCCTCGGTCATCAGCGACGACAGCTCGTCGACGGTGGTCGACAGGTCGCAGGTCACGACCTCGCTGGTCATGATCGTCGCCACCTCGGCGTCGAGCACCGCCGACCCCTGCTCGGCCAGCGCCCGGACGACGTCACGCTCCGAGACGATCCCGGCGACGGTGCTCCCGTCGTCGGAGACGACCAGGGCGCCGACCCGGCGCTCGGCCAGGGCGGCGACCACCACCCCGACGGTGGCCGACGGGGCGACCGTGGCGACGTCGTCGCCCTTGCTCCTCAGCAGTCCTGCCACGTGCACGGTGGATCCTCCTGTGGGGGTCGGACCATGGTGTCACAGGTCACGTCGCCCGTGCTGGGCCGAGGGCCCGGGGCCACCGCGACCAGGACGATCGCGACGCCGGCTACTCGCCGCCCAGGCGGTCGACGGCGAAGACCTCCTCGCCGGCGACGGTGCCGCTGAAGGTCCCCTCCAGCTCGGTGGCCGAGGCGCCGGGCAGCTCGGAGGTGGTGCCGGTCAGCTCGGCGTCGCCACCGTCGGTCGTGGTGCCGGTGCAGGTCACGTCGATGGCGTCCTCGCCGTCGGCGATGGTGGCCTCGCACTCCAGGTCGCCGTCGATCTCGTGGCCGGCCTGCGAGAACTCGTCGGCGCCGTGGGTGGCGGCCAGGTTGCGGGCGGCGGCCTCGGCGGCATCGTCGGTGCCCTCGTCGATCGCCGAGGAGGCCGAGGTCACGGCGTCGGAGGCGCCGTCCTCGATGTCCTGGGCGACGTCATCGACGGTGTCCTCGGCGTCGTCGCTGCAGGCGGTGGCCCCGAGGGCCAGGGCGACGGCGAGGGTGAGCGGGGCGATGCGGCGGGACATGCGGCGGGTCACGGCCCCGCCACTGCCCGTGAGCGCCCCACCAAACCCCCGGCGGACCGCCCGGCCCGCGAGCCCGCTAGCCGCGCAGGAGGGCGCCGCCGTCGACGACCATGGTCGTCCCCGTCATCCAGGACGAGAGGTCGCTGGCCAGGAACAGCACCGCCCGGGCGATGTCCTCGGGCTCGCCCAGGCGGTGGAGCGGCATGCGGGCGGCGATGGCGTCCTCGTGCTGCTCCCACAGGCCGCGCGCCATGTCGGTCTTGACCAGGCCGGGGGCGACGGCGTTGACCCGGACGGCCGGGGCCATCTCGGCGGCGAGGGTCCGGGTCAGGTGGAGCAGGGCCGCCTTGGTGACGTTGTAGATCCCGATGCCCGGCTCGACGAGGAGGCCGCCGACCGAGGCGATGTTGACCACCGACCCCCCTCCCCCGGCGGCCAGCGGCTCCCGGGCCGCGGCGACGAGGGCGTGGGCGCCGCGCAGGTTGACCTCGAAGGTCTTGGCCCACTGGCCCTCGCTGATGTCGAGGGCCGGCCCGAAGTAGGGGTTGGTCGCCGCGTTGTTGACGATCACGTCGATCCCGCCGAGGCGCTCGACCGCGGCCTCGACGATCACGCCCGGGCTCTCCGGGGCGCCGGCGTTGGCCGCCACCCACTCGACCGTCGCCCCCGGCACGGCGGCCGTGATCGAGGACGCCGCGGCCGCCAGCGCATCGGGCTTGCGGGAGGTCAGCAGGACCGCCGCACCCGCCTCCGCCAGCGCCTGCGCCGTGGCCAGGCCGATGCCCTTCGAGGCCCCCGTCACCACCGCCACCTTGCCGCTCATGTCGATCTGCATGGGCGCAGAAGGTAGGGCCCCTACCCTGACCAGGCATGAACCGCCTGGCGGACCAGACGAGCCCGTACCTCCGGCAGCACGCCGACAACCCGGTGCACTGGTGGCCGTGGGGCGAGGACGCCTTCGCCGAGGCCCGCCGCCGCGACGTCCCGATCCTCCTCTCGATCGGCTACTCGGCCTGCCACTGGTGCCACGTGATGGCCCACGAGAGCTTCGAGGACCCCGAGGTCGCGGCCGTCGTCAACGAGCTGTTCGTCAGCGTGAAGGTCGACCGGGAGGAGCGACCCGACGTCGACGCCATCTACATGGAGGCCACCCAGGCCATGACCGGCGCCGGCGGCTGGCCCATGACCGTGTTCATGACCCCGGCCGGCGAGCCCTTCTTCTGCGGCACGTACTTCCCCCGGGAGAAGCGACCGGGCACGCCGGGCTTCCTCGACGTCTGCCGGGCCATCGACGACGCCTGGACCAACCGGCGGGCCGACGTCACCGAGCAGGGCGCCAAGCTGGCCGAGCACCTGCGCCGGACCCTGCGGGTCGCGCCCGGCTCCCGGCCGGTGCCCGGCGCCGAGATCGTCGAGCAGGCGGTCGCCGGCCTCCTCGCCGCCCACGACGAGGGGCGGGGCGGCTTCGGCGGGGCGCCCAAGTTCCCCCAGGCCGCCTCGGTCGAGCTGCTCCTGCGGGCCGCGTCCCGCCACGCCGGCGACCTCGAGGGCGACGACCACGACATCCTCCGGGCCGCCACCACCACCCTCGACCACATGGCCGCCGGTGGCATCTACGACCACCTCGGCGGGGGCTTCGCCCGCTACTCGGTCGACGCCCGCTGGCTGGTCCCCCACTTCGAGAAGATGCTCTACGACCAGGCCCTGCTGATCCGGTCGTACCTGCACGCCTGGCAGCTGACCGGGGCGCCGCGCCACCGCCAGGTCGTCGACGAGACGATCACCTACGTCCTGCGCGACCTGCGCCACCCGGGTGGCGGCTTCTTCTCGGCCGAGGACGCCGACAGCGAGGGCGAGGAGGGCCGCTTCTACCTGTGGACCCCCGACGAGATCCGGGAGACCCTCGGCCCCGACGAGTCGACCGCGGCGATGGAGTGGTGGGGCGTCACCGAGGCCGGCAACTTCGCCGACGCCCCCGGCCGGACGATCCTCAACCGGCTGCACCACGTCGGGCGGATCGAGCGACCGCCGCTGATCCAGGACTGCCGGGTGCGGCTGTTCGACGCCCGCAAGGAGCGGGTCCGGCCCGGCCTCGACGACAAGGTCCTGACCGAGTGGAACGGCCTGATGCTCGCCACCCTGGCCGAGGCGGCCGCCGCCACCGGCAACCGGGCCTGGCTGGAGGCCGCCGTCCAGGCCGGTGAGTTCCTGTGCCTGCGGCTGCGCTCGGCCGACGGGCGCTGGCTGCGGACCTGGCAGGGCGACCCGGGCGACCCCGCCACCACAGGCCGGGCCCACCAGCCGGCCTTCGCTGCCGACCACGCCGCCCTCGTCGACGCCTTCACCCGGCTGGCCGAGGCCACCGGCCAGGCCCGGTGGATGGCGATCGCCCGGGCCACCGCCGACGTCCTCGTCGCCCTCTTCCGCGACACCGAGGGGTCGGGCTTCTTCACCACCGGGGCCGACGCCGAGACCCTGGTCGCCCGGCCCAAGGACCTGCAGGACGGGGCCACGCCCAGCGCCAACAGCAACGCCGCCTGGGCCCTGCTCCGGCTGGCCGCCCTCACCGGCGAGCGCCGCTACCGGGACGCCGCCGAGGAGGTCCTGGCCCTCCTCGGACCGTTGACCGGCGAGCACCCGACGGCCTTCGCCCACCTGGCCGCCGCCCTCGACCTCCACGGCCGGGGCAGCACCGAGGTCGTCGTGCCCGGCCACGCCCTCGAGCTGGTCGGCACCGTCCAGCAGCGATGGCTGCCCGACGCCGTGCTGGCCTGGGGCGAGCCGTACCCGTCGCCGCTCTGGGAGGGCCGGGTCGAGGGCCAGGCCTACGTCTGCCGAGACTTCGCCTGCCGCCTCCCCACCGCCGACCCCGCCACCCTCGCCGACCTCCTCACCGCCACGACCCACTGAGCGTCAGACGTCGACCTCGAAGGTGGCGGCGTAGGTGCCGGTGAGCTCGGCGGGGGTGCCCTCGGCGACGGCCTCGTCGGGGTCCTCGGGGACGGCGGTGTAGGGACGGGCGAAGGCGACCTCGAACGCCGTCGTGTCGTCGGGGACGAGGAAGACGGCGTCGGCCTTCCACCACCCGTCTTCCTGCAGCCCCACCGGCTGGTCCGGCTCGACCGGCAGCAGCTCGACCGGCTCGTCGCCGTCGAGGGTCACGGTGACCTCGTCACCCTCCCGGGTCTCGTAGTCGACGACGGCTCCGCCGGGGCCCGGGTCGTCCCAGCCGGCCGCCACCGGCTGGACCGACAGCCGGACGACGATCCACCCCTGCCCGAACACCGACCACCCCAGCGCCCGGTGGTACGGGATCGGATCGCTGATCGTCACCGTGCAGGAGGCGAAGGCGTACCGGGACGGCTCGGGGCCCTGGGCGGGCTCGGGGCAGTCGGGATCGTGGAGCCCCGCCGAGTCGAGCGAGGAGAGCAGCTCGGGCGCGCCGGCGGGCTGGCCCTGCTGGCCGGTGGCGTCCTCGATCGTCTGGGTCAGGCCGTCGTAGGTGATGGCCACGCCGATCGTCCTGGCGTCCTCGGGCACGACCACCCACCAGCCGGGCGCGACCTCGGAGTCGAGGGGGCCCAGATCGACGGGGTCGCCGTCGACCAGCAGGGCGGCCTCGGCCGGCACCGGGTCGCCCTGGCCGGCCAGGGCCATGGCGTCCCCGCCGGAGGGGGCGAGGTCCCAGGTCAGGCCGACGAAGCGGGTCCCGCCGGCGGCCCGGTCGTCGATCCCGGCCTCGCCGGCCGACACCGTGTCGATGCGGTCCCGGGGGGTGGTGACGAGCAGGTCGTAGCGCCGGTCGGGCAGGGTGATCGCGCTGTGGCGGCCCTCGATGTCCTGGGTCAGCACGGCCGGCACGGTCTCGCCGACCCGGGCCGACCGGGCGTCGTCGCCGCCGACCCGGTCCCCCGCCGACGAGCAGCCGGCCAGGGCGACGATCACGACGGACAGGACGAGGCGGCGGAGCACGGCGCCCTACCTGCCCACCCCGGCCGCTGCTCACCCCCCACCGGGGACCCCGGCCCGCGGGTGGCAACCTGGGGCGGTGGGAACGACGGTGGCGGTGGTGCTGGCGGGCGGGGCCGGGACCCGGTACGACGGGCCGACGCCGAAGCTGCTGGCACCGCTGCCGGGGGGCACGACCGTCCTGGGGCGGGCCGTGGCCGCCGCCGTCGAGGCCGGCATCGGGCCGGTCGTCGTCGTGACGGGCGCCGTGGTCGACCCCGACCTGCCCGCCGCCGTCGAGCTGGTGGCCAACCCCCGCTGGGCCGAGGGCCAGGCCACCTCGCTGGCCGCCGGGGTGGCCTGGGCCCGCCAGGCCGGGGCCGACGCCGTGGTCGTCGGGCTGGGCGACCAGCCCGGTCTCACCGCCGACGCCTGGCGCGCCGTGGCCGCAGCCGACGCCACGCCCCTCGCCGTGGCCACCTACGCCGGGCGCCGGGGCCACCCCGTCCGCCTCGGCGCCGCGGTCTGGGGCGAGCTGCCGACGACCGGCGACGTCGGCGCCCGCGACGTGCTGCGGGCCCGGGCCGGCGAGGTCGTCGAGGTCCCCTGCCCCGGTGACCCCGCCGACGTCGACACCACCACCGACCTCGAGCGGTTCAGGTCCTCCTGACCTGGGCGTAGGCCGCCGTCACGACGGCCGCCGCCCCCAGGCCGGCGCCGAGGGCGCAGGCCCGGGCCCACCCGCCGGCGTCGTAGACGGCGGCGCCGACGGCCGAGCCCAGGGCGCCGCCGGCGAAGTAGAGGGTCATGTAGGCCGACGTGATCCGGCTGCGCGCCTCGGGAGCCAGCTCGTAGATGATCGTCTGGTTGAGGACCTGGATGCCCTGGACGCCGACGTCGAGGACGACGACGCCCACGACGATGGCGGCCACCGAGTGCCGTCCGCCCCAGAGGAGGGCGAAGGAGGCCACCACGGCGACCGCGGCGCCGATGCGGCTGGGGGCGGCCAGTCCCCGGTCGGCGAGCCGTCCGGCGGCGGTGGCGCAGAGGGCGCCGGCCGCCCCGACCAGGCCGAGGAGGCCGATGGCGCCGTCGCCCCAGTCGAAGGGCTCGGCCGCCAGGTGGAACGAGATCGTGGTCCAGAAGACCGAGAAGGTGGCGAAGCCGAGCCCGCCGAGGAGGGCGGCCCGGCGCAGGGCCGGGAGCTCCCGCAGCAGGCCGATCGTGGAGACGAGCACGGTGCCGTAGCCGATCCGCTCCCGCTCCCCGTCGGGCGGCAGCTGCCGGGCCAGGGCCAGCGCCAGCCCGAGGGCGACGACGGCGGCGACGACGAAGACGGCCCGCCACCCGAGCAGCCCGGCGATGGCGCCCGACACCGTGCGGGCGAGGAGGATCCCGAGCAGCAGCCCGGTCATCACCGTGCCCACCGCCCGCCCCCGCTCGCCGGCCCCGGCCAGGCCGGCGGTCAGCGCCACCAGCAGCTGGGCCGCCACCGCCCCGAGCCCCACCACGGCGAGGGCGACGGCCAGGACCGGCAGCGACGGGGCGACCGCCGCGCCCAGGAGGGCCACGGCCATGCCGCCCACGACGGTTGGCACCAGCCGCCGCCGGGGCAGCAGGTCCCCGAGCGGCACCACCAGGGCCAGCCCCACGGCGTAGCCGATCTGGGCCGCCGTCACGACCAGACCGGTGCTCCCCTCGCTGGCGCCCAGGTCGTCGCCGATCGTGTGGAGCAGGGGCTGGGCGTAGTACAGGTTCGCCACCGCCAGCCCCGTCGCCGCGGCGAGCAGGATGGCGGCCCGGCGGGTCAGCGTCGTCACCGCCCGAGTCTGCCGACCCGGCCCGGTCACGCCACCGGCGTCGGTCGAGGTCAGCCCTCGGGGGGGAGGCCGGCGATGTCGGCCGGGAGCATCGGGACCCGCACGAGCGGGCGACCGGTCGCGGCCCGCACCGCCGCCACCACCGCCGGGGTCGAGCTGATCACCGGCGGCTCGCCGACGCCCTTGGCGCCGAAGGGGGCGTCGGGCTCGGGCTCCTCGACCCACGCCACCCGCACGGCCGGCATGTCGAGCGCGGTCGGGATCAGGTAGTCGGTGAAGGACGGGTTGCGGGGCTTCCCGTCGACCAGCACGACCTCCTCCATGGTCGCCAGGCCCACGCCCTGGGCGATGCCGCCCTCGATCTGGCCCAGCGCCGCGGTCGGGTTGAGGATCCGGCCCACGTCCTGGGCGGTGGCCACCTCGACGACCCGGACCAGGCCGAGCTCGGGGTCGACGTCGACCACGGCCCGGTGGGCGGCGCAGGCGACCGAGACGTGGCCGTCGCCCTGGCCGTCCTCGTCGAGCGGGAAGGTCGGCCGGTGCTGGAAGCGGACCGACGCCTCGAAGGCCGGCGCCAGCTCCTCCAGCGCCTGGTCGACGTCGACCGGACCGGCGGCGGAGACGACCCGTCCGGCCCGCAGCCGCAGGTCGGCCTCGGCCGCGCCGGTCAGCCCCGCGACGTGGGCCACGACCTGCTCGCGCACCGCCCGGGCCGCCTTCTCGACCGCGCCGCCCGACATCCACGTCTGGCGGCTGGCCGAGGTCGACCCGGCGCTGGCGATGGTGGCCGTCTCGGCCGGGGCGAGCAGCACGTCGGCCACGCCCAGCACCTCGCGGGTGATCTGCTGGGCGAGGGTGACGAAGCCCTGCCCGACCTCGGCCGCCGCGCAGGTCACGGTGGCGATCCCGCCCTCCAGCCGGCAGGCGGCGTGCGAGTCGTCGTCGTAGCCCTCGGCGTACATGAGGTTCTTGAACCCGACGGCGAAGCCGGTCGCCCGGACCACGTCGCCGGCGCCGGCGGTGAGCCCGGCGCCGCCGGGGAGCACCATCGGGTCGTCGTCGGCCGACGGCGGGTCGAGCGGCGGCAGCGGCAGGGTCGCGGTGGCCCGGATGACCTCGGCGGTGGGCAGGGCGCCCTCGACCACCTGGCCGGTGAGCAGCGTGTCGCCCGTCCCCATGGCGTTGGTCAGCCGGAGCTCGATCGGGTCGACGCCGCAGGCGTCGGCCAGCAGGTCCATCTGGGCCTCGTGGGCGAAGCAGACCTGGACGGCGCCGAAGCCGCGCATCGCCCCGCACGGCGGGTTGTTGGTGCGGACGCCGATCCCCTCGACCACCGCGTTGGGCGTGTTGTAGGGCCCGGCGGCGAAGCACGAGGCGTTGGCCACGACGTGGTAGCTCGACGACCGGTAGGCGCCGCCGTCGAGGAGGATGCGGGCCTCGAAGCTGACGATCGTCCCGTCGGGCTCGGCGCTGTGGCGCATCCAGATCGACGCCGGGTGGCGGTGGACGTGGCCGAGGAAGGACTCCTCGCGCGAGTACACGACCTTCACCGGGCGACCGGTCACCTGGGCCAGCAGGGCGGCGTGGACCTGGAAGCTGACGTCCTCCCGGCCGCCGAAGGCGCCGCCGACGCCGCCGAGGGTCATGCGCACCCGCTCGGGCGGCAAACCCAGGCACTCGGCGATCTGGTCCCTGTCGTTGTGGAGCCACTGGGTCGAGACGATCAGGTCGACGCCGCCGTCGTCGCCGGGGATGGCCAGCCCGGCCTCCGGCCCCATGAAGGCCTGGTCCTGCATGCCGATCTCGTAGGTCCCCTCGACCACGACCGGCCCCCGCGCCGCGGGGTCGCCCTTGCGCACCCACATGTGGCGGAAGACGTTGCCGTCGGGGTGGATCGGCTCGGCGGTGATGGCCGCCTCGGCGTCGACGAGCGGGGTGGTGAGCTCGTAGTCGACGACGATCTGCTGGAGGGCCCGGCGGGCCGTCTCGGGGTGGTCGGCGGCCACCGCGGCGACGGGCTCGCCGGCGTAGCGCACGACCTCCCAGGCGAACACCGGCTGGTCGCGGTGCTCGAGCCCGTAGTACTTCGAACCGGGCAGGTCGTCGGCGGTGACCACGGCCAGGACGCCGGGGACCTCCAGCGCCGGGCCGGTGTCGATCGAGCGGATGCGGGCGCTGGCGTGCGGCGACCGGAGCGTCGCCCCCCACACCATCCCGTCGGCCCACAGGTCCCCGCTGAAGGCGAACTCGCCCCGCACCTTGGGCCCCCCGTCGGGCCGCGGCGCATCGGTCCCCACCCCACCGGGGGCCTGGGTGCCGGTCGTCGTCGTCGTCTCGCTCATGCCCGGGCCGTCCTGCGGACCGCCACCGCGGCCTCGACGGCGGCGAACACCCGGCCGTAGCCGGTGCAGCGGCACAGGTTCCCGCTGATCGCCTCCCGGACCTGCAGGTCGGTCGGCTCGGGGACCTCGTCGAGCAGGGCGTGGACCGACATCACCAGGCCCGGCGTGCAGAAGCCGCACTGCACCGCCCCCTCGTCGACGAAGGCCTGCTGCACGTCGGTGAAGTCGCCCCGCTCGGGCTGGAGGCCCTCGACCGTGGTGATGTCGGTCCCGACCGCCGAGGCGGCCAGCACCAGGCAGGCGCACACCAGGTCGCCGTCGACCAGCACCGAGCACGACCCGCACTCGCCCTGCTCGCAGCCGCCCTTGGCGCCGGGCAGCTCGAGCCGCTCGCGCAGGACGTGGAGCAGGCTCTCGCCCAGCCAGGCGTCCTCGACCGTGCGCTCGTCCCCGTTGACGGTGAGCCGGTACGGCGTCGTCACGCGGCCTCCCCCAGCGCCCGGGCGGCCATGACCCCGACGGCGTGGCGGCGGTAGGCGGCGGTGCTGCGGTGATCGTCGATCGGGCTGCTGGCCTCGCCGACCAGCTCGCCGAAGCGCCGGGCCGCGTCCGGCTCGTGGAGCCGGCCGGTCGCCCAGTCGATGGCGTCGGCGGCGAAGGCGGCGGCGTCGGGTGCCGGCAGGGGCACCGGGCCGACCGAGCCGAGCCCGACCCCGACCCTCCGCTGCGCCGTGTCGACCACCAGGGCCACCGAGGCCACGGCGATGACCATGGCGTTGCGCACCCCGACCTTCTTGTAGGCCTGGGGGCCGGCGGCCCGGGGCAGGCGCACGGCGGTGACGACCTCGCCGGGCTCCAGGGCGGTCCGCTTGACCCCGACGAAGACCTCCCCGGCGGGGAGGGCGCGCCGCCCGGACGGCCCGGCCAGCTCGACGGTGGCCCCGGCGGCGACCAGCACCGGCAGGGTGTCGCCGGCCGGCGAGGCGGTGCCGATGTTCCCGCCGATGGTGCCGGCGGCTCGGATCTGGGGCGAGCCCACGGTGCGGGCGGCCTGGGCCAGGGCGGGGACGAGGGCGGCGACGTCGGGGGCCAGCAGCGCCTTGTACGTCGTCGCCGCCCCGACGACCACCTCGTCGCCCTCGACCCGCACGCCCCGCATCTCCTCGATCCGCCGCAGGGCGACCACCGACCGGGGCGCCGTCCACCCGGCGTTCACGGCGACCATCAGGTCCGTGCCGCCGGCCAGCAGGAGGGCGTCGGGATCGGCGGCCCGGGCGGTGACCAGGTCGTCGACGGTGGTGGGCAGGAGGACGTCGGCCATGAGCCGCCCAGGCTCCCCGCCCTTCAACAGATCGTCAACCCCCGCCCGTGACGGCTCTGTGAACGCCGTGTACCGGAGATGTGCCACCCTGGCCGGGATGACCGAGGTGAACCCGACCGACGCCACGACCGACGCCGACCGCGAGGAGCTCACCTGGGAGCTGTTCGGCGAGGCCACCCGCGAGCTGGCCACCGCCGTGGCCCGGGCGGGGGCCCTGCCCGACATCGTCGTGGCCGTGGCCCGGGGCGGGCTGACCGTGGCCGGCGCCCTGTCCTACGCCCTGGGCGTCAAGAACTGCGGCGCCATCAACGTCGAGTTCTACACGGGGGTCGATGCCCGCCTCGACGTGCCCGTCGTGCTGCCGCCCAGCCTCAACCTGGTCGACGTGAGCGGGTTCGACGTCCTGGTCGTCGATGACGTGGCCGACACCGGCCACACCCTCCGCCTGGTCCGCGAGGTCCTGGCCCAGCACGTCGCCTCGGTCCGGACCGCGGTGCTGTACCACAAGCCCCAGAGCGTGATCGTCCCCGACCACGCCTGGAAGGTCACCGACCGGTGGATCAACTTCCCCTGGTCGGTCCTGCCCCCCGTCGAGGGCCTCCCGCCCCGCTAGCGCGGAGCCGCTACGGCAGGGCGACGCGGGTCGAGACCTGGGTGGCCCCGGCGGCCATGGCGGCCCGCACGACCCGGTCGACGGCGTCGAGCACCGCCTCGTCCGGACCCGACACGACGGTGCCGAAGGGCCCGAACTCGACCTCGACGTCGGGGCCGTCGGCGGCATCGAGGGCGGCCTGCACGTGAGGGCCGGGGGCGCCCTCGGCGAAGGGCTCGACGGTGAACTCGAGGACCAGCACCGGCGCGATCCTACCGGTGGGTCGGCGGTGTTACGGCCGTGAGAACACCGGCCGCGGCCCCTCGACCGGCCCGGCCGGGCGTGCGCACCCTGCCCGGATGGCGATCACCGTGCTGCAGGGGGGCCGGGTCATCGACCCGGCCTCGGAGACCGATACCACCACCGACGTCCTGATCACCGACGGCGTCATCACGTCGATCGGGACCGTCCCGCCCGAGGTGCTCGACGACCCGGACGTGGTGGTGCGGGACTGCCGCGGCCTCATCGTCACGCCCGGCCTGATCGACCTCCACGTCCACGTGATGGCCGGGCTGGGCGACTTCTGCGTCGAGCCCGACCAGGTCGGCGTGGGCATGGGCGTCCCGACGATCATCGACGGCGGCACGAGCGGCGTGGCCACCTTCGACATCAGCCGCCGGGCGATCATCGACCACCCCGCCACCAGGACGCGGGTGCTCTCGTTCCTCGACCCGAACCAGCTCTACCTGGCCACCAAGGACTTCATCTGCCACAAGCTGGAGATCGCCGGCGACCTGCGCAACCTCGACCAGGAGTCGCTGGCCGCCTCGCTCGAGCGCAACCAGGACGTGGTGGTCGGGGCCAAGGTCCGGGCCTGCCACGTCGGCGATCCCGAGTTCTCGCCCTTCCTCGCCGCCGCCCAGGAGGTGATGGGCCACCGTCCCGTGATGGTCCACCTGGGCCGGTTCCCGTTCACGCCGGTGATCACGCCCCTCGCCCTGCTGAAGCAGCTGCGCGGCGGTGACATCATCACCCACGCCTTCCGGGGCGCCGGCGGGATGCGGGGCGCCGACGGCAAGGCCGTGCCCGAGCTGCGTGACGCGGTCGACCGCGGCGTCGTGCTCGACATCGGCCACTCCGGCACCGACTTCCGCTTCCGCGAGGCCCGGCTGCTGATGGAGGAGGGCTACCTGCCCGACACGGCCTCGACCGACATCAACGTCTTCACCGTCAACGGCCCGGTGTTCTCGCTGGTCGAGACGCTGACCAAGATGCTGGCCCTCGGCCTCGACCTCCACCACGTCATCGCCATGGGCACGTCCAACTCGGCCCGGGCGATCGGCCGCACCGAGGAGCTGGGCCGGCTCGAGCCGGGCCGCAGCGCCGAGGTCTCGATCCTCCGCCTGCGCGACGACGGCCCCTTCCCGGTGTCCGACGGCAAGGAGGTCGTCCAGTCGCCGCAGGCCCTGGAGGCGGTCGCCTGCCTCCGGGCCGGCGAGTGGTACGACGTCCCGACGCTGCGCACCTACGCCAGCGAGGGCGGCGACTGGTCCCACATGCCCGACGACATCGACTGGTAGCGGAGCGGGGCTAGAAGTCCTGGACGGTCCGCACGGCGACGGGGCACCCGAGGCCGGGCTGCTCGGGGAACGGCGGGACCGACGACGGCTCGGCATCGAAGGCCGCGGTCAGATCCCGCTTCCGGTCCAGGTCGAAGGCCCTGGTGCCGGTCGCCGGGTCGATGTAGGTCGCGCCCGTCGTCCGGCTGGCGATCCAGTACCGCAGCACCGTGGCCAGGTCGTCGACGTAGGTGAGGCAGTGGCCCGAGAGGAGCTTGGCCGCGCAGCCGCGCTGCGGGCGGTCGCTCGAGTCGATGGCGCCGGTGTAGGTGAAGGGGACGAACCGGGGGTCGTAGCCGGCGTACTCGTCGCTCAGGTAGCCGACCTGGCCGGCGTGGATGCCCGGCACCTCGCGGAGGGCGATCGGCTCGTGCTCGAAGGCGAAGGAGTGGACGGGTCGGTCGAGGCCCGGCCCCTCCCAGAACGTGAACCAGGCGACGACGTCGGGGTGCGGGTCCTCGGTGATCGGCGCCAGCGTCGAGCGCACCTCGTCCTCGGACCTGCCGGGCCGCATCTCCTGGGCCACCTTCTCGCCGGTCCGCTCGATCAGGTCGCGCAGCTCGTGCAGGAGGTCGGTGGTCGAGGTCATGGCGCCTCCGTCGGTCAGCGCTTGCGGGCGTTGAGGTAGTTGTAGACGGTGAAGCGGCTGACGCCGAGGGAGTCGGCCACGTCCTCGACCGAGCGGCGGTAGGCGAAGGCGCCCCGCTCGTCGAGGAGGGCCACGGCCCGCTGCTTGTCCTCCCGCGACAGCGAGGCGAGCGGGCCGCCGACCTCGGCCTCGACCCCCTCGATCAGGGCGGCCAGCCCCGCACCCCGGCTGGGCAGGCGCAGCCCGCCGACGACCTCGCCCTCCCACTCCAGCGGGATGTCGTCACCCCGCACCCGGGTCCGCCCGACGATCGTCGCCCCCAGCGCCGCCGCCACCGGCTCCAGCGCGACGAGGAGCGGATGACGCGCAGGCACGGGGCGACACCGTAGGCGGCGTCGCCGCCGCTCCTACGAGCCCAGGCGGTCGGGGGCGAAGCGGGCCAGGACGGGCTGCTCGACGATGCTCACCAGGGCGGCGAAGACGATCGACGCCACCGTCACGACGACGACCGCGGCCCACAGCTGGGCGTACTGGGCGGTGATGGTGCTGTTGACCATCAGGGCGCCGAGGCCGGTGCCGGTCGACAGCCAGCCGTTGAGGATCGACCCGAGGATCGCCAGCGGCGCGCACACCTTGGCCGCCGCCATCAGCGAGGGCAGGGCCGACGGCAGCCGCAGCTTGAGCAGCTGCTTCACCGAGCCGGCGTTGTAGGCGACCATCAGCTCGACCGCCTCCGGCCGCACGGCCCGCAGCCCGTTCGACACCAGCACGAGCGCGGGGAAGAAGGTGATGATCGAGATGATCACGAGCGTGCCGAGCGTGCCCCGACCGAAGACGTAGGCGAACAGCGGCACCATGGCCACGATCGGCACCGACCGCAGGGCCAGGGCGATGGGCAGGAACGTCCGTTCCAGGGCCTTCGACAGGGTGAAGGCCACGGCGACGGCCAGGGCGCTGAGGATCCCCGTGACGAAGCCGTAGCCGGCCTCGGTCAGGGTCTTGACCGTCGCCTCCCGCAGCTCGGCCTGGCGTTCGGTCCCCTTGTCGGCGTCGGTGATCCACTCCCACACCGCGCTGGGCGTCTTGCCCACGTACTCGTTGACGTCGAAGTAGTCGAGGAAGGCCACCCAGAGGGCGACCAGGATCCCGGTGACGGCGACGAAGGTGACCAGCGCCCGGGCCATGCCGACGACGAGCCGACCACCGGCGCGACCACCGGCCGAGGGGGTCGGGGCCGGGCCGACGGTGGTGATCTGCGGTGCGGTCATCGCTTGGTGTCCAGTCCTCGGGGCGCCCACGGGCTGAGCAGCCGGCCGACCAGGGCGATCAGGGCGTAGCCGGCGCCGGCGGCGAGCGTGGCCACCAGGGCCAGCCCCCAGACCCGGGCCGGGTTGGCGTTGGCCCGGGCGGCGATCAGGGCGACGCCGAGTCCGTTGTCGGCGCCACCGATGAACTCGCCGATGATCCCGCCGAGGATGGCGGCCGGGGCCGAGATCCGGAGGGCGGCGAAGTAGTCGGGCAGGGCGGCCCGCAACCGCACCTTCCGGAGCGAGGCGACCGGTCCCCCGCCGAACGCCTTCACCATGTCGAGGCTGGTGCGATCGCACGCTCGCAACCCGACCATGGCGCCGATCATGGTGGTGAGGAAGACCGACAGCGCGGCCAGCGCCGAGCGGGGCGCGTCACCGGTCAGCGAGACCTGGAAGATCGGGCCGAGGGCGATGATCGGCAGCGAGCTGATCGCCACCGCCACGTGCAGCGCCGGGCGCTCCAGGTGCGGGATGGCGATGGCGATGATGCCGATCACCGTGGCGACGATGTTCCCGTAGAGCCACCCCGGCCACACGGCCCGGAGGGTCGAGCGGAGGTTGCTCCAGTAGGTGTCGAGGTCGCCGAACACGTTCCCGACCACGTCGGTGAACGGCGGGAAGGCCTTGGAGTCGGCCATGACCGTGAGGGCCGCGACCTCCCACACGACGAGCATGGCGACGATG
>JBQGCF010000390.1:0-7590 GCA_052038315.1 Iamia sp.
TCTCCCTGCTCACGGCGATCATGGTGGCCGGCTTCGCCCGGGGCTTCGGGTTGGCGGTGCGGGTCGGCGTGGCGTCGGTGGCGGCCGTCGCCCTCCCCTACCTGATCGAGAACGGGCTCAACGAGGAGACCCTCCGCACCAGCCTGCAGTGGACGACGCTCCTGCTGCTGGTCGCGGCGGTGTCCGGCTACGCCCGCCACATCAACATCGAGGCCGACAAGCAGCACTCGCTGGCCCTCGACCGGCTGGGCCGGCTGTCGGACGCCAACGCCCTGCTCTTCGCCCTCCACCGGGTGGCCCAGAGCCTCCCCAGCTCGCTCGACCTGGACGAGGTCCTCGACTCGACGATGACCCGGGTCGACGACCTCTTCACCTACGACCTGGCCACCGTCCTCGTCTTCGACCCCTCCGGCGGCGGCTGGCGGACGGCCCGCACCGAGGGCGGTCGGCTCCCGGCGTCGTGGCCGGAGGACGGCCTGCCGGCCCCGGCCCGCAGCGCGGTCGCCACCGGCCGGCTGGTCGTCGAGCCCGACCTGGCCCGGGCCGAGGGCAGCGGGCTGGGCCCGGAGAACCGCACCGGCCTCTACGCCCCGCTGGTCGGGCGGGAGCGGGTGGTCGGCCTGGTGGCGGTCGAGCGGGTCGAGGCGGGCAGCTTCACCGACCGCGAGGTCGAGCTGCTCGAGGGCTTCGTGGCTCCGGCCGCCCTGGCCGTCGACAACGCCATGTGGTTCGGGCGGCTGCGCACGGTCGGCGCCGACGAGGAGCGGACCCGCATCGCCCGGGACCTCCACGACCGCATCGGCCAGTCGCTGGCCTACCTCTCCTTCGAGCTCGACCGCATCGTGAAGTCCGAGAGCCGGGGCGACGACGTCGGGCCCGCCCTGGAGCGGCTGCGGGAGGACGTCCGGGGCGTGGTGTCGGAGGTGCGGGACACCCTGTACGACCTGCGCACCGACGTCTCGGAGGAGTCCGACCTGCCGACGACGCTCGCCGCCCACGCCGGCCGGGTCCAGGAGCGCAGCAAGATCGAGGTCCGCACCGACTTCAAGTGCGAGGCCCGGCTGCCGCTGCGCCAGGAGCGGGAGGTGTTCCGCATCGCCCAGGAGGCGCTGGCCAACGTCGAGCGCCACAGCGGGGCCGAGCGCTGCCTGGTCCGCTTCTGGTGCGAGGAGGCGGGGGCCCTGCTGGAGGTGCGGGACGACGGCCGGGGCTTCGCCTCGGGGCGCGACGGCCGGCTCGACAGCTACGGGATCCTCGGCATGCGGGAGCGGGCGGCGTCGATCGGCGCCACCCTCGACGTCGACAGCATCGAGGGCGTCGGCTCGACGATCCGCTGCCACCTCCAGGTCACCGCCTCCTGAGGCGAGCGCAGCGAGCTCAGCGACCAGTGACGCGGACAGGACCGGTAACCTCAGGCGCACCATGTCCGTGCGCCTCCTCCTCGCCGACGACCACCCGATGTTGCGCGACGGCCTCCGCCGCTCGCTGACCGACGAGGGCTTCGAGGTGGTGGGCGAGGCGTCCGACGGCTTCGAGGCCATCGACAAGGCCGGCGAGCTGCGGCCCGAGGTCGTCCTGATGGACGTCACCATGCCGAACTGCGACGGCGTCGAGGCGACCCGACGCATCCGGGCGACGCTGCCTGACGTCAAGGTCGTGATGCTGACCATGCACGCCGACAAGGACGTCCTCCAGCGGGCCATCCAGGCTGGCGCCTCGGGCTACCTGGTGAAGGACTGCTCGCTCGACGAGATCGCCGACGCCGTGCGGATGGCCGCCGGCGACGCCGCCCTCTCACCCTCGCTGGCCAGCTCGATGCTGGAGGAGGTGCGCCGGCTCGACGTCCCCGACGAGGAGCGGGTCGTCACCAAGCGGGAGGAGGAGGTCCTCCAGCTGATCGCCGACGGGTGCAGCACCGGCGAGGTCGCCGAGCGGCTCTACATCAGCCAGAAGACGGTCAAGAACCACCTGGCGTCGATCTACCAGAAGCTCGACGCCCGGGACCGCACGCAGGCCGTCCTCCAGGCCGTGCGGATGGGCATCATCCACCTGAGCTGAGCTACTTGCAGCCCGCCGGGAGGGGCTGGTTGTCGTAGGCGGCCTGCAGGCAGTTCTTGGAGTTGTCGACGCTGTTGCCGCTGCCCCGGCCGAAGAAGGCGATGGCGCTGAAGCACACCAGGGCGATCAGTGCGACGAGCAGGCAGTACTCGATGAGGCCAGCGCCGCGATCGTCCTCCCGCAGGCGGCGCAGGAACCTCGAGAGCAGTGAGCTGGCAGCGGTCATCTCGCAGAACCTCCGGGGGCGATGCCCCTCCATCGGTCACGAGGGGTGGTCTCCTGATGGGCCGGACGACCCAAATCCCCACTGAACGTGGTCAGGCGGGGACGAACACAGACCACTCGCCGTCACGATGCACCGGCCGCCAGCCCGGGTCGTCCAGCAGCGCCCGCCCGAGGTCGGTGTCCCGGCGCCACAGCACGGCGGTGGCGTCGTGGTCGGCCAGGACGTCCTGCCAGCCGGGCTCGGCCCGGAGCACGACCAGGTAGTCCCGGATCAGCTCGATCGGGTACATGTCGACCCGGTCGTCGATGAAGACCCGGGCGTCGGCCCCCTCCTGCGCCTGGCGCAGGTTGCCGACGTAGTCCGGCGCCACCACCCGGCTGTCGGGGCCCCACAGGCCCTCCTCCTGCATCCACACCGAGGCCTCCTCGGGGTAGGCGTCGAGGACGACGTCGGGGCGCTGGAGGGCGACGAGGGTGAACAGGACGAGGCAGCCGGCCACCGCCACCCGGGCCGGGCCCAGGATCGGGCGGCGCACGGCGGCGACCGCCGGGCCGACCGACGGGGCGGCGCCGGCCAGCACGGCCACGGCGACGACCAGGAGGACGACCAGGTTGCGGGCCGAGGTCACGCCCAGGGCGGTGAACACGGCGAGCGGGAGGATGTCGCGCCAGCGCCGGGTCCGGGTGAGGACGAACAGGCCGGCCAGGGCCGCCAGCGCCACCGTCGCGATCTGGAACCAGAGGGTGAAGTCGGGCGCCTGCCACTCGGCCACGGACCGGAACGCCTCGGTCCGCCGGGCCAGCAGGGTCGGGTACAGCAGCAGCCGGATGCCCATCGGGTTGAGGACGCCCAGGGCGATGCCACCGGCGGCCCAGAGCCCGACCCGGACCTCGGGGCCCCACGAGCCCTCGTCCAGCCGCCGGCCGACGGCCAGCAGGCCCACCACGACCAGGGCGAACGGGAACGAGCCGTGCGTGTTGACCCACACCCAGCCCACCGGCACCAGCCAGCGGGGGTCGAGCCGCCCGTCGGCGGCCAGCAGCACGAGGGCGAGGCCGAGCACGCCGAACAGCAGCGGGCGGCCGGGCAGCAGCTCGCTCCCGACGGCCAGGGCGGCGAGGGTGACGGCGCTGCGCACCACCAGCGAGGCGCTGCGGGCGGTCAGGTGCCAGAGGGCGACGGCGATGCCGGCGCAGAGCAGCCCGTTGAGCAGCCGGATGGCGCCGAAGCCGCCGATGTCCTCGGCCACCGCGTAGAAGACCGAGGCCAGCCAGCTCTGCACGGTCCAGGACTCGCCGGCCGCGGTGAAGGAGTAGGGGTCGACCCGGGGCACGCCGCCGGTGTCGAGGATCAGCCGGCCGGTGGCCAGGTGGGTCAGGAAGCTGTTGTCGTGGATCGGCGCGGTGCCGATGATCAGCCCGACGAGGGCGGCCACCGCCCCCATGACCCATCCGATGTCGGGGCCCCCGGAGGGACCCGGACCGTCCTCGTCCGCGGTGTCGGCCCGCTCCTCCACGACGCCCGCCTCATCCATCGTGACCATCTTGACCGGCTCAGGTCCCGCCGGTGTTGAACGCAGCGATGATGTTGATGATGGCCGGTCCGAGGACCACCACGAACAGGGCCGGGAAGACGCAGAACACCATCGGGATCAGCATCTTCACCGGGGCCTTCTGGGCCTTCTCCTCGGCCAGCTGCTTGCGCTTGAGCCGCATCTCCTCGGCCTGGGCCCGCAGCACGCGGCCGATCGAGACGCCGAAGGTGTCGGCCTGGATGATGGCCAGCACGAACGAGCGCAGCTCGGGGACGTTGACCCGCTTCTCCATGTTGCGCATGGCATCGGTGCGGGAGGCGCCGGCCCGGACCTCGCCCAGCATGCGGGCGAACTCGTCGGTGAGCGGGCCGGGCACGGCGTCGACGCAGCGGTCGAGGGCCTGCTCGAAGCCGAGGCCGGCCTCGACCGAGATCACCAGGAGGTCGAGCACGTCGGGCAGCCGGGTGCGGATCTCCTGCTGGCGCTCCTCGACCTTGCGGTTCAGGACCGACGTCGGACCGAGGATCAGCAGCAGCGGCACGATCAGCAGGCCGCCGATGAACATCAGGCCGGTGGGCTTCCACACCCCGAAGACGAAGACGACCCACGGCGGGATCAGCAGCGCCAGGGCGGCCCGCAGGGCCATGAAGCGGTCCCACGACGCGGTGCCGGTGTGGCCCAGCGACAGGAACTGGGCCCGTGACTTCTCCATCACGCCGACGGGCGTGAAGCGCTTGCCCAGGCGGATGAAGGTGGTGAGCACGGGCTCGATGGCCCGCTCGCTCACCGGCTTGAGCAGCTCCTGGTCGCGCACGTTGGCGACCTCGTAGCCGTCGAGCTGGCGGAGCGAGGCGCGCACGGTCGCCTTCTCGTCCGCCTGGGACAGCACGTTGACGAGGCCCACGACGATGGCGATGAAGACGAGGGCGAGTCCGATGGTGAGCATGACGACCTCAGGGCTCGGTGGGGGTGACGACGACGGGGGGCACGATCAGATCTCGATGGTGATGCACTTCTTCATCCACGCGAAGCCGATGAGGGCGGCGAGCGTGCCCACGCCGAGGAGGACCTTGCCGAGGGTGTCGGTGAACAGGACGCCCATGTAGTCCGGGTTCATCACGTACATGGCGCCGCCGAGGGCCACCGGCATGCCGCCGAGGATGATGGCGCTCATCTTGCCCTCGGCGGTGAGGGTGGAGACGTCCCGGCGCAGCCGCTCGCGCTCGACCATGGTGTCGGCGACGGTGAGGAGCAGCTCCGACAGGTTGCCGCCGACCTCGCGCTGGATGCGGATGGCCATGATCGCCCACTCGAAGTCCTTGCTCTGGACCCGCTCGGCCGAGGCCTCGAGGGCGTCCTCCAGCTCACGGCCGAGGCGGGCCTCGGTCATGACCCGGCGCAGCTCCTTGCCCATCGGGCCGTCGACCTCCTGGGCCACCGCGTCGACGCCCTGGACCAGCGAGTAGCCGGCCCGGAGCGAGCCGGACAGCAGCTGGAGCATGTCGGGCAGGGCGGTGTTGAACTGCTTCTGGCGGCGGGCGCCGAGGAAGTTGAGCACGGCGATCGGCAGCAGGAAGCCGAGCAGGCCACCGATCAGGACCCCGAGGATGCCGAGCAGGGCGGTGACGGCGATGGTCACGACCAGGCCGGCGGCCAGGTAGAAGAAGATGGCCTCGGCGGCACGGAGGGGCAGGTCGGCCCGCTCCAGCATCTTCTCGACCTTCACCAGGGCGCCCTGCTTGGCGGCCAGCTCGCCGGTGAGCTCGACGGCGCGCTGGACGAAGGCGGTCTGGGCCAGGCTGTCGTCGTCGGCCCCGGTCTCCATGCCCGGCTCGGTGTAGGTCTGGAGCATCCGGTCGAGGCTCGTCTCCTCCTTGGAGGCGATGGTGGCGAGGGCCACCACGGCGAGGGCGACGGCGAAGCCGCCCACCGCGACCACCACGATCAGGCCGGCGGTGCCCCGCACGAACGACGGGATGATGCTCTTGGACTTGATCGGCGGGGCCAGGTTGGCGGCGCCCTCGGCGACGGCGCCGGAGACGTAGGTGGTCTCGACCGACTCGCCGCCGATCGAGATCTCCAGGTCGGCCGCGCCCTGCTCGCCGGAGCTGGCGAAGGTCAGGCGGAACTGCTGGTCGAGCGACTGCTGGACACGGGTCAGGCCGGCGCCCAGATCCTCCTCGGTCGGCGCCGGGATCACCGCACCGCCGACCCGCTCGACCAGGGCGGTCAGCGCACCCGAGTCGTCCTGGTTCTCGGCCCCGTAGGAGAGGGCGAAGACGGCGCCACCGGCCCGGGCCACGTCGGAGGCCGCCTCGTTGGCATCGATGACGGAGCTGTCGTCGAAGCCGTCGGTGATCAGGACGATGTTGGCCTGCAGATCGGGGACGTCCTCGAAGAGCGACGAGGCCTTGCGGAGCCCGTCCCACATCGCCGTCTTGCCGGTGTCGGGGGCGACGATCTCCGCCGCCGCCTCCTGCAGCGCACCCTTGTCGGCGGTGATCTCGGAGTACACCTCGACGGTGGTGCCGAAGCCGACGATGCCCATCTCCTCGCCCTCCTCGAGCGAGCCGATCATCGTCTCCAGCGTCTCCTGCGTCTTGCGCACGCCGCCGTTGCTCGCCATCGACCGGGAGGTGTCGACCACGACGACCATGGCGGTCTTCACGCCGGCGGTCGACAGGGGCACCGGGTCGGCGGTGAGCTTCCGCTCCTGCCCGTTCTCGCGGACCGTGGCCGTGGTGATGGCCTCGCGGTCACCGGTCCAGATCACGTCGACGCCCACCGCCTCGGGGTCGGTGGCGTCGATCTTGCGGACGCTCAGCGGTGAGGTGTCCGGCTGCTCCTGGCCGACGACGGCCGGTCCGACGGCGACGACGAGGCAGGCGACGAAGGTCGCGGCCAGGCCGCCGAGGACGCGCGTGCGCCGGCGGACGACGGTCTGCGTGCTCGACGTGCTCATCGTCCACCACGCCGGGCGAACTGCTCGGGCTGGAACACCTCGGGGCCGAGGCGGATGCCGAGGTCCTGGAGCTTCTCGGCGAAGCGGGGGCGGGTGCCGGTGGCCTTGAGGGTGCCCCGGAAGCGCCCGTGCTCGTCGACGCCCATGCCGTAGTTGAACATGAAGATGTCCTGCATCACGATGGTGTCGCCCTCCATGCCCTGGACCTCGGAGATGCTCACGACGCGGCGGGAGCCGTCCCGGAGGCGGCCGATCTGCACCACGGCGTCGACGGCCGAGCTGACCTGGTGGCGGATGGCCGCCAGCGGCAGGTCGTAGCCGGCCATCAGCACCAGCGTCTCCAGACGGGCCATGCAGTCACGGGCCGTGTTGGCGTGGATCGTGGTGAGCGAGCCGTCGTGGCCCGTGTTCATGGCCTGGAGCATGTCCAGGGCCTCGCCGCCACGACACTCCCCGACCACGATGCGGTCGGGGCGCATGCGCAGGGTGTTCTTGACCAGGTCGCGGATGGTGATGGCACCCTTGCCCTCGATGTTCGGCGGGCGGGCCTCCAGGGCGAGCACGTGCTCCTGGTGGAGCTGGAGCTCCTTGGCGTCCTCGACGGTGACGATGCGCTCGTCGCCGGGGATGAACGACGACAGCACGTTGAGCATCGTCGTCTTGCCGGTGCCCGTACCGCCCGAGACGATGATGTTGAGCTTGCCCAGCACCATGGCCTGGAGGAAGCGGGCCGAGCTGGCCGACAGGGTGCCGAACCGGATCAGGTCGTCGATCTGGAACGGGTCCTTGGAGAACTTCCGGATGGTGAGG
>JBQGCF010000391.1:0-5741 GCA_052038315.1 Iamia sp.
GGGGGGGGGGGGGGGGCCCGCCGCCCGGGGGGGGCCCCCCCGCGCCCGCGCCTACGGCAGGGGGTCGGCGATCTCCTCGCCGGTCGAGCCGCCGAGGCGGTCGTGGCGGAACGACGAGGCCAGGCTGGCGTGCTCGCCGTCGTCGGAGCCCTCCAGCACGGTGATCTCGTCGTCGTCGTTGATGTCGTCCTGGTAGGTCGAGGTCTGGATCGACCCGTTGCCGTTGAAGTCGACGTCGGTCCCGTTGGCGCAGATGCCACGGGTCTCCCGGACTGCGGTCTCGTCGATCGGGGCCAGCACCTCGCCGGACCACCGCAGCTGCGGGGTCGGGAGCGGGTCGCCCACCCCGTCGCAGTTCACGTCGGCGGCATAGGCGTAGCGGTAGTTCATCAGCGACTGGTAGTTGTGCTTGTCGTTGACGTGGTCGTGGCCGCCGTGGCCGAGGTCGATGTTGTGGCCCAGCTCGTGGACGAGCACGGCGGCCACCTGGAAGTCGGTGAGCCCGGCGCCGCAGCCGTTCCCGATGTTCAGGTGGCTGCCGGGCTTGGGCGCCGATCCGCCGGTGATGTAGCCGACGAAGTTGGCCAGGAAGTCGACGGCGCTCATGGCGTAGTGCACGTAGCCGAGCCGCTCGGGTGCCATCTCGTAGTACTTGCCCTCGTAGGCGGTGTACCGCCCGTCGGCGTCGGGCACCCCGGTACCGCCGGTGAAGGCGCCGCCCTGGCCCCGGTCGACGATCAGGTTGATGCCCGACCCGCCGAGCGGGGTCGAGACGGGGAAGGCGGCCATGGCCGCGGTGGCGATCTGCACCGTGGCGGCGCTCATCCGGAGGTCGGACACCGACGAGCACGGCGTCCGGGCCGGGGCGGTCACGTCGGTGAGCCAGTCCACCTCGACGATGAGGTCACGGCGCTGGGGCCGGGCGCCGAGGGCGTGGAGGTTCAGCCCGGTCGGGGTGCCGAGGACCTCGTCGCCGTCGTGGAGTCCGTCCTCGTCGGAGTCGACCACGGTCGGGCTCGACCCGGTGGAGGCGCTGTGGGCCCACGTGCCGGTCCCGGTCTCGAGCACGTCGGGCAGGCGGTCGCCGTCGGTGTCGGTGGTCGAGACGCAGCGGAGGGTCGGGCCGCCGTTGGGACCGGCCGGGGTGGTGCGGGTCGCCGTCAGCCGGCTGGGCCGGGCCCGCAGGTTGGGGACCGTCCCCGACCAGTTCCCGGCCGCGTCGTAGGCGGTGACCTCGATGGCGTAGGTCGTGTTGGCCGTCAGGCCGACCAGCACGCACGCCGGTGTGGTCCCGGTCTGCACCGTGGCGGTGGCCCCGTTGGCGTCGATGCGGTAGCTGGTGGCATCGGCGATGCTCGGCCACGAGATGGCCAGGTGCGGCCCCAGCGCCGAGACGTGGAAGCCGGGGTCGTTCATCTGGCCCTCGAACCAGAGCGGCGGCGCGGTGTCGGGTTCGCAGGCGGCGGCGACGCCGACGAGCAGGGCGACGGCGGCGACGAGGGCGACGCCGCGCCGGCGATGGTGACGGCCGCGTGGGCGCGTCGAAGCAGGGGTCGTGGTGGACATGGGTTGGGCTCCTCCCCGGAGGGGTCTGTGGTCGGGCGCGACCGATCAGCCCCGGCAGGGGCGTGGCGGACCGCGTCGGGTCAGGCCCGAGGGCCCGATCCGGACGCCTCAGGCGGGTGGATGGGAACGAAGCGGCCGTCAGCGCCCAAGGCGCGACGAAGCCACCAGGTCATGGCCCGGCGTCACCGTCGACGCCTCAGGCGGGTGGATGGATCAGGGGCGCGGCACGGCCCCCGGGGGCGACGATCAGGCGATCAGCCGTCGACCTCGGGGTCGGGGTACCGCTGGGCGTGGGCGAGGGCCTCGGGCCGGCCGAGCAGGTCGGCCGTGAGGAGGCGCCAGTCGCCCCGTCGGGTGCGGATGGTGGCCCGGGCCGCGCTCACCTCGGAGGGGGAGGCGGGCCGGCCCAGGGCGCTCAGGTAGGCGTCGGCCACGACACCGCCGACCACCTCGGCGGTCAGGGCGAGGGCGCGCCAGGTCGACGAGGGGCCGCGGGCGGACAGGTGCTGCTGCCAGTAGTTGGAGGCGGCCGGACCGAGCGGGCGGCCGACGATGCGGCGGAACGCCCGCTCGACCAGCGAAGCCGGCAGGTCGGTCCCGGTGATGCCCATCGCGAACTCGGGCGAGGCGGCCAGGGCCGCCCACAGCTGGCTGGTGGTCCAGCCGGCCCGCAGCTTGGCCGCCCAGACGGCCCGCCCGCCGGGGTCGGCCGGGCGGTCCAGGACCCGGCGGTAGGCGTCGTCGACCACGACGGCCATGGCCTCGGCCGATCGGGCCAGCGCCGCCGCCGGGGCCCCGGACGACCCGCCGGCCTCCAACCGATCGACCCAGTAGGCGTAGCCGGCCGCATCGGGGCAGCGACGGAGGGCCACCAGGTAGGCGTGGCGCACGACGGCGCCGGCGCCCGGATGGGCCTGGTCCGGGCAGGTCGCGGGAAGGACGCTGTGGGCCACGTCGTCGCGCGACGGCATGATGCTCGCCCCGGGGACCTCGGTGCCCCGGCCGTCGTAGCGGGCCGTGAGGGTGTGGGCGCCCGGGGCCGGCGTGACCGTCGTGCTGGCCGTGCCCGCCTCGTCGGTGTCGAGCGTGGCGACCAGCGCCCCGTCCACCACGAGCCGCACGGTCTCGCCCGGGGCCGGGACGTCGCCGATCGACACGGTCGCGGTGAGCGTCAGCTCGGTCCCCGGGGCGGTGCGGTCGCCCGGTGTCACGACCAGCACGGTCCGGGAGACGATGTCGATGACGTCGTCGGCCGGTGCCGGCGCCCCCGTGACGAGGACGCCGGACAGCCCGGCCGTGACCGCGACGACCGCCGCCAGGAGGGGGCGCACCAGGGTGCGGGGACGGCGGGTTCGGGTCACGGGACCTCCAGGACGGAATCCTGCGGCGAGACGACATCTGATGTCAGGACGTCGTCTACACGGCCCGCTCTTGCCGGGCGTGCGCGGCGGGACGCCCCGGAGGTGTCGGTCCGCTCGCGGGCCGCGATCCTCGGACGTCCAAGGGTGCGTGACATTGGTCCGAACCGCCGGTGTCCCCGTAGGCTCGGCACCGTCTCGTCACGCAACCCCACCCGGGAGACCACCATGGCCGGATCCGTCATCATCGGCGGTGCTCGCACCCCCATCGGCAAGCTCTCGGGGGCCTTCGCCTCCTTCAGCGCCACCGACCTGGGCGCCAAGGCCATCGCCGCCGCCCTGGAGCGGGCGGGCGTCGCCCCCGACGCCGTCGACTACGTCTACATGGGCCAGGTGCTCCAGGCCGGCGCCGGCCAGATCGCCGCCCGCCAGGCCGCCGCCGGCGCCGGCATCCCGATGACCGTGCCCGCCACGACGATCAACAAGGTCTGCCTGAGCGGGCTCAACGCCATCCACCTGGCCGACATGCTGATCCAGTCCGGCCAGGCCGACGTCGTCGTCGCCGGTGGCATGGAGTCGATGACCCAGGCCCCGTACCTGCTCCCGGGCGCCCGCGCCGGCTACCGCATCGGCGACCAGAAGGTCGTCGACTCGATGATGTACGACGGCCTCTTCTGCGCCTTCGACCAGGTCGCCATGGGCGCCGGCACCGAGAAGTACGCCGCCTCGGCCGGCCTCGAGCGCACCCCGCAGGACGACCTGGCGGCCAAGAGCCACCAGCGGGCCGCCGCCGCCGCCAAGAACGGCCTGTTCGAGAACGAGATCGTCCCGGTCGAGGTCCCCCAGCGCAAGGGCGACCCGATCGTCGTCACCGAGGACGAGGGCGTCCGCGGCGACACCACGACCGACAGCCTCGGCAAGCTCCGCCCCGCCTTCGACAAGGCCGGCAACATCACCGCCGGCAACGCCAGCCAGATCAGCGACGGTGCCGCCGCCGTGGTCGTCGTCTCCCGGGCCAAGGCCGAGGAGCTGGGCGCCACGGTCCTCGCCGAGATCGTCGGCTACGGCCAGGTCGCCGGTCCGGACCCGTCGCTGCTGACCCAGCCGTCGCGGGCGATCAAGCAGGCCGCCGAGCGCAGCGGCGTGGCCATCGAGGACATCGACCTGTTCGAGCTGAACGAGGCCTTCGCCGCCGTCGGCCTGGCCTCGATGGACGACCTCGGCATCACCGACGACAAGGTCAACGTCAACGGGGGCGCCATCGCCCTCGGCCACCCGGTCGGCATGTCGGGCACCCGTGTGGCCCTGACCCTCGCCCTCGAGCTGGGCCGCCGCGGCGGTGGCCTGGGCGCCGCCGCCCTGTGCGGTGGTGGCGGCCAGGGCGACGCCATCATCCTCAAGGTCGGCTGACCGACCCGAGAGGTCTCGCCCGAACGGGCGGACGTCATCTGTCACGCCCCCTCCGACGTGTCATCGCCGGGGGGACCGGGTAGCGTGGCCAGCACGTCGGAGGAGCTCCTCCGACACCCCTTCGCTCGGGGCATCGCTTCCACCACGGTGGGTCGGTTTGACCGCCCGCACCCGGCTCGCCGGGAAGTGATGCCCCGAGTGTTCTCGTTTTCCGGCGGGTTGCCGTGAGCGTTCAGGCCAGCGCCTCGCCGATGAAGCGGAAGGCGTCGGGGGTGATGCGGTCCCAGTAGCCGCGGGTGTGGTCGCCCTTGGCCCAGGCGGCGATCTCGGGGGCCGGGTCGAGGTCCTCGGCGAAGCGCCGGACCGGGTCGAGCAGCGGGTCGGCGGTCCCGCACCAGATCCCGACGCGGGTCCCGGCCAGGCGGTCGGCGCCGGCCCACACGTCCCGGGGCCGGCCGTCGTCGGTGTCCGGCGACCCGTCGAGGCCGTCGGGGATGGCCGGGCTGAAGGCGGCCACCGCGGCCAGGTCCCCCTCCATCGCTTCAGCCAGGAGGAGGGCACCGAAGCCGCCCATCGACCAGCCCCACGCCGCCTGCCGGTCCCAGGCGAAGCCCCGGTCGGCCAGCCAGCCCGGGACCTCCTCGATCAGCATCCGCTGCGGGTCGTCGGTGTCGTCGGGGCCGGAGGAGCGCCACCGCTTGCGCCCACCGTCCACGCCGACCAGGACGAAGGGCGGCACCCCGGCCCGCTCGGCGGCGGTGAGGAAGCGGCCGAGGCCGAACGCCTCGAAGTCGAGGGTGGTGGCCGAGGCGCCGTGGAGCACCAGGCAGACGGGAAGCCCGGCGCCGTCGCCGCGGCCCTCGGGCACGGCGGTGAAGACCCCGACGTCGCGGCCCCGGGCCTCGCTGGCGCGGATCTCGTGGCGGACGTCGCCCTGCGGCACGTCGGGGATGGTGCCGTCGGGCCCGGTGTCGGCGAAGCGGCGCTTGATCCGCTCGGTGCCCGGCACCCAGTCCTCGGCGTAGGCCAGCCCGCCCAGCCCGACGGCGGCGACCCCCGCACCGGCCCCGGCGAGGAAGCGTCGTCGGCTCAGCACGGCGGAGATGGTGGCAGGTCGCCGACCGACCGGCCCATCGCACAGCCGGGGGGTCGTCCCCGTCAGGCCCGGTAGGCGGTGACCTCGTCGCGGGTGGCGACGACGAGACGGTCGCCCACGACGCCCACGGCGAGGACCTCGCCCGCCGCCCCGGTGTCGAGCGACCACGCCTCGGACCCGTCGGTGACGTCGTGGGCCACCACCTCTGCCCCGAGGTCGTCGCACAGCACCCGCAGATCCCGGCCGATCGCGCTGAAGCACTCGTTCCGGCGCGACGAGTCGATCTCGGTGGTGGCCAGCTCCTCGCCGTC
>JBQGCF010000392.1:0-1565 GCA_052038315.1 Iamia sp.
GACGACCACATCGTCGAGCCGCCCCACACCTTCGAGGGCCGGGTGCCGGCCAAGTACGCCGACCGGGCGCCCAAGATCGTCGAGAAGGGCGCCGGCGGGCCCGAGGTCTGGGTCTACGACGGCAACGAGCTCCCCAACGTCGGGTTCAACGCCGTCGTCGGCCGGCCGGTCAGCGAGTACGGCTTCGAGCCGGCCCGCTTCGACGAGATGCGCCGGGGCGCATGGGACATCGACGCCCGTGTGGCCGACATGGACATCAACGGCGTCTACGCCTCGCTCAACTTCCCGTCCTTCCTCCCCGGCTTCGCCGGCCAGCGGCTCCAGCAGGTCACCAACGATCGCGACCTGGCCATGGCCTGCGTCCGGGCGTGGAACGACTGGCACATCGAGGAGTGGGCCGGCCGCCACCCGGACCGGATCATCCCGTGCCAGATCCCGTGGCTGCTCGACCCCGAGGTCGGTGCACAGATGGTGCGGGAGAACGCCGAGCGCGGCTTCCACGCCATCACCTTCAGCGAGAGCCCCGCCGGGCTCGGCCTGCCGACCCTCCACTCCGGCCACTGGGACCCGCTGATGCGGGCCTGCGCCGAGACCGGGACGGTCGTCAACCTCCACATCGGCTCGTCGGGCTCGGCCCCGATGACCACCGAGGACGCCCCGCCCGACGTGCCCGGCGTCCTGTTCTTCGCCTACGCCATCTACGCCGCCGTCGACTGGATCTACAGCGGCATCCCGGTGCGGTTCCCCGACATCAAGATCTGCATGTCCGAGGGCGGGATCGGCTGGGTGGCGGGCCTGATGGACCGGCTCGACCACATGCTCAGCTACCACGAGATGTACGGCACCTGGGCGAGGTTCGGCGAGGTGCTGACGCCGAGCGAGGTGCTCCAGCGGAACTTCTGGTTCTGCGCCGTCGAGGACCAGTCGTCGTTCGTCCAGCGCGAGCGGATCGGCGTCGGCAACATCCTCCTCGAGGCCGACTACCCGCACTGCGACTCGACCTGGCCCCACACCCAGCGGACGATCCACGAGGAGATCGGCGGCCTGCCCGACGACGACATCCGCCGGATCACGTGGCAGAACGCCGCCGAGCTCTACCAGCACCCCGTCCCGCCCGCCGTCCAGGCCGACCCGAACGCCTACTGATGAGCACCGCGGCCGAGCACGACGACGGGTGGGTCTCGTCGTTCACGCAGATGGACGACGCCACCCCGGAGGAGATCACCCGGATCTTCGCCAACGCCAACGCGGTCATGCACGCCGCCCTGGTGCCCAGCCTGCTCGGCCAGCTGGAGATGCTGAAGGGCCCGACGTTCGGCTACCGGGTCGACCGCTACGAGCACAGCCTGCAGTCCGCGACGCGGGCGCTGCGCGAGGGCGCCCGGGACGACCTGGTCGTCGCCGCGCTGCTCCACGACATCGGCGACCACCTGGCGCCGAGCACGAGCGCGCCGGCTGCCACCAGGCAGGGCGCGAGAAGTCGGATTCGGGACATGGGCGTGTGAACTCCTGTCGTGTCGTGCTGACGCCGTCCCCTCTGGCCGGCGTCCCCCTGGTGATCCGGT
>JBQGCF010000393.1:0-18958 GCA_052038315.1 Iamia sp.
GTCGACGACGAGGACTACGTCGAGTACTTCGGCGCCTGGGCCCAGTCGATCACCTGTGGCTTCGCCCGGATCGACGGCCAGCCCGTCGGCATCGTCGGCAACAACCCGATGTTCTACGCCGGCGTCCTCGACATCGACTCCTCGGAGAAGGCGGCCCGCTTCGTCCGGGTCTGCGACAGCTTCAACATCCCGCTGGTCACCTTTGTCGACGTCCCCGGCTTCCTGCCCGGCGTGGGCCAGGAGCACGGCGGCATCATCCGCCACGGCGCCAAGCTGCTGTACGCCTACTGCGAGGCCACCGTGCCCCGCATCCAGGTGATCACCCGCAAGGCCTACGGCGGCGCCTACGTGGTGATGAACTCGAAGTCGATCGGCGCCGACCTGGCCTTCGCCTGGCCCAACGCCGAGCTGGCCGTCATGGGCGCCACCGGTGCGGTCGAGATCCTCAACCGGACCGACATCGCCAACGCCGCCGACCCCGAGGCCCGCAAGGCCGAGCTGGTCGACGAGTACAGCGAGATGTGGTGCAACCCGTACGTCGCCGCCGAGCGGGGCTACGTCGACGACGTCATCGACCCGGCCGACACCCGCCGCAAGCTGGCCGAGGGCCTGGCCATGCTCCGCACCAAGCGTGAGGAGCTCCCGCCCCGCAAGCACGGGAACATGCCGCTGTGACGGAGTCGGTGCGGTCGATCTCGCCGGCCCCGACCGACGAGGAGGCGGTGGCGATCGTCGCCGCCCTCGACGCCGCCTGGCCCAAGGCCGTCGTGGCCGGTGGCCCGGCCCCCGTCCAGCGTTGGCGCTGGAGCGGCCGCTGGTGGTCCAAGCCCGTCCCCCTCAGCCGCCGCCGCCCCTGGTGATCATCCCGTCCGCGCTTCCCGCACCATGCGGCGAAGCCGGGCGATCTGCGGGTGCATCGAGGGACCCCGCAGGTCGAGCAGGAGGTCCTCGACCAGGTCGACGTCGATGTCGGCGGTCGAGGCCAGGAGGGTCTGCAGGTCGACCCAGTCCTTCGGGCGGCCTGAGGACAGCTTGAACAGCACGAGGTCGCGGACCGACAGGATCGGCATCGGGACCCGAGCCGGCCCGAACGGCACGATCCTCCGTCGGGCGGCGATCTCGGCATAGCGCTCGTCGATGGCGAAGAACAGGTCGACGTGGATGACGGACCCCGGCCGGACCAGGGCGATACCCGAGATCGGGAGACGCTCGCCCAGCGGGCCGGTCGGCACGAAGCCCGTCGGCGCCAGCAGGTCGACGACCCGTCGGGCCTCCGACGCGGGGAGGAAGACGAGGATGTCCGCATCGAGCGTGCCCCGCGGATCGCCGTAGTAGCCGAACGCCAGGGCGCCGCTCAGGCCGTGCTCGATCCCCTCGTCGTCGAGACGGGTGTGGATGTCGACGACCAGGTCGACGAGCGTCAGCGGCTCCGCCACCCCATCACCCCCTCGGCCAGGGCCACGACCTGGACGATCGCATCGGCCCTCTCGTCGGGGGTGGCGTCCCCGGCGACCGCCGGCGGCTCGTCGGGGGGGTCGTCGGGGAGGCGGGGTGGGAGGTCGTCGAACGGGTAGCCGCCGGCGCCGACCGGGAACGGGGCGTAGAGGGTGACCCGCCCGCCGTCGGCGGCCAGCTCGTAGCCGCAGGAGACGAGGAGGCGGTTGAAGGTGTCGAGGCTGGGGGTCCTGCGGTCGTTCTCGTAGGCCGAGATGTTGGGCTGGCCGATGCCGGAGACCTCGGCCAGCACCTCCTGGCTCATCCCCCGTGACTCGCGGACCTGCCGCAGGAAGGCTCCGTACATGGCCTCCATCCTGCCATGTCGACATCGACATGGCATGCGTGGGACGAGATGTCAGACGGGGCAGAGGGCCGGGTCGAGGGGGCCGTCGAGGCGGTAGACGGTGCGGTCGCCGTGACCGGCGACGAGCCGGGCCGCCGGATCACCGGCGAACACCGCGGGCGACGGCACGGCCAGGGGCAGGAAGCCCCAGCGGCTGACCACGACGACGTCGTAGCGATCGCCGAGGTGGGCCCGCCACCGGGCGCAGTCCGAGCCCGGGCCGAACGGGGGCGCCGTCCCGACCTCGACGTCGTTGGACAGGTCCGGGCCGAACAGCGGGTAGGTCTCGACCGAGCCGAACAGGCCGACCCGCTCCCCCCGGACGTGGCGCAGGGCGCTGGGGATGGCGTCGGTGGGTGGCAGCCCGGCGGCGCGGTAGCGCCGGTCCTCGGCCGCGTCCTGCAGCGGCCACCCGGCGATCCCCGCCACGACGACGAGGACGACGACCAGCGCGACCCGTCCGACCCGGCCGACCCGCAGGACCCGCGGGACCCGCCGCCGGGCCACGAGGGCCAGGGCGACGGCGACGAGGGCCGCACCGACGAGCAGGACGAGGGCGGCCTCGGGAGTGGCCCCGGGCCAGGCCGGCACCCGCTCGACGTGCGGTGCGGTCGCCCCCACCGCGACCAGAGCCGCGGCGACGCCCCCGACCACGACGCGCCCGACCGGCCCGGGACGCACGGCCAGCGGGACGAGGGCGGCCCCGAGCAGGAGGGTGGGCGCCAGGTAGCGGAGGTTGAAGCCGAAGCTGAGCCCGGCGGTCAGCGGCGTGGCGAGGTGGCCGACGACGCCGGCGAGGACCAGGAGCCCGGCGATCCGCTCCTCCGTCGGGCGGGCCCGGCGCAGCACCAGCGTCCCGCCGACACCGGCCAACGCCAGCAGCCATGGCCAGGCCGGGCCGAGGGCCTGCTCCAGGCCGGGCCGGTAGGTCGCGTGCCACGTGGCCCGGTCGAGCCGGCCGGCGGCCAGCAGCGAGGCGCCCTGGCCCTCGGTCGTCACCCGGTCGAACAGGCCGGGCACCGTGAACCACGGCAGGGGGCTGCCGGTCAGGACCCAGCTGCGCCCGAACCAGAACAGGCCGGTCGCCGCCACCGCGGCCGACCACCACCCCACCGCCCGGCCGCCCCACCGGGTGTAGGCCAGGGCCGCCACCGCCACGACGAGCAGGGCGACCGGGCCCACCAGCGTGACCTTGGTGCCGACGGCCGACCCGGCGGCGAGCCCGGCCACCGCCAGCGGTGCGGGCCGTGCCCCCGACTCCAGGACGAGGGCGACCGCCGCCAGCAGCAGGGCGGCGCAGCCGACGTCGGTCGACATCTGCCCCGGCTGGGTGGCGGCGAGGACGGGCGCGCCGAGGACGACCGAGACGGCGGCCACCGCGGCCGGGCCGGCCCCCCGCCGCTCGCCGACGCACCACGCCGCCAGCAGGGCGAGGGCCAGCCAGCCCAGGTTGACCAGCGGCGAGAGCCAGTCGGAGCCGAAGGCGAGCAGGCCGAGGGAGTGGACCAGCTGGCCGTCGAGCGGGAACCACCGGGCGGCCTCGTAGCCCACGCCGTCGAGGGCCCCCAGGCCGCCGGTCTGGGCGAACCGGGCCGCGAACGGGCCGTGGTACCAGAGCGTGTCGGGGTGGACCATGCCCCGGCCCAGGGCGTCGCCGGTGTGGGCGAGCCACTGGAGGACGACGACCGCCACCGGTCCCAGCCCGAGCCCCCACTCCCACCACGGCCGGGGCGCCCGGGGTGGCGGGCGGGGGCGACCGGTCCCCGATCCCGGCGACGGGCCCAGCGGCGGGCGAGCCCACCCGCGCCCAGCCCGGCCCCGACCTCGGCCCCGAGCACCACCGGACCGGTGAGCAGGCCCACCGCGCCGGCGACCCGCGCCACGGCGAGGCCGAGGGCCACCGCCACCACGACCTGGGCCAGCACGGCGCGCGGCCCCGACCAGTCGGGCAGCGCGGCCCGCCGCACCGCACCCGCCCCGTGGGCCAGCGCCGCCCCCACCGCCGCCACCGCCAGCCACCCCACCACGTACGTCCCGCCGTCCACCGCCGTCCCCTCAGCCGCGTGTCCCGGGGGGTCCGAGCGGCATCATGGGGCCATGGCCCCCGCCACCCTCGTGCTCGCCTCGGCGTCCCCCGCCCGCCTGTCCCTGCTGCGGGCGGCGGGGATCGAGCCCACCGTGATCGTGAGCGACGTCGACGAGGACGCCATCACCGCCGAGATCGGCACGGCCGAGCCGGAGGTCCTGGTCGCCGCCCTGGCCCGGGCCAAGGCCGAAGCGGTGGCGGCCCGGTTGGAGCCGCCCACCGCCTCGACGCCGACGGCGGTGCTGGGCTGCGACTCCCTCTTCACCATCGACGGCACCACGTGGGGCAAGCCGTCGGGCCCCGACGACGCGGTGGCCCGCATCCGCTCCATGCGGGAGCGTGAGGGCGTCCTCCACACCGGCCATCACCTCATAGACGCACGGGACGGCCGTTTCGTTCACTCGGTCGCCAGCACTACCGTGCGGTTCGGGCCGATGACCGACGGTGAGGTCGACGCCTACGTCGCCACCGGCGAGCCCCTCCGCGTGGCCGGCAGCTTCACCCTCGACGGGCGCTCGGCGCCGTGGATCGACGGCGTGGTCGGCGACCACACCAACGTCGTCGGGCTGTCGCTGCCGACCCTGCGCACGCTCCTGGGCCGCCTCGAGATCTCGATCGTCGACCTGTGGGACTGAGGATCGGGCCGCTGGCCCTCCCCGTGCCGGTGGTCCTGGCCCCGATGGCCGGGGTGACCAACCGGGCCTTCCGCCGGCTGTGCCGGGACTTCGGCGCCGGGCTGTTCGTCAGCGAGATGATCACCGCCCGCGCCCTCGTCGAGGGGAACGCCCGCACCCTCGACATGGTCCGCTTCGACCCCGACGAGCGGCCCCGCAGCGTCCAGCTGTACGGCGTCGACCCGCGGATCATGGCCGAGGCGGTGCGGATCCTCGTCGGCGAGCACGGCGTCGAGCACGTCGACCTCAACGTCGGCTGCCCGGCCACCAAGGTCACCCGCAAGGGCGGGGGGGCGGCGTTGCCGGTGCGGCGGGCCCTCTTCGGCGCCATCGTCGAGGCGTCGGTGGCGGCCGCCGGCCCGGTGCCGTTCACGGTGAAGATGCGCACGGGCATCGACGACGAGCGGCTCACCTACCTCGAGGCCGGGCGCATCGCCGAGGACGCCGGCGCCGCCGCCGTCGCCCTCCACGCCCGCACGGCCGAGCAGCTCTACTCGGGCACCGCCGACTGGTCGGCCATCGCCCGGCTCAAGGAGACGGTGACGACGGTGCCGGTGCTGGGCAACGGCGACATCATCGAGGCCGCCGACGCGGTGCGGATGCTCGAGGCGACCGGCTGCGACGGCGTGGTCGTCGGTCGCGGCTGCCTCGGCAAGCCGTGGCTCTTCCGGGACCTGGCCGACGCCCTCGCCGGCCGGCCCGTCGCCCCGCCCCCGGCGCTGGGCGTCGCCGTCGCCGTGCTGCGCCGCCACGCCGAGCTGCTCGTCGAGGTGTTCGGCCCCGAGAAGGGCGCCCGGGAGGTCCGCAAGCACACCGGCTGGTACCTGGCCGGCTACCCCATCGGCGGCCAGGTCCGGCGGGCGCTCTCGCAGGTCGGCTCGCTCGAGGAGCTGCACCGCCGGCTCGACGGCCTCGACCCCGAGCTCACCCTGCAGCCCGGCTCCGAGCGCACCGTGCGGGGCCACACCAACGGCCCGCGTCCGGTCTCGGTGCCCGACGGCTGGTTCGCCCGGGCCGACGACCCGACCCCGCCGGGCGCCGAGGCCGAGCTCCTCGTCAGCGGTGGCTGACCTAGGTTCCGCGCCATGGAGCTGACCACGGTCGCCAGCCGCTACGCCATCGTCCACGACGGCGCCGAGGTGCGCCGCCACGACGACCTCGAGCCCGACACCGAGCACGAGGTCGACGGCATCGCCTTCCGCACCCTGCCGGAGCCGGGCGCGCTGCTGAGCACGGTCGCCACCGTCAACGACGTCCACTTCGGCGAGACGATCTGCGGCGTCATCGAGGGCTCGGACATCGGCCCGACCTTCTCGGTGGAGCCGGGCGAGGACCCGTACCCCGAGGTGATGAACCGGGGGGCGGTGACCGAGATCCGGGCCCTCGACCCCGACGCCGTGATCGTCAAGGGCGACCTCACCAGCGGTGGCACCGATGCCGAGGTCGACGCCTTCCTCGACTGCTATGCCCCGCTCGCCGACCGGATGACCTGGGTGCGCGGGAACCACGAGTCGCACAAGGGCCTGCTGCGGGGGGCCGATCCGGTCCAGGTCGTCGACCTCCCCGGCGTGCGCATCGTCCTGCTCGACACATCGGTCGAGGGGGTCGAGTGGGGCGGCCTCGACGCCGACCAGCTCGAGCAGCTCGACACCCTGGCCGCCGAGGCCGACCGCCCGGTGATCGTCATGGGCCACCACCACGCCTGGAGCCCCGACTCGGCGGAGCGGCCCGAGACCTACTTCGGGCTCGACCCGTCCGACTCCGAGGCGCTGGTCGAGGTGGTCGCCCGCCGCCCCCGCATCGTCGCCCAGGCCGCCGGCCACACCCACCGCAACCGGGTCCGCCGCTTCACCGCCACCGGCACCGTGCCGTGGATCGAGGTCAGCTGCGTCAAGGACTACCCGGGTGCCTGGGCCGAGTACCGGGTCCACGAGGGCGGCATCGTGCAGGTCTTCCACCGCATCTCCACGCCGGACGCCCTGGCCTGGAGCGAGCGGACGCGCCACATGTACGAGGGCCTCTACGCCGACTACGCCCTCGGCCCGGTCGGCGACCGCAACCTGGTGATCGACATCGACCGGGCCGCGCCAACCTGATCCGGCCCTCGTGACTCCTGGGGGTGTGGACGGGGAGATCGAGGACTGCATCCGGTCGGAGTACCGCCGGCTGGTCGGCGCCGTCGCGGTGGTGACCGGGTCGACGGGCGCCGCCGAGGACGCCGTGCAGGAGGCCTTCGCCCGGGCGTGGGCCCGGCACCGGCGGGGCGGGACGTTCACCCACCTGTCCGGCTGGGTCGCCACCGTCGCCCTCAACCACGCCCGGCGGGGCCACCGCCGGCGGGGCACCGAGGAGCGGGCGTTCGTCCGGCTGGCCGCCGGAGCCGGCGCGGCGGGAGCGACCGGACGGGCGCCGGGCGACCACGTCGCCGTCGACGTCGCCGTGCGGGAGGCGGTCGACCGCCTGTCCGGCCGCCAGCGCGAGGTCGTCGTCCTGCACCACCTGCTCGACATCGACGTGGCCACCACGGCCGCCGTGCTCGGCGTGTCCGAGGGGACCGTGAAGTCCGCCCTGCACCGGGCCCGCGCCCACCTGGCCGAGGCCCTCGCCGATCACGAGGAGGAGCTGACGTGACCGATCCCATCGCCGCCCTGCTGCGGGCCGCGTCGGAGGTGGCGGGCGAGGCCGACCTGGCCCCCGACCCCGTCGCCGCCGTCCGGTCCCGGGTCGCCCGCCACCGGTCCCGGCGCCGGGCCCGGGTCGCCGGGCTGGCCGCGGCCGCCGCGCTCGTCGCCGCCACCGCCGTCCTCGTGGCCACGTCGGGGGGTGGCGAGCCGGAGGGGGTGGCCACCGCCCCCGACCCGACCACCACCACGACCGCGGCGGACGTCGACCCGTACGGCGACGTCCCCCCCGCCCCCCTCGACCCGCGCCGCCAGCCGGCCGTCGCCCCCGTCGGGGCCGAGGCCGTCGTGGTGTGGGGCGGGTTCCGCAGCGGGGCCGAGGTCATGTCCGACGGCGCCGTCTACGACCGGCGCTCGGACCGGTGGACCCGGCTGGCCCCGTCGCCCCTCGCCGAGGACCCGCCCTCCTCGTACGCCCCGATCGCTGCGCCGGTCGACGGCGGCGTGGTCGTGGCCCGCGACCGGTCCGTCGCCCGCTGGGACCGGGCGACCGACAGGTGGACCGAGCTCGACGACGCCCCCGCCCCGGTGACCCACCTGGTCGCGGTCGGCGACGACCGGCTGGTCGCCGTGGGGACGACGGCGGCCGTGCTCGACGTCGGCACCGGCCGCTGGGCGGAGCCGACCGCGCTGCCGCCGTTCGACGTGGACGCGCAGGCCGCGGTGTGGACCGGCACCCAGGTCCTCGTCCTCGGCTCGTCGCCGGGCGGGCCGCCCGACCGGCTGGCCATGGTCGGCTTCGACCCCGAGGCAGTGCAGTGGGTCGACGTCCCCGAGGCCCCCTCGACCGAGGTGCGGGGGACCGGGGTGACGGCGACGTGGGACGGCGAGCGGGTCGTCGTCGCCGACCACGAGGGCCGGGCGGCGACCTACGACCCGGCGGCGGGGACCTGGGCCGAGCTGCCGGTCGTGCCGGCCCGGTTCGCCGAGCACCACCCGTCGATGGCCTCGGTCGGCGGCCACATCGTGATCTCGATGGCCCGGACCGTGGCCGTCCTCGGCGGCGAGCGGCAGGTCTGGACCCCCTTCCCCTCCCCCACGCCCAACGACACCGGCGTGCAGCCCGGGCAGGGCCTGGTCCCGGTCGACGACACGACCCTCGCCCTCTGGGTCGACGACGCCGGCCTGGGCCGGCCCGACCTCGTCCTGTTCGACCCGACGACGCTCGCCGGCCGCGACCGGCGCCGGCAGGTGGGCGGCGCCTCGGTGGTCACCGCCGGGGACGAGTACGTCCAGGGCGGCTTCCTGTCGGAGGGGGCCGTCGTCGTCGACCTGCTGACCGCGGCGGGCGAGCACTGCCGGGTGACCAGCGGCATCGGGCAGCCGCTCGGCGACGCCGGCCAGCGGGCCGTGCGCGAGGAGGTCCCGATCGACGACCCCGCCAGCCGCCGGCCCTCGCTGATCTGGTTCCACGACGAGGCCGCCACCCGCTGGGAGGCCGAGATCGACGACGGTGACCTGTTCGTCGTCGACTGCGACGACGAGGGGGCGGCCCGCCGGGTGGTCGGATCCGTGTCGGTGACCTGAGCATGGCGGTGACGGAGCATGGCGGCGACCGCCACGGGTAGCGGTCGGCCATGCCCACCGACGAGCTGCCTCCGGACGACCCGCACCGACGCCCCGACGGCGTCGATGACGCCACCGTGGAGGCGGTCGGCAAGGTCAGCGAGGCCATGGAGTGGGTCGAGCGGGCCCGCGGCCACCTCTACGAGCTCCACCAGCTCCTCGGCCACGCCGACCTGATGTTCGGCGAGGCCGCCGACATGCTCGAGGACGCCGGCCACACCGACCACGCCGAGGCCCTGCGCCGGGACGTCGTCGGGCGCAACGTGATCGAGGGCCGCTGGACCTTCCAGATCGTCGAGGACTTCGACGACGGCTACTGGTCCGACGCCCGGGACCAGGAGCGCCGCATCCGCGACGACCTGATGGCCGGGCGCCGCCACGTCTACGAGTCCGAGATGAAGGAGGACCGCCGCACGAGCGGCCGCCGCCACCACGAGTCGAGGCCGTAGCCCCCGACGGGGGAAGATCGCGCTCATGGACGAGCGCTTCGCCGACGGGCCGCTGACCGGGCTGCGGGTCATCGACTGCTCGACCGTCGTGGCCGGTCCCGGGTGCGCCCGCTACCTCGGCGACTTCGGGGCCGACGTGATCAAGGTCGAGCGGCCCGACGGCGGCGACACGACCCGGGCCATGGGGTGGAGGGACCCGGCCGACGACGTGACCCTCTGGTGGAAGTACGAGGGCCGCAACAAGCGCTCGGTCGTCCTCGACCTCAAGGCCCCCGACGACCTCGACGTGATGCGCCGGCTGCTCGCCACCGCCGACGTCCTGGTCGAGAACTTCCGGCCCGGCACCCTCGAGCGGCTCGGCCTGGCCCCCTCCGACCTGCTGGAGGCCAACCCCCGGCTCGTCGTCACCCGGGTCACCGGCTTCGGCCAGGACGGGCCCTACGCCGGGCGCCCCGGCTTCGCCACCATCGCCGAGGCCATGAGCGGCTTCGCCGGCGTCAACGGCGAGCCCGACGGCGGCCCGCTGCTGCCGCCCATCGCCCTGACCGACGAGATCACCGCCATCGCCGCGGCCTTCGCCACCCTGGCCGCGGTGCACAGCGGCGTCGGCCAGGTCGTCGACGTCAACCTCTACGAGTCGCTGCTCCAGATGATGGGCCCGCTGCCCGGCGCCAAGGCCCTGCTCGACTACGACCAGCCCCGGCTCGGCTCGGGCATCCCCTACTCGGTGCCGCGGGGGACCTACCGGGCCCGGGACGGCCGCTGGGTCGCCATCAGCACCTCGGCCGAGTCGGTGGCCCAGCGGGTCATGGCCCTGATCGGCCTGGGCGGCGACCCCCGCGTCGGCTCCTTCTCGGCCCGGGTCGAGAACCGCGCCCTGGTCGACGACACCCTGTCGGCCTGGGTCGCGGCGCGCGACGCCGACGAGGTCCTCGCCGCCTTCGAGGCGGCCCACGCCGCCGCCGCCCCCGTCCACACGATGGGCGACGTGCTGGCCGACCCCCACCTCGCCACCCGCGACGCCCTCCCCGTCCTCGACGGCGTCCCCATGCAGGGCCTGATCGCCCGGCTCTCGGCCACCCCCGGCCGCCTCCGCTGGGCCGGCCGCCCCCTCGGCGCCGACACCGCCTCCGTCAAGGCCGACCTCTTGCATCCGGACACCGACTGACGTACCCTCCGGGCCACCGGCTGCACCAACTTCCCCTAGTACGTCCACCCGTTCTCGCAGGAAGTTCCCCAGCCATGCTGTCACCGGCCCACCGCCGCTCCATCCACTCGTCCCTCACGCCCATCCTCGGCGGGGAGGAGACCGAGGCCCTCATGTCCGAGTTCCCCGCCAGCGCATCCGACATGCCCGCCACCAAGTCCGACCTCGCCCTCCTGCGCCACGACGTCGAGCGGCAGTTCGACGGCTTCCGCGTCGAGATGCACGACCTGTTCCGCCGCATGATGATGTGGATGATCTCCACGATCGTCGTCGCCATGATCGGTGGCATGGGCGTCGCCGCAGCGGTCGCCCAGGCGGTCGGCGGCGGGTAGCGCCGTCCCTCAGTCGTCGGGGAGGGCGGCGACCTCGATGCGGTCCTGGCGCCAGTCCCGAGCGGAGTGGAGGGCGACCTGGGCGGCGGCGAGGAGCTGGTCGGCGTCGAAGGCGTGGGCCGGGTAGCAGGCGATCCCGGCCCGCAGGGTCACGTCCCCGGCGATGGCCGAGAGGCGACGCCGCACCCGCTCGACGGTCCACACGGCCCCGTTCTCGGGGGTGTCCTCCAGGATCAGGGCCACCAGGCCGGCGTCGAGCCGGCAGGCGATGTCGGAGTCCCGCAGCGTCTCGACCAGGCAGTCGGCCACCGAACGGCCCATGGCCGGGGTCGGGCTGTCGTCGGCCACACCCGTGACCGGCTCGAGCAGCGCCAGGGCGAGGGGTCGCAGGCCGCGGCGGGCGGCCGACACCCGCTTGTCGAGGGTGACGGCGAAGAAGGCGGTGTTGAACAGACCGGTCTCGCCGTCGGTGACCCGGGTCAGGTCGGCGGCCGAGGGACCGGGGCGGGAGCCACCCACCGTGAGGTCGACCGGCACCTGGGCCCGGGCCTGGAGGGCCTCGGCCTCGAACCGGGCGGCCCGGGCGGCCATGCCGTCGCTCTCGGCCCGGGCGGCCTCGGCCACGTGGGTGGCCTGGTCGGCCTCGACCCGGGCCCGGCGCAGCCGGTCGGCCAGGCCCAGCGTGAACAGCCCTGCGACCAGGGCCGCAACGCCCGCCGCCCCGGCGAGCCAGGGCTGCTCGGTGGTCATGGCCAGCACGGCCAGCACGAGTCCGAGACAGCCGGCGATCACGCCCGGGTTGGCACGATGGGTCACCCGAAGAGTGTCGGCCGTCATCGTCTCGCCTAAAGGGGCCAGATGACCCAGAGTGGTCGAACCGGTGCGAGCCGGAGGGTCAGTCGGGGACGGGGGCGATGGCGGCGCTCCCGTCGTGGGCCCGGGCCAGGGCCTGCTGGGCCACGTCGACCAGCTCCTCGGCCGAGATGGCGTGGGCGGGGTAGCAGGCGACGCCGGAGCGGACGTGCGACCCGGGGTGGTCCTCGGTGATGCGCCGCTGGAGCCGCTCGACGACCACGAGGCAGCCCTCGCTGGGCGTGAACTCCAGGACGATGGCGATGGTGCCGTCGTCGAGGCGGGCGGCCATGTCGGAGTCGCGGATGGCCCGGCGCACCTCGTCGGCCACCTGGTCGGGGCCGGGGCCCTCGGTGACCGAGACCAGGATCAGGCCCAGCTGGCGCAGCGTCCGCCGGGCGGTGGCCACCCGCGACGGCAGCAGCGCCCGCAGCATGGCCTCGCTGAAGAGGCCCGAGGCAGGGTCGGAGACGAGGTTCTCGGTGGTCATGGCTCTCCCGGGGCCGCCGTCGATCGGCGAGGTCCTGATCTTGCCACCCCACGCCGCCCCTCCGGGGCGATGGACCCGCCATCGCCCTGGCGGTGCCCGCCCGGCGCCTCCCGCACGAGGCGCCGGACGGGTCCGGCCGGACTGATCAGCTCAGCGACGGTGACGGTACGCACGTCTCCCGCCCTGGTCATGAGTGGTGAGTACGCAAGTCCGGCGGGGGGTCGGCCCTCAGCAGGGTGGTGGTCGGGGGGCCGGCCGCCGCCGGGGCCAGCAGCTCCAGGTAGCGGGCCCGGGGGATGTCGATCGCACCCAGGCTGACCAGGTGCGGCGTGGTCCACTGCACGTCGAGGAGCTCGGCCCCGCCGGCCCGCAGCCGCTCGACCAGCCCCACCAGGGCGACCTTCGATCCGTCGGTCTCCCGGTGGAACATCGACTCCCCGGCGAACAGCCCCCCGATCGACAGGCCGTAGAGCCCGCCGGCCAGCCGCCCGTCCTCGGTCCAGGCCTCGACGCTGTGCGCCCAGCCCAGCTCGTGGAGGCGGGTGTAGGCCTTGCGGATGCCCCGGGTGATCCACCCGCCGGGGCGACGGGGGTCGGCGCAGCTGGCCAGGACCACGTCGAAGGCGGCGTCGACGGTCGTGCGGTAGCGGCGGGCCGACTTGGCCAGCGAGCGGCTGACCTTGAGCCCGTCGAGCGGGATCACGCCCCGGGGGTCGGGCGACCACCACGCCAGGGTGCGGCCCCGGTGGACGGGCATCGGGAAGACGCCGGCCCGGTAGGCGGCCAGGATCGTCGCCGGCTCGAGGTCGGCACCGATGGCCACCGGCCCCTCGGGGTCGGCGTCGAGCGGGGAGGAGAAGGCCCAGCGCGACGGGCCCGGGTCGACGGGACCGGTGCCGCTCACGGCGGGGGGATGCCGAGGGTGCCGGCCATCGACAGCCCGAAGCGGCGGGTGGCCCGGCGGTTGAGGGCGCCGCCGGCCACGGCCCCGGCCATAAGCGGCACGAAGGTGACCGTGTTGCGCCCGGCGCGGCGCATCAGCCGGCGGCGGATCTGGAGGGTGAGCTGGTCGCGGGCGGAGCGGCCCATCACCTCGGCCGCCGTCTGGGCCACCAGGCCGTGGGCCCCGGGCCGGGCGAGGCGGGCCAGGTCCTGCGGGTCGATGCCGCGGGTCTCGGACCAGGCCCGGGCCAGGAGCGGCCCGTGGGAGCGCAGGTCGTGGGCGACGCGGTACCCGGCCGCCTCGTGGAGCTCGCCGGCCAGCTTCATCTCGATGCCGACGACGATCAGGGTCTCGACGGCCAGCTCGATCGGCAGCGTCACCCACGTGGCCGGGCTGGCCTCCGACGCCGCGGCCAGCGCCCCGGTCGTCGCCCCCACCGCCCCGCTGGCCAGGCTGGCGTTGCGGATCAGGGCCTTGGCCAGGTACGCCCCGGACAGCCCGTCGTGGTGGGCCCGCAGGGTCTGGAGGTCACGCAGCGGGATGTGGGCGGGCACGTCGACGGTGATGTCGGCCAGCCACCGCCCCGACGCCACCGCCTTGGTCCCGGCGGCCCGCGCCGAGCGGGTCGCCAACCCGGCGATCCGCCTGGCCTGGCCGACCGAGATCCGCTCCTCCGACGACGTCGCCTCCCCCAACGCCCGCGCCAGCTCGGCATCGGTCGACGGATCGGAGGACGACGTCATCCGGGGCATCATGCCCCCGGTCGGCTCTACTTCCGGTAGTCGTAGAAGCCCTGGCCGGACTTGCGGCCGAGGTGGCCGGCGGCGACCAGGCGGCGGAGGGCCGGGGCGGGGCTGTAGTTCGGGTCGGCGAACTCGGCGTAGAGGGCGTCGAGGATCGACAGCGAGGTGTCCAGGCCGACCAGGTCGAGCAGGGCCAGCGGGCCCATCGGGAAGTTGCAGCCGCCCTTCATGGCGCTGTCGATGTCGTCCCGGCTGGCGGTGCCGTTCTCCAGCATCCGCACGGCGTTGTTGAGGTACGGGAAGAGGAGGGCGTTGACGATGAAGCCGGCCCGGTCCTTGACCTGCACCGGGTCCTTGCCGCAGGCCGAGGCGAAGGCGGTGACGGCCTCGACGGTGGCGTCGGAGGCGGTCAGCGGGGCGATGATCTCGACCAGGCTCATCATCGGGGCGGGGTTGAAGAAGTGGACGCCGACGACCTGCTCGGGCCGCTTGGTGGCCACGGCCATCTCGACGACCGGGAGGGTCGAGGTGTTGGTGGCGAGGATGGCGTCGGCCTTGACCACGTCGTCGAGCTCGGCGAACAGGGCCTTCTTGACCTCGAGGTCCTCGACGATCGACTCGATCACCAGGTCGCAGTCGGCCAGGTCGCCGAGGTGGTCGGTGGCGCTGACCCGGCCGAGGACGGCGTCGCGGTCCTCCTCGGACAACCGGCCCTTGTCGACCTGCTTGTTCAGGCTCTTCTCCAGCCCGGCGACCATGGCGTCGGCGGTCTCCCGCTTGCGGGACCGCAGCACGACGGTGTGGCCGGCCTTGGCCGCCACCTCCGCGATGCCGGATCCCATGATCCCGGAGCCCACGATGCCGACGGTCTGGATGGCCATGGCCGGTGAGGCTACCGATCGGTAACCGGCCCGTCCCAAATGGCGGGACGCGCATCGACCAGCCTCCGGGGCGAGGGCCGGCTCACGTTGCGCGCATCGTCCAGCGCGGCCCAACGTGGGCGGGTGACGTCCGCCGTCGAGCGCGAGATCCCCTGGCCCGCGGTCGTCGTCGCCGGCCTGGTCGCCGGGTTCACCTCGGGGCTGTTCGGGGTGGGCGGCGGGATCGTGATCGTCCCCGCCCTGACCCTCCTCGCCCGCTTCCCGCCCAAGCTGGCGACCGGCACCTCGCTGACCGCCATCGTCCCCATCTCGCTGGCCGGGGCCGTGGGCTACGCCACCGCCGGCGAGGTCGACGGGGCCGTCGCCGCCCTGGTCGCCGTCGGGGCCCTGGCCGGGGCGGTGATCGGGACCCGCTGGCTGGAGACGATCTCGGTGCCGGCCCTCCAGCTCACCTTCGCCGGCCTGATGCTGGTCACGGCGGTGCGGCTGGTGCTGGGCGAGGAGGCCGACGGCGCCGGCCGCCACGACCTGACCCCGGCGACCGTCGTGGGGCTGATCGCCCTCGGCCTCGCCGCCGGCATCCTCGCCGGGCTGTTCGGGGTCGGCGGCGGGGTGGTGATCGTGCCCGTGCTGACGATCGCCTTCGGCCTCTCGCTGGTGCTGGCCAAGGGCACGTCGCTGGCGGTGATCATCCCGACGGCCGTCGTCGGCACCCTCCGCAACCAGCGGTCCGGGCTGACCGACCTGCGCCCCGGCCTCGTGGTGGGCCTGGCCGGCGTGCTGTCCGCAGTCGCCGCCTCGCAGCTCTCGCTGGGCCTCGACCCCGAGCTGTCGGCCCTGCTCTTCGCCGTCCTCCTGGTGGTCGTCGCCGTCCGCCTGGCCCTCACGGCGAGGGCCGGGGAGGACACCTGACTACGGTCACGACCATGCCCGGACCCCTGGCCCTCGTGGGCGGCTCCCCCTTCCACCCCGACACCGCCGTCGAGGCCGAGCTGGCTGCGGCCGCGGCCAGCACCGGGTCCGAGGTGGTGGTGCTGCCCACCGGTGCGGCCTACGAGCACCCGCAGCGCCTGGTCGACGCGGCGGTCGAGCGCTTCGCCGCCCTCGGCGCCGGCGCCCGGGGCCTCGACGTCCTCCGCCGGCCCGACGCCGGCGACGAGGCCAAGGCGGCCGAGATCCGGGCGGCGAAGGCGATCTACCTCGCGGGGCCGTCGTCGATGCACCTCCGCTCGGTGCTCAAGGAGACGCCGGTGTGGGAGGCGATCGTGGCCGCCTGGCAGGGCGGGGCCGCGCTGGCCGGGACCGATGCCGGGGCCATGGTGCTGTGCGACCCGATGGTCGACCCGCGAGGCGGGGCCTTCACCGTCGGTCTGGGCCTGCTCCCCGGCGTGACGGTCATCCCCGGCTTCGACACCTGGTCCGAGGACGCCGTCCACCGCACCCGGGACCTGGCGCCCCGGGGCGTGGCCATCGTCGGCGTCCACGCCGGCTCCGCCCTGGTGCGCGACCCCGACGGCACCTGGCGGGGCGTGGGCCCCGTCGAGCCGGCCGTCTTCGTCGGCGGCCAGCCCAGCGACCTGGACGCCCTCCCGAGCTGAGCCCCTACACCTCGCGGATCGTGATGCTGCGGATGACGTAGAGGGCGGTGGGGGTGCCGTTGGAGGCGGCGTCGCCCTTGGAGGACATCTCGACGGCGAGGTCGAGACCGGCGGTGACCGATCCGAGCAGCGGGTAGTTGCCGGCCTGGTCGAGGGGCTGGAGGGCCGACTCGCTGGTCACGATGAACAGCTGGCTGCCCGACACGTTCTCGGACCGGGCCATGGCCACGTCGCCCACCGCGTAGCCGTCCTCCGGGTGCTCCTCGTCGGGGAGGTCGTAGCCGGGGCCGGTGGTGCCGTAGTCGGGGGCGCCGTCCGGGCCGGGCGTGCCGGCCCCGCCGACCTGGGCCACGAAGTCGGGCACGAGGCGGTGGAAGGGGATGCCGTCGTAGAACTTGTAGCGGGACAGGACCACGAAGTTGTTGACCATCGTGGGGGCGGCCTCGCTGTCGAGGGCGATGGTGATCGTCCCGGCGTCGGTGGCCTCACCCGCCTCGTCGACCAGGTCGATGGCCATGTCGGCCTCGTAGGACACGCCGTCCTCGATGCACACCGGCGGGGCCTGCTCGAACACCGCGACCCGCTCCTCGGAGCCATCGGCGGCCGGGCACGGGGTCTCGCCCTCGATGGTGGCCCCCTCGGGGCCGACCGGCAGCTCGACCGTCGCCGCCGGCTCGGTGCTGGAGGTGTCCTCCGGGGCGGTCGTGGTCGTCGTCGTGGTGGTGCTGCCGTCGGCCTCCTCGTCGCCGGGCGGGTCCTCCTGGGCGAGGAGCACGACGCCGGTCACGACGATCCCGAGGACCAGGATCCCGACGAGCACCCGCACGATGCGGTTCCGGCGCCGGGCCTTGGCATCGGAGATGCGGGCCTCCTCCATGCGCGAGCGGTGACCGGTCTTGTGCCTCTGACGCTTCTCCGACGATGTCACGGGCGGGCAAGTTACCCGTTCGAGGGTGTCGGGCGGTGGTCACCGAGCGCGTCGCGGACCAGGGACGACGCACGATGCGTCGCCTTACGGCCACGCCATGCGGCAGAATGGGCGGATGGACACGGAAGAGGGGACCGCGGCCGAGGGCGACGACGCCCCTCACGCCGAGGCGGTCAGCGACGAAGAGGCCTTCGCCTATCGCGTGGGCCAGCGCCTCCGGGCGATCCGCCAGGCCCAGGCCCTCTCGCTGTCCGACGTCGAGGAGCAGTCGGGCGGCCGCTGGAGCGCCTCGGCCGTCGGCGCCTACGAGCGGGGGTTCCGCAACCTCTCGCTCCCCCGGCTCAAGGCCCTGGCCGACTTCTACCGGGTCCCGGTCAGCGTCCTGCTGGGCGAGACCGGTCCCGCCGGCCAGCCCACCGACCGCCGCAAGCTGGTGCTCGACCTCGAGGCCCTCCGCGCCGTCGACACCGCCGAGCCGGTCCAGCGCTTCATCCAGTCGATCATCGAGGCCCGCGGCGACTTCAACGGCAAGGTCCTGTCGCTGCGCGCCGACGACCTCAAGTCCCTCTGCGTCCTGTGCGGCGGCGACATCCCCACCGGCGTGGCCCAGCTCCGGGCCTGGGGCGTCCTGATCGACGGCCCCGAGGTCGCCGACCCGCCCCCCGACTTCCGGGCCCGCCCGGCCCGCTCCCCCCAGCGCCGGGCCGAGGACAAGGCCGCCTAGCCGTTCTGTCAGTCCTGGTCCCCCGTGACGGGGGACCAGGACTGACAGAACGGGCTTTCGGCGGCTCGTCGCGGCGCCTGTACCGTCGGGCGCCATGGAGCCAGCCCCGCCCCCCTCCGAGACGGGTCCCCGCGCGGACCGGGAGCGGAAGCTGGGCGAGCTCAAGGCCCTGGGCGTCGACCCCTATCCGGCCGACGCCCACCGCACCCACCTCACCCAGGAGGTCCGGGACCGCTACGGCGACCTGGAGGGCTCGACCGCCACCGTCGCCGGCCGGCTGATGGCCCGCCGGGGCCACGGCAAGCTGCTGTTCCTCGACGTCCAGGACAAGGCCGGGAAGATCCAGGCCCTGGTCGACAGCTCCCGCCTGGGCGGGACCGACCCGGCGACCGGCGCCCTGTCGTTCGAGCACGTCGACCGTCTCGTCGACCGGGGCGACCTGGTCGAGGTCACCGGCGAGGTCACCACCAGCCGCCGGGGCGAGATCTCGCTGATGGCCGATCGGGTGCGGGTGCTGGCCAAGGCGCTGGAGCCGCTGCCCGACGCCTGGACCGGGCTCAGCGACCCCGAGACCCTCGTCCGCAAGCGCTACCTGCAGTCGATCATCGAGCCCGAGACGCGGAAGCGCTTCGAGGTCGTGTCCGAGCTGCTCTACGCCATCCGGGCGTTCCTCCACGACCGGGGCTTCCTCGAGTTCCAGACGCCGATCCTCCAGCCCCTCTACGGCGGCGGGAAGGCCCGGCCCTTCCGCACCCACGTGCGGGCCCTCGACCGGGACTACTACCTGGCGATCAGCCACGAGTTGTACCTCAAGCGCCTGGTGATCGCCGGCTTCGAGGACGTCTTCACCATCGGCCGGTACTTCCGCAACGAGGGGATCGACAAGACCCACAACCCCGAGTTCTCGATGCTGGAGACCATGTCGGCCTTCCACGGCTACGAGTTCAACATGGACCTCACCGAG
>JBQGCF010000394.1:0-7777 GCA_052038315.1 Iamia sp.
GCCCGCGAGGCCGTCCTCGCCACCGTCCCCGTCGACGTCCCCGCCGCCGGTCTGCCGTGACCCGCCCCGCAGTGCCTGGCCCGTCGGGGCGGGTCAGGGCTCGGGGGGGAGGAGGGTGCGGTCGATCTGGCCGGTCCTCAGGAACTGGTCGCGGCGGGCGGGGGTCCTCAGGTCGAAGGCCTGGTAGCACCACCAGCAGGCGGCGGCGCCGAGCAGCTCGAGGAGGAGGATCACGCCGAGGGGGCGGTCGACCTCGGGGAGGCCGCCACCGAGGCCGTCGAGGCCGAGGAAGGGCCACCAGAACAGGTCGGCCCGGGTGAAGGCGCCGTCCAGGACGAGGTGGAGGAACAGCCCGATCGGGATGCCCAGCCACCGCCGCCGGACGAGGCGACGTCCCCGGGTCAGGCCCATCACCAGCCCGAGGGCGAGGACCGCGCCGAGCAGCGTGTGGAGGATCCACGGCCCGCCGACGGCGGCCTCGACGAGCGGGAGCAGCGCCCCGACCGCGACCATGCGGTGATCGGCCATGGGGCTGCGGAAGACGAGCCAGACGATGGCGACGGCGGGGCCGACGAACCAGAGGAGCACGTCAGCGGACGAGCAGGCGGCCGCAGTCCTCGCAGTGGATGCGGGCGTCGGGCGGCAGGGCCTTGATCCGGTCCAGCTCCATGGCCGAGAGCTTCATGTGGCAGCCCTGGCAGGTGCCGTGCTCCAGCTTGGCCACACCGATGCCGGCCCGCTTGGCCCGCAGCGTCTCGTACTCGTCGAGCAGCTCGGCCGGCACGTCGGCCGCCGCCGCGGCCCGGGCCGCCGCCTCCGCCTCGATCTCGGCGTCGATCTCGGCCTCGGCCACGGTGATGCGGCGCAGCAGCTCCTCGCCCTGGGCGGCGAGGGCGTCGCGCTGGCCGGCCAGGGCGGTGGCCTGCTCGTCGAGCGGGTCGCGCTCGACCATCAGCTCCAGCTCGGCGTCCTCCAGGTCGCCGATGCGCCGGCCCAACGAGGCGATCTCGTCCTGCAGGGCCTGCAGCTCACGGGCCCCGCTGACGGCGCCGCCGTAGAGGGCCTTGTCGGCCTGGGCCGACTTGTCCTTCAGGCTGGCGACCTCGTCGTCGATCCGGGCCTGTTCGCGCTCGAGGCGGTGACGCTCGGCGTCGACCGTGGCCAGCTCGTCGGTCACCGCCTTGTGGGCCGCCGCGACCTGCTCGGCCTCGGCCCGCTCGGGGAGGCCCTGGCGCCGGGTGCGGAGCTGGGTGTCCTTGATGTCGTGGGCCTGGACGAGGAGCAGCTGCTCCATGGGATCGGTCATCATCGCCCCCCATCATCGTCGTCGTCGTCCCGCGAGCCCTGCGTCTCGCCGTCGGGGCCGATGATGCTGCCCCGCGGGCAGCGCCGCTCGCCGTCGATCGGGAGGCAGAGCCGCTCGGCCCGGTCGGTGCGGGGCTCGGGCTCGATGAACTCCTCGACCGGCGCCTCCGCCAGCGCCGCCCGCATGAAGTAGCCCCAGGTGCGGGCCGGGATGGCGCCGCCGGTGACCGAGGAGCCGACGCCCTGCAGCGGCAGGTTGTCCGACGTGCCGCCGATCCAGACGGCCGTCGAGAGCTGGGGGGTGTAGCCGACGAACCAGACGTCGCTGGGGCCGTTGGTCGTGCCCGTCTTGCCCGCCGCCGGCTGGGCCCCGATCCGGGCGTTGGTGCCCGTGCCGTGCTCGACGTTGCCGTAGAGCACGTCGGTGACCGTGCGGGCCACCTCCTGCGGGAGGACCCGCTCGGGGGCGGGCTGGTGGGCGAAGACGACGTTGCCGTCGGCGTCCTCGACCCGGTCGACGAAGTACGGGGCGTTGCGGACGCCGTCGTTGGCCAGGACCGAGTAGGCGGCGGCCATGTCGAGGGGCGAGATGCCGTCGGAGCCCAGGGCCATGGAGGCGTTCTCGGGGTGGAGGGGCGAGGTGATGCCCATCCGGGTCGCCAGCTCGGCCACCCGCTCGGGCCCGACGATCTGGTTGAGCCGGAGGAAGGCGCAGTTGGACGACTTCTGCGTCTGCGAGGCCAGCGACCCGGTGCCGCCCTGGCCGTTGCCGAAGTTCCCCGGCGGGTCGTCCTCGGGGTAGCCGGGGATCTGGCAGGGGCCGGAGCCGTCGATGATGTCGCTGGGCGAGAGGCCCTGGAGGATGGCCTCGGCCAGCACGAAGGTCTTGAACGTCGACCCGACCTGGCGGTTCGACGACTGGGCCAGGTCGAACTGGTAGCGGTCGTAGCCCGGCCCGCCGACGAGGTAGCGCACCGCGCCGGTCTTCGGCTCGACCGAGGCCATGGCCGCGGTGCCGATCCGGCGGGCGCCGCTGGGGGCGTCGGCCAGGCGGAAGGTCCCGTCGCCGTTGTGGTTCGGCAGGGTCTCGTTCCGGGCGTCCTGGGCCTGCATGTACATCACCGGGTCGAAGGTGGTGTACACCCGCAGGCCGCCGCCGTAGAGCGTGTTGTAGCGGGCGGTGGGCGTGTCGCCGAGGCGGGGGTCGTCGAGCAGCTGCTGCTTGACCGACTCGATGAAGTAGTCGTCGGGCTGCTGGGGCAGGTTGGGCTCGACGGGCAGCTGGGTGAACTTGCCGATGTCCCGCTCGAGCTCGGTGATCCGGTCGGTGGCGTAGAGCGAGTCGAGGACGGTGGCCCGCCGGGCGAGGGTCTGGGACCGGCTCTTGAACGGGTCGCAGGAGATCGGGCAGCGGATGATGCCGGCCAGCATCGCCCCCTCGGCCCAGCTGAGGTCGGAGACGTCCTTGGCGAAGTAGACCTCGGCCGCGGCCTGCACGCCGTAGGCCCCGGAGCCCAGGTAGATCGTGTTGAGGTAGCGCTCGAGGATCTCGTCCTTGGTGTAGCGGTCCTCCAGCTCGACGGCGAGGACGGCCTCCCGGATCTTGCGGGCGAAGTCCTGCTCGCCGCCGACGATGGCGTTCTTCACGACCTGCTGGGTGATCGTCGACCCGCCCTGGGCCACGTCGCCGCTCTCGATGTTGGCCGTGAGGGCCCGGGCGATCGAGCGGGCGTTGACGCCGTCGTGGCTGTAGAAGGACGAGTCCTCGGCGGCCAGCACCGAGTCGATGACCGTGCGGGGCACGTCCTCGATGTCGACCTTCACCCGGTTCTCGGCCGAGACGAAGGTGGCCATCTGGTTGCCGAAGCGGTCGTAGACGTAGGAGCGCTCCGACAGCGGGTCGAGGGTGACGGCCGGGATCTCGAAGCTGTGCGACTTGGCGATCTCGGACAGCTTGGGCGCGCTGACGAAGATCGCCGCCGTCAGGGTCACCACCCCGAGCACGACGATGCCGCCGAGCCGGATGATCCGCCCCATGTTGACCAGGACCGCGTCCCTCAGCTTCCTCAACACGCGAGGGGAGAGGCTAGCCCCGGACCGGAAGTAGGTTCCCCTCATGGCCCATCCCCGCCCCTTCCGATTCGGCATCCAGCTCAGCACCGCGCCCGACGCCGCCTCGTGGGCCGGGCTGGCGCGGCAGGCCGAGGACCTCGGCTACTCGACCCTCTTCATGCCCGACCACTTCGGTGACCAGCTCTCCCCCACCGTCGCCCTGCAGGCCGCGGCCGACGCCACCACCACGCTCCGGGTGGGCGCCCTCGTCTACGACAACGACTACCGCCACCCCGTCGTGCTGGCCAAGGACGCCGCCACCATCGACGTGCTGTCCGGCGGCCGGCTCGAGCTGGGCCTGGGGGCGGGCTGGATGAACACCGACTACGAGCAGTCGGGCATCCCCATGGACCCGCCCAAGGTCCGGGTCGATCGCATGGTGGAGGCGGTGGCCGTCCTGAAGGGGGCCTTCGCCGAGGGGGCGTTCGGCTTCGAGGGCGAGCACTACACGATCAGCGGCTACGACGGCCTCCCCAAGCCGGTCCAGCGGCCCCACCCGCCGCTGTTGATCGGTGGCGGCCTCAAGCGGGTGCTGTCCTTCGCCGCCCGCGAGGCCCAGATCATCGGGGTCAACCCGACGATCCCGAACGGCCAGGTCGACGCCGACGCAGCCCGGTCGGGCACCGCCACCCTCACCGACGAGAAGCTGGAGTGGATCAAGGCGGCGGCCGGCGACCGGTTCGCCGACATCGAGCTCAACGCCCTCCACTACGCCACGATCGTCACCGACGACCGGGCCGGCACCATGGAGATGATGGCGCCGCTGTTCGGGGTCGAGCCGGCCGAGATCGAGGAGTACCCGCACGCCCTGATCGGCACCGTCGACGAGATCTGCGCCGACCTGGAGGCCCGCCGCGACCGCTGGGGCTTCTCCTACGTCGTGGTCCAGGGCGACAGCATGGAGGTCTTCGCCCCCGTGGTCGCCAAGCTCGCCGGCTCCTAGGCCCACGCCCACCGATGAGGTGCCGCCCGTCGTGACGTCGACCCCCGCATGAGCACGTTGCAGGAGGTCGTCGACGAGCAGGTCGCCGAGGGGCGGGTGCCGGGCGCCGTCGCCCTGGTGGCCGACGAGCGGACGGGCACCGTCGAGGTCGGCGTCGGCGGCCGGCGCGCCGTGGGCGGCGACGAGCCGATGACCCGCGACACCCTGTTCCGGATCGCCTCGATCACCAAGCCGATCACCGCCGCCGCGGCCATGGCCCTGGTCGAGCGGGGTCGGTGCGGCCTCGACGACCCCGTCGCCCGCTGGCTGCCCGAGCTGTCCGACCCGACGGTGCTGCGCGACCCGTCCGGTCCGCTCGACGACGTGGTGACCGCCGTGCGGCCCATCACCGTGCGCCACCTCCTCACCTCGACCCACGGCCACGGCTTCCCCGCCGACTTCAGCTGGCCGGTGGTGGAGGTGCTTCTCGACCGGCTGCACCAGGGCGCACCGGAGCCCGATCGGGGCCTCGACGTCGACGAGTGGGCCCGGCTCCTCGGCGAGGTGCCCCTGCTGGCCCAGCCCGGCGAGCGGTTCCTCTACAACACGTCGCTCGACGTCCTCGGCGTGCTGCTGGCCCGGATCGAGGGGGCACCGCTGGGCGACGTGCTGGCCGACACCGTGCTCGACCCGCTGGGCATGGCCGACACCGGGTTCTGGGTCGAGCCCGAGCGGGTCGGGCGGATGGCCGCCCAGCACGAGCGGGTCGACGGCGAGCTGGTCGTCACCGACCCGCCGGACGGGCAGTGGTCCCGCCCGCCGCGCTTCCCGTCGGGCGCCGGTGGGCTGGTCTCGACGGCCGACGACTGGCTCGCCTTCGGCCGGATGCTCCTGGCCGACGGCGCCGGCCCCGACGGGCGGGCGATCCTGACCCCGGACTCGGTCCGGCTCATGCTCACGAGCCACGTCGAGGCCGAGCCCGGCAACCCCTTCCTCCAGGGCCAGGGGTGGGGCTTCGGCGGCGGCGTCGACCTGGCCGCGTCGGACCAGTGGATGGTCGCGGGGCGGTACGGGTGGATCGGCGGCACCGGCACCGCCGGCTACGTCAGCCCCACCCTGGGCCGGGTCGTCGTGTGGCTGGGCCAGGTGCAGCTCGCCGGGCCCGACGACTTCACCAGCCTGGGCGCCGGGCTCGCCCACGCCGCCCGTCGGTGAGCGCCGGCATCTCGGCCCGGCTGGCGGCCGTCGTCGACGCCCTGCCGCTGGAGCCCGGGCTGCGGGTGCTGGAGATCGGGTGCGGGCCGGGGGTCGCGGCCCGGGCGGTGGCGGCGCGCGTCGGGCCCGACGGCTTCGTGCTGGCCACCGACCGCTCGTCCAGGGCCATCGCCCAGGCCGCGGCCGGCAGCGCGGCCGAGATCGCCGCCGGCGTGATGGGCGTCCGCTGCGTCGCCGGCGAGGACCTGGCCCTGACCGACGGCGAGGCGCCCTACGACCTGGCCCTCGCCGTGCGGGTCGGCGCCCTCGACGGCCGGCACCCCCGGCTGGGCGAGCGCATCCACGCCCGCCTGGCCACCGTGCTCGTCCCCGGCGGGCTGCTCTACGTCGACACCGGCGACCCGCTGACCGCCGTCACCATCCGCTGATCGCGGTCCCGGGGGCCCAGGTGGCGTGGGTGCCGCTGGAGATGCGCTGCGGCAGGCGGAGCCGGCACACCGGTCCGGCAGCGACGTCGGCGGCGTCGACCACCCAGCACTCGCTCACGTCGTTGCCGACGTCGGTGGTCAGGGTGACGAGGTAGGCGTCGTCCTCGGCCGTCCCCCCGACCTTGGGGGCGACTCCCACCTCGGAGCAGTAGACGCCCTCGGGCATCCGCAGGTGCTCGTCGGCCCCCGTCTCGACGTCGTGGCGGACCACCCCGTCGAACAGGAACCAGCCCGGCTTGCCCGTGGCCGCGTGCACGTAGCGGTGCCGGCGGCCGGCCACCCGCGGGTTGACGATCCCGAACTCGGTGAACTCGTCCCGGATGTGCTCCTCGTGGGTCCGCCCGGTGCGGAGGTCGAAGCGCCAGCGGTGGAGGCGCGTCTTCATCCAGTCGAGGGCGAGGAAGCGGAACATCCACATCTCGTCGCTCACGTCCGGCCGGGGCATCGGGTCCTCCTGGTGGAAGCCCTCCAGCACGATCTCGTCGCCGTCCTCGTAGGCGTTGGTGAAGTGCAGGACGTAGGTGGGGTCGGCCTCGAACCAGCGGATGTCGTCGACCCCGCCCCGGCGGGGCAGCACGGCGAAGCGGCTGGGCTCGTCGTGGAGCTTGAGGGCGAAGTGGCCCTTCTCGATCAGCCGCTCGTCCCAGTACATCGGGAAGGCGTTGAGGATGACGTGGCCCTCGGTGAAGGCCATGTCGTGCGGCAGCCGCGGGCCCGGGAGCGGGACGGGCGTGTGGTGGACGAGGCGGTTGTCGGCGTCGACCACGCCGTAGTGGAGGTAGGGCGCCTCCAGCCCGTAGGAGAAGAAGAACAGCTCGCCGGTGGCCTCGTCGACCTTGGTGTGGGCCGAGGCCCCGATCGGCGGGACCCAGCTGCTGGTGCCGAGGGTGTCGAGGGTGAGCGGGTCGAGCCGGTAGAGCTCGCCGCACTGCCAGAAGCTGGTGACGGCCTGGCCGGCGTGGACGACGACGTCGGTGCTCGACGCGTCCTTCATCCGGCCCCGGGCGCCCCAGCCGTCGGGGCGGACGGCCGGCCGCTCGGCCACGTGCGGGCTCTCTGAGATGCCGGCCCACAGGCTGCGGCCGGCGGCCTGCTCGGCCTCGAACCCGGCGGTGCGGACGAAGCGGTTGCGGTACCAGGCCCGGCCGTCCTGGAAGCCGACGGCGTGGACCATGCCGTCGCCGTCGAAGGGGTGGTACGCCTTGATCGGCAGGTGGACGGGGTTCTCGGTGTTGCGCAGGTAGAGGCCGTCGAGGTCGTCGGGCAGGGCGCCGGCCACCACGTCGAGGGTGTCGACGTGCCACTCCTCGTGCTGCGGGCGCCACGCGCCGGTGCGGTAGGGGTGGTCGTCGTCGGCCTCGTCGGGCAGCGTCCGCAGGGCCCGTCCCACCAGCTCGATGTCTGCCATGCCGAGAGTGTCGCAGGGGTGGCGTAGGTTCGCCCTCGATGGTGCGTCGGGAGTGGAGAGCGGGCTGGGCGGTCGACGTCCGCCGCACCCTGGGCGTGCTCAGCCGGGGGCGGTACGACCCGACCTACCGGGCCACACCCGACGGCGCGGTGTGGCGCACGATGCGCACCCCCGACGGCCCGGCGACGCAGCGGATCGTCGAGCGGCGGGTCGAGCGCACGATCGTGGCCGACTCGTGGGGCCCCGGCGCGGCGTGGGCGGCCGAGCAGCTGCCGGCGTCGCTCGGTGCGCTCGACGACGTCGAGGGCTTCGACCCGACCCTCCACC
>JBQGCF010000395.1:0-1790 GCA_052038315.1 Iamia sp.
GGAGATGGTGACGCGTTTCGGTCACCTTCTCCCCCGAGTTCGGGTCAGGGGCCGGCGGCGTACTCGTCCGACGCGAGGAGGACGGTGACCATGTCGGCGTCGGGGGTGCCGCCGGCGAGGGCGGTGGTCCAGGTGGCGCGCTCGCCGCTGGTGGCGGCCCGGTCGAGGAGGACGAGGAAGGCCCGGGTGACGACGCCGGCGACGCGGGTGCGGGCCTTGTGCTCGGCCGACTCGGAGAACGAGGCGAGCAGCTGGTGGCGGGCCATGCCCCCGGCCAGCCGCCCGACCCAGTAGTCCCGGCCCGCCGGCTCCGGGTCCCGGCCGAGGATGTTGCGGTAGATGGCGGTGACGAAGGCGGTGTCGTCGGTGCCGTCGTAGGTGGTGCGGAACTCGGGCGTGGTGCTGAACAGCTGCGCCATGCGGGTCAGGCTCACACCCCGGTCCCGCTCGGAGACCCAGTAGCGCAGCCCGGAGGTCTCGGCCTCCCGGGCGAAGGCGGCGCGGTAGAGGCGGTCGGGGCCGGCGATGCGGGTGTCGGTCTCGGGCGACAGCACGATCGAGGCGGCGAGCGGGTCGCGGGGCCAGCCGGTCCGGGTGACGAGGCTGGTGAAGTGGCCGGCCCGGCCGTTGGGCGCCCGCCGGCCCAGGGCGGCGTCCTCGATGCGCCCGAAGAAGGCGGCGCCGGTGGCCTCCGGCCGCCAGGTGGAGGGGACGTTCGTGGCGGCGATGCGGGCGGCCACGTCGCCCCGCAGGGCCGGCAGCCTGTTGTAGAGGAGGTTGCCCGGGCAGGCGGTGAGGCCGCTGTCGCGGTGGCCCTGCACGGTCGGCAGCACGACGGTCTGGCCCTCGGGGTAGCGGGGGCTGCCCTGGCTGACGATCGGCGTGCTCACCGTGGGGTCGACCCCGTGGCTGCCCAGCTTCCAGGCCAGCACGTCGCGCAGGGCGGTGAGCGAGGCGCTGCTCGGGGCGGTGGAGCCGTAGGTCCCCATCACCGCCACGCCGACGCTGTTGCTGTTGAAGCCCTTGGCGTGGCCGCCCATGATCGGGGCGTTGACCCCGCCGGTGCGGCCCTCCCAGACCGTGCCGAAGCGGTCGACGAAGAGGTTGTAGGCGATGTCGCACCAGCCGTTCGTGGCGGTGTGGAAGCGGTAGATGCTGGCCAGGATCCCGGGCACATCGGCGGCGGAGTAGGTGTTGGTGCCGTCGGTGTGGTGGACGACGGCGAAGCGGATCGCCCCCATCGTCGTGGGGGCCGGCGTGCAGCCCTCGCGCCAGCCCTGCCAGCCGCCCGGCGCCCACGACGACCGGGTGGTGATCGGGGGCCCGCCGGCGGGCGTGGCCGGCCGGTCGACGGTGTTCGCCCGGGCGGTCGGCGACGCGGTGAAGGCCATGGCCTCGACGCGCACCTCCGCGGGCGGGGCGGCGCCGAAGCGCAGGGCGACCCGGTCGACCCCCGCGGAGCCCAGCCACACGGGACCGACGCCGGTGTGCCCGGTCGGGCTGGCGGTGTCGGGGGCGTCCTCGGCGTGGAGGTCGACCCCCTCGACCTGGACCTCGACGTCGGGGTCGCCGCGCCACGACACGCCGACCGACTGCGTGCCGGAGGGGACGGGCACCTCGATGGTGCTGCCGGCCCGGCGCGCCGCCGGACCGGGGTAGACGGCGACGGTCGTGCTGGCGAGCCGGCCGGCCGGCCTCGGACTACGCGCACGATCCCCGGACGGCCCGAGCCGACCCGCCCGCGGCCCCCAGCGGACCAGCGACGCGAGGGGGCCGGGGATAAGAAGCGC
>JBQGCF010000396.1:0-6692 GCA_052038315.1 Iamia sp.
TCATCGTGCCACCTCCAGGACGAGCTCGGCGGCTCGGGCGGCGGCGTCGAGGCGGCCCTGCCCGGCCATGGCGGTGGCCATGGCGGCCCGGCGGGCGGGGTCGTCGACGAGGGGGGCCAGCTCGGCCTCCAGCCGGTCGACGTCGAGCTCGGCGTCGGGGACCACCACCGCTCCCCCGGCCTCGACCAGGACCATGCCGTTGGCGGTCTGGTGGTCGCGGGTGGCGATCGGCAGCGGCACCATCACGGCGGGCACGCCGAAGGCGGCCAGCTCGGTGCACGTGCCGGCGCCGGCGCGGGTGATGGCGACGTCGGCGGCGGCCATGGCCAGGTTCATGCGGTCCTCGTACTCGACGATGTCGAGCTGCAGGGCGGACGGGGCCGGGGCGGCGGCCCTGATGGCCGCGAAGTCGCGGCGACCGGTGACGAGCCGGATGGCGAGGTCGTCGCGGTGGCCCCAGCGCTCGGCGAGGGCGATGACGGCCTCGTTGACCCGCTTGGCCCCGAGCGAGCCGGTGGTGACGAGCACGACGGTGCGGTCGAGGGGCAGGCCGAGGGCGCGACGGGCGTCGTCGCGCACCTGGTCGCCGTCGGGGCCGCGCCGGGCCTCGGCGGCGGCGACGAGGTCAGCCCGCAGCGGGTTGCCGGTGACGTGGGCCTTGCGCAGGTCGGTCCCCGGGAACGACACCGCGCTGGCGGTGGCGAAGCGGGCCAGCATCTTGTTGACGCCGCCGGCCTTCACGTTCTGCTCCAGCAGCACGAGCGGGCGGCGGCGCACGACCGCGCCGACGACGCCGGGCAGGGCGGCGTGGCCACCGAGCGACACGACCACCCCCGGCTTGCGCCGACCGACGATCGAGATGCCGCGCCGCGCCGCACCGAGCAGGCCGAACCCGGCCTTGAGCGTGCCCAGGCTGACCTTGCGCTCGAGGCCCCGGCTGGGCACCTCGTCGAGGCCGAAGCCGGCCGCCGGCACCATCTCGGCCTCGACGCCACGGTCGGAGCCGACGAAGTGGATCTCGTCGGTGGGCACGCCCGCCTCGACGAGGGCGGCGGCCACGGCCAGCCCGGGCACGAGGTGGCCGGCGGTGCCCCCGCCGGTGATCAGCACCCGGGTCATCGGGGCGTGGCCGGGCGCGGGTGGCGGGCGATGTTGAGCAGCATCCCGGCCGCCACCATGGTGACGAGCAGCGAGCTGCCGCCGTAGGAGACGAACGGCAGGGGGACGCCGGTGTTGGGCAGCAGGCCGATGACCACGCCGATGTTGAGGAAGGCCTGCGACACCAGCCAGGTGGTGATGCCGACGGCGACGAGCGTGGCGAAGCGGTCGGCCGCCCGCAGGGCGATGCGCACGCCGACGAAGGCCAGGGCGACGAACAGGGCGACGGTGGCGAGGGCGCCGACCAGGCCGAGCTCCTCGCCGATGATGGCGAAGACGAAGTCGGTGTGGGCGAAGGGCAGGTAGCCCCACTTGGCCCGGGACTGGCCCAGCCCGAGCCCGGTCAGGCCGCCGTCGGCCAGGCCCACGTTGGCCTGGATGGCCTGGTAGCCGGTGGTGTCGGCGTTGCTCCACGGATCGAACATGGCGAACAGGCGCCGGCGCCGGTAGGGCTCGAACCACACGAGCAGGCCGGCGGCGACCACGGCCAGGCCGCCCAGCGCCGCCAGCGGGCGCATGTTCGCCCCGGAGGCGAGGAGCATGGCCAGCACCACGGTGACGATCACGAGGGTGGTGCCCAGGTTGGGCTGGAGCAGGATCAGGGCGCTGACGCCACCCAGCGCGCCGACCACCGGGTAGACGGTGCGGCGCGGGTCGTCGATCTCCCGGCTGCGCCGGGCCAGCAGGTCGGCGACGAAGAGGATCATGGCGATCTTGGCCAGCTCCGACGGCTGCACCTGCAGGGGGCCGGCGCCGATCCAGCGCCGGGCGCCGTTGATCGACGGGCCGACGGCGAGCACGGCGAGCAGCAGGCCGATGACCCCGAGGAGGGCGACCCGGCACCAACGCCGCCACAGCCGCCGGTCGGACCACATCGCGGCGCACAGCCCGGCGATGCCGAGCCCGGCCCAGATCGCCTGCTTGGTGGCGTAGCTCCACGTCGAGCGGGTCTCCTCCAGGGCGACCAGCGACGACGACGACAGCACCATCACCAGCCCGAACAGGACCAGCACCGCCACCAGGGCGAGGAGGATGGCCGACGTCCCCGTCTGCTCCCCCGGCGGCCGCAACGACACGCTTCTGTCAACCCTGGTCCCCCGCAGGCGGGGACGAGGACTGACAGAACGGGGGACGGTGGCGGTCATCGGGGCACGACCTCCCTACTGACCCGTGAGGTGGATGAAGTCGGCGAGGTAGAGGCCGAGGGCGATGGCGGTCGACAGGCCGGCCAGGATCCAGAAGCGGACGATGATCGTCGTCTGCGGCCAACCCGCGAACTCGTAGTGGTGGTGGATCGGCGCCATGCGGAAGGGGCGGCGCTTGAAGAGCCGGAACCCGGCCACCTGCACGATCACCGAGAGCGTCTCGAACACGAACAGCCCGCCGATCAGCGGGAGCAGCAGGTGCGTGTTCAGCAGCAGGGCCATGCCGGCCAGCCCGCCGCCGATGGCCAGCGAGCCGGTGTCGCCCATGAAGATCCGCGCCGGGGTGGCGTTCCACCAGAGGAAGCCGGTGGTCGAGCCGACCAGGGCGGCGCAGACGGTGGCGATGTCGAGGGCGTGGGGGATCTGGTAGTTCGCCTCGGCCCCGATCTGGCCGTTGTTGCGGTAGGCCCAGAAGGCGATGACCGTGAAGGCGGCGAAGCTGGCGATGGCCGAGCCACCGGCCAGGCCGTCGAGCCCGTCGGTGAGGTTGACGGCGTTGGTGCAGCCGACGATCAGCAGCACCGCCCACACGCACCACCCGACCGTGCCCAGGTCGAGGTTCTCGAAGTTGTCGAAGCGGGTGAAGGACAGCTCGGTGTGGACGTCGGTGAAGATCACCGTCGCCACCGAGAAGCCGACGGCGACGGTGAGCAGGCCGATGCTCTTGGCCGCCTTCGACAGGCCGAGGTTCCGCTCCTGCGAGACCTTGATCCAGTCGTCGACGCCGCCGACGATCCCGGCGCCGATGATCAGCAGGATCAGCAGGACGCCGGAGCGGGTGAACGACAGCCCGGGCCGGGTGTGGGCGACCAGGTAGCCGACGGTGGCCCCGGCGACGATGGCGATGCCGCCCATGGTGGGCGTGCCCGCCTTCTTGCGGTGGGCGTCGGGCACGTCCTCGTGGATCGGCTGGCCGATGCCCCGCTGGCGCAGCCAGACGATCAGGAAGCGGGTGCCGACCAGCGACGTGGCCAGGCCGACGCCGGCGGCCATCAGGAGGGCGATCACGAGGCCGCTCCCCCGTCGAGAAGGCGGCGGGCCACCTCGCGGTCGTCGAACGGGACGACCCGCTCGCCGATGGTCTGGGTGGTCTCGTGGCCCTTGCCGGCCAGCAGGACGGTGTCACCCGGCCGGGCCGATGCGAGGGCCCGGGCGATCGCCTGCTCGCGCTGCGGCTCGACGATCAGGTCGGTGTCTGGCGGGATCCCGGCGCGCACGGCCTCGATGATCGCACCTGGGTCCTCGCTCCTCGGGTTATCCGACGTGAGGACCACCAGATCGGCGGCCGCCGCGGCCTCGCCCATCAGCGGGCGCTTGGCCACGTCCCGGTCGCCGCCGCAGACGATGACGATCACGATCCGCCCCTCCGACACCTCCCGGAGCGTCGCCACGACCTGCTCGATGCCGTCGGGCGTGTGGGCGTAGTCGACGACGACGGCGAAGGGCTGGCCAGCGTCGACCGCCTCCATCCGGCCCGGCACCTGGGGCGACGAGGCCAGCCCGGCGGCGACGACCCCGGGCTCGACGCCCGCCGCCACCGCCATCTCGGCGGCCACGAGGGCGTTGCGGACGTTGAACCGGCCGGCGAGCGGCAAGCTGACGTCGAGGCCCCGCCAGTGGAAGCGGCTGCCGGTGGGGCCCAGCTCGAGGGCCTCGACGTCGTCGAGGCCGACGCCGGTGGTGGGCACCTGGGCCGAGTCGCGGAGCAGCCGGCCGTGGGTGTCGTCGGTGCAGACGACGGCGCGGGTGGCCAGCTCGGGGGTGAAGAGGCGGGCCTTGGCCGTGAAGTACGCCTCCATCGTCTCGTGGTGGTCGAGGTGGTCGGGGCTGAGGTTGGTGAACCCGGCCACGGCGATGCGGGTGCCGTCGACCCGGTGGAGGTCGAGGGCGTGGGAGGAGACCTCCATGGCCACGGCCCGGGCGCCGGCGGCGCGGGCCTCGGCCAGCCGGTCCTGGAGCTCGGGCGCCTCGGGCGTGGTCCGGGCGCCGGTCAGGGTGCCGATGGTGATCGCCGGCCAGCCGGCGGCATCGAGGATCGCGCCCAGCAGGGAGACGACGGTGGTCTTGCCGTTGGTGCCGGTGACGCCGAGCACGGTGAGGTCGTGCGACGGGTCGCCGGCCACGGCGGCGGCCACGGGGCCCATGGCCCGGCGGACCGACGGGACCCGCACCTCGGGCACGCCCAGGCCGAGGGGCCGCTCGCAGAGCAGGGCGGCGGCGCCGGCGGCGACCGCCCCCGGGGCGTGGTCGTGGCCGTCGGTGCGGGCACCGGGCACGCAGCAGAAGAGGATGCCGGGGCGCACGGCCCGCGAGTCGTGGGTGGTGCCGGTCACGACGACCGCGGCGTCGCCGACGACCTCGGCCGACCCGGCCCCCGCCGCCGCCGTCGCCGTCGCCACCTCCGTCAGGTCGATCCCGGTGCTCTCGTCCGTCACTCGTCGTCCACCGGCTCGTCGTCGGACGACTCGTCGGTTACGGCGGCGTCGTCCGCGGAGGCGGTCGGGTCGGTCGTGTCGGTGACCTCGTCACCCTCGGTCCGGGGGGCGCCGGGGACGGGGGCGTCCTCGATCTCCTGGGCCGACTCGCTCATGTCGGGGACGTCGGTGATGTCGCCGCCGGCGGCCGGCGGGATGCCGAGCCGGCGCAGGGCGAAGCGGGCCAGGTCGGCGAAGGCGGGGGCGGCCACGTCGGCGGCGTAGATCGACTTGGTGGGGTCGGGCTCGTCGACCACGACGATGATCGACAGGTCCGGGTTCTCGGCCGGCAGCAGGCCGCCGAAGGTGGCGATGTAGTGCATCTGCCCGTTCTCGTCCTCGTAGGTCCCGGTCGGCTGGGGCTTGCGGGCCGTGCCCGTCTTGCCGGCGACCGAGTACCCCGGGACCGCAGCCAGCTGCCCCGTCCCCCGTTCGACCACCTGGGCCATCATGGCCCGGACGGCCGCCGCCGTCTCCGGGGAGACGACCCTCCGCGGCTCGGCGGCCTCGGGCACCGGCTCGGAGCGGCCGTCGGGACCGGTGATCGAGCGGACGAGCCGGGGCGGGACGTAGACGCCGTCGTTGCCCAGCACGTTGAAGGCCTGGATCATCTGCAGGGCGGTGACCGACACGCCCTGGCCGATCGGGATCGAGCCGATGGCGGTGCTCTGCCGGTCCCACTCGGCCTTCGGCAGCATGATGCCGGGCGACTCCGACGGGAAGCCGAGGCCGGTCTCGGTGCCGAAGCCGAAGCGGCGGAGGAACTCGTCCATCCGGGCCGAGCCCAGCTCCTGGGCCAGCATGATCGTGCCCACGTTGGAGGACGTGGCCAGGATGTCGGTCACCGACCACTCGGTGGTCTCGTGGGGGTGCGAGTCGGAGAAGACGTGGTCGCCGACGGGCAGCTCGTCGGGCACGTACATCGTCGTGTCCGGGGTGACCAGGCCGGCCTCGATGGCGGCGGCCACGGTGATGATCTTGTTGACCGAGCCGGGCTCGTAGACCGAGGTCAGGGCCACGTTGGCCGAGGTCGGGACGAAGGCGCCGCTGTCGTCCTGGCCCATGTTGGCCATGGCCAGGATCTCGCCGGTCGACGGGCGGCTGATGATCGCCGTGCCGCCCATGGCCCCGGCCCGCTCGAGGTGGTCGGCCAGCACCTCCTCGGCCTCGAACTGCAGCACCTGGTCGATGGTGAGGCTGACGTCGGCGCCGGGGCGGGCCGGCTCGATGCTGCGGCGGGTGCCGGTGATGACGCCGCCGCCGCCGGCCTTCGACTTCTCGTAGGTGACCTCGCCCGGGGTGCCGGTGAGGGCCTCGTCGAGCTGGAGCTCGAGCCCGGAGATGCCGTCGGCGCCGTCCTCGGTGGCCCGGCCGAGGATCGATCGGGCCAGGTCGTTCGCCGGGTTGACCCGCTCGAACTCCTGGAACATGCCGATGCCGGCCAGGTTGAGCTCGCGCACCTCGGCGGCGACGTCGTCCTCGACCGTGCGGGCCAGGACCGAGAACCGCCCCTCGGCCGACATCTGGTCGACGAGGGTGTGCCGGGGGACGTGGAGGACGGGGGCGAGCAGCCGGGCCAGGCCGTCGGGGTCGTCGATCATGGTGGGGTCGGCGAACACGGTCTGGCGGGGCACCGAGAGGGCCAGGGCCTCGCCGTTGCGGTCGAGGATCGCGCCCCGGCCGGCGGCCAGCTCGGTGACGCCGATGCGCTGCTGCTCGCCCTGGGCGAGGAAGCGCTCCGGGTTGCGGACCTGGACGTCGACCAGCTTCCACGCCACCGCGGCGAAGAGCAGCACGGCGAGGATCGGGATGGCGGCCAGGCGGCGCCGCATGACGTGGGGCGGCGTGGGCCGGC
>JBQGCF010000397.1:0-5535 GCA_052038315.1 Iamia sp.
GGCGACCTCGACCAGCTGGAGCAGCTCCTCACCCGGGCCTCGTCACCGGGCGCGCTGGGCGACGTCGACCTCGACCGGGCCCGCCAGCTCCTCGGCGACGAGGCGGCCCAGAGCCTGGAGAAGATGGGCGAGCTGGTCGAGTTGCTGACCGAGGCCGGGCTGATCGAGCAGCGCGAGGGGCGGCTGGAGATCACGCCCCACGGCCTGCGCCGCATCGGCCGCAACGCCCTGCGCGACATCTTCGCCAAGCTCGACCCCACCCAGCTCGGCCGGCACGAGACCGACCGCACCGGCGTCGGCCACGAGCGGGCCGACGAGTCGAAGCCCTACGAGTTCGGCGACCCTTTCAACCTCGACATCGAGCGGACGATCCGCAACGCCCTGTCCCGCCAGGGCGGCGGCACGCCGGTGCGGCTGACGCCCGAGGACTTCGAGGTCGAGCGGACCGAGCACGCCACCCGCGCCAGCACCGTGCTGATGATCGACCTGTCGCTCTCGATGCCGATGCGGGACAACTTCCTGCCGGCCAAGAAGGTGGCCATGGCGCTCCACCACCTGATCACCACCCAGTTGCCACGGGACTTCATCGGGCTGGTGGGCTTCAGCGAGGTGGCCCGGCCGATCGTCGCCCACGAGCTGCCCGAGGTGTCGTGGGACTTCGTGTACGGCACCAACATGCAGCACGGCTTCATGCTCGCCCGCAAGATGCTGTCGGGCCGGGCCGGCACCAAGCAGATCATCATGGTCACCGATGGCGAGCCGACCGCCCACCTGACCGAGCGGGGCGATCCCGTCTTCCACTACCCCCCGGTCCAGGAGACGATCGACGCCACCCTCACCGAGGTGCTGCGGGCCACCCGTGAGGGCATCCGGATCAACACCTTCATGCTCGACGCCACGCCGTACCTCCAGCGCTTCATCGAGAAGCTGACCGAGCTCAACCGGGGCCGGGCCTTCTTCACCACCCCCGAGACCCTCGGCGACTACGTCCTCGTCGACTTCCTCGAGCAGCGCCGCCAGATGTCGAGACGCCGGGCGTCCTAGGCCTGGGGGACCCAGCAGCCCTGGACGTGGTCGTCGACGATGCCCATGGACTGCATGAAGGCGTAGACGGTGGTGGGGCCGACGAAGCGCCAGCCCCGCCTCTTGAGGTCCTTGCTGAGGGCGGTCGACTCGGGCGTCGACGCCGGGACCTCGCCGAAGTGCGCCGGCCGGCGGTCGCGCTCGGGGGCGAAGGACCAGACGTGGGCGTCGATCGAGCCCACGTCGGCGATCAGCTCCTGGGCGGCGCGGGCGTTGCCGATGGCCGCGGTGATCTTGCCCCGGTGGCGCACGATCCCGGCATCGGTGAGCAGCCGCTCGACGTCGGCGTCGGTGTACTCGGCGACCACGTCGATGGCGAAGTCGGCGAAGGCCTCCCGGAACGCCGGCCGCTTGCGGAGGATCGTGATCCACGCCAGCCCGGCCTGGAAGCCCTCCAGGCACAGCTTCTCGAAGAGCCGCTGGTCGTCGTGGACGGGCCGGCCCCACTCGTCGTCGTGGTAGGCGACGTACAGCGGGTCGGTCCCGCACCAGCCGCACCGGAGGTTCCCGTCGGCCCCGACGATCAGGTCATCCACGTCGTCCCTCCAGCAGCTCCTCGTAGCGGGCCAGGTCGTCGGCGGAGAAGGCCACCAGCACGACGTCGGTGATCGAGGTCGACGGCAGCACCTCGCGGATGGTCCGGACCGCGATCTCGGCGGCGGCGTCCTTGGGGTAGCCGTAGATCCCGGTGCTGATCGCCGGGAAGGCGATCGAGCGGGCGCCCACCCGGTCGGCCTCCTCCAGGCTGCGCCGGTAGGACGAGGCCAGCAGCTCGGCCTCGCCCCGCTCGCCGCCGTGCCAGACCGGGCCCGGGGTGTGCACGACCCAGCGGGCCGGCAGGTCGTGGCCGCCGGTGACCTTGGCATCGCCGGTGGCGCACCCGCCGAGGGGCCGGCACTCCTCCAGCAGCCCGGGCCCGGCCGCCCGGTGGATCGCCCCGTCGACCCCGCCCCCGCCGAGCAGCGAGTGGTGGGCGGCGTTGACGACGGCGTCGACGTCCAACGTGGTGATGTCGGCCCGCACCGCCCGGATCGCCGCCCCGCTCACCGGTCGACCCGGCGGCCGTACCACTCGTCGACGTGGGCGACGATGGCGTCGGGCTCCTCGATCGGGAGGGTGTGGCCGGCGTCGTCGAACCACTGGATCTCGGCGGTCGGGATGCGCTCGAACATGTGCTGCGAGCAGCGGGGCGGGGTGAAGGTGTCCCGCCCGGCGGCCAGGACCAGCGTCGGGGCGGCGACCTTGCGCAGGTGGTCGGCGGCCGAGTGCCGGCGCATGGCGTCGATCAACCGGATCATCACCGCCATGTCGGTCGAGGCGATGTGGAGGAGGTAGGGCGCCATGTCCTCGGCCTGCGCCTTCGGCCCGGTCGCCCGGGCCACCTTGGCCGCCCACGCCCCGAAGGCGGTCAGCCGGGCCGGCTGCATGGCCAGCTTGAGCACCGGGGCCGGGGTGGAGGTGGCCGCCAGCTTGGCGAAGGGGAAGGCGAGATCGGCGACCGGCAGCCCCCAGAAGGTCTTGAGCGGGTTCTCGTAGCTCCCGGCGATCAGGACCAGCCCGGCCGTCCGGTCCGGAGAGCGGCGGCTGGCCTCCAACGTGACCTGGACGCCCATGGAGTGGCCCATGACGAGGGCCTCGTCGATGCCGGCGGCGTCGGCCACCTCCCACAGGTCGGCGGCGATCCGCCCGATGGCGATGTCCTCGGTGCGCAGGCCGCGGGCGCCCCGGCCCGGGTGGCGGGGGAGCCCCGAGGCGCCATGGCCCCGGGTGTCGACCAGCAGTACCGGGTGGCCCAGGGCGGCCAGGGCCGGGGCGATGTGGGCCCAGTAGGCGTCGCTGCAGCTCCAGCCGTTGGCCGTGATCACCGGCGTCCGGGGCGTGGTGCCGGGCTCCGCCGGCAGCAGCGTCCAGGCCAGGGTCGTGCCATCGCTGGTGATCGTGCGCCGGTCCTTGGCGAACACGGCGTAGGCCGCGTCGATCCCGTCGGGCGGCAGGTAGGGCTCGGTGAGGACCGCACTCATGGGTGCGGAAACCTAGTGAAGGTCAGGCGGAGCCGACGGCGGGGATGTCCTCGCCCCGGCGGGCGAGGGCCCGCTGCCGGCGCAGGCGGCGACGCTCGCGCTCGCTCATGCCACCCCATATGCCGAACTTCTCGCCGTTGTCGAGCGCGTACTCGAGGCAGTCCTCTCGCACCACGCAGCCGCGGCAGACCTCCTTGGCCTCGCGCGTCGACGCGCCCCGCTCGGGGAAGAAGAGGTCGGGATCGACCCCCAGGCAGTTGGCGTAGTCCTGCCAACCGGGCTGCTCGGGTGTCTCGTTCGAGATGTGCACGGTGGCCTCCTGTCCAGCCTCGGCAAACGGGCCCAATAGCACACGTGGAATTACAACGGTGTGATCTTGGCCCGTCGGACGGCCGAGCGCAAGGGCGGGCTGTGCCCGCCGCCTCACCGGGGGCGGTCCAGGCGGGCCTCGATGGTGCGATCCGGGGCCAGGTCGAGCTGCGCCCAGCGGTCCTCGGGGGCCCGGGCCAGCACCGCCTCGGGCACCAGGCCCACCAGCTCGGCCCTAGCGATGGGCGCCCACGCCGCCACCCGGTCCCACACATCGGCCGGGCCGACGGCGAGCGGGGCGACCAGGTTCATCGACACCTGCACCTCGTCCCCGACGGCCAGGCCGAGCGTCCGGACCTCCGGGCTGCGGACCTCGCGGGCCGCCCGCCGGGCCACGGCCAGCTCGGTCCCCGGGGCCAGCCACAGGTTGTAGGCCACCAGCAGGGGCCGGGCCCCGACGGCGATCGCCCCGGCGGTGGGGTGGGGGTCCGGGCCGCCCCAGGTGGGGGCCAGCTCGGCGAAGGCCTGCCGCCGGACCTCGGGCAGGGTGCGCTCGGGCCCGTAGGCGAAGCCGGGGACGGCGAGGGCGTCGGCGGCCCAGGCGCCGAAGCGGTCGCGGGCGCCCACCGCCTCGGCCGCGGGGGTCGTGCCCAGGGCGACGAAGGGGACGACGTCGACCACCCCGATCCGCGGGTGGACCCCGGTGTGGGCCCGGAGGTCGAGCAGCTCGACCGCCGCCCGGGCCACCGCCCGGGGCGCCTCCTCACCGACGAGGGTGAGCACCGTCCGGTTGTGGTGGGCGTCGGTGTGGACGTCGAGCAGGTCGGGCCCGGCGGTGGCCCCGACGGCGGCGATCACCTCGGGGCGACGGCCCTCGCTGATGTTGACGACGCACTCCAGCACCGGACGAGCATGGCGGACGGGGCCCGGCTCCGACCTGTCCGTCCCGGCGGGGCAGCGGTAGGGTGGTCGGCATGAACCTCGGCGCCCCGGAGCTGTTGATCGTCCTGGTGGTGATCCTCGTCCTGTTCGGCGGGGCCAAGCTGCCCAAGCTGGCCCGCTCGCTGGGCGAGGCCCGCAAGGAGTTCGAGTCGGCCAACGCCGAGGCCGAGCGCAGCTCGCTCCCGGGCGCCGCCCCCGGCACCCCCACGGCCGCCCCCTCGCTCACCGAGCGCGAGGCCGAGCTGGCCCGCCGTGAGGCCGAGCTGGCCCGCCGCGAGCGCGACCAGGGCCCCGCCTAGCCCCTTCCCTCCTCACCGCCCGTCCGCCGGCCTGCCCCCGGGGCGGGATCCCTACCGGACCGGGGTGGGGATGACGGTGTCGGCGTCCTCGGTGATGCCCTGGGCGGCGTGGCGGCGACGGCGGAGGATGCGACGGCGCTCCCGCTCGGAGCAGCCCCCCCACACGCCGTGCTCGATGCGGTGCTCGAGGGCGTACTCGAGGCAGCGCTCCTTCTCGGGGCACGTGGCGCAGATGCGGCGGGCCACCTCGACGCCGACGCCGTCGCTGGGGAAGAACGTCGACGGCGGCTCGTGAGCGCAGCTCCCCCGCTGCATCCACTTGGCGATCTGGTACTCGTTCACGTGGTCACCTCATCTGGTCCGGGTGGGTCATCCCAGATGGACGGTCAAGCGGAGGTAAAGGCCCGGACCCACCATGGACGTTGGCCCTGGTGGGGGGAAGGGCGCAGAGGGGGGACCCCTCCCCCTCCGGGGGCACCGGGCGCGGCCCCGCAGGTCGGGTGGCGAGGGGGCCGGGGTAGCGTTGTCGACCTCTGACCGGGCCCGCCGGCCCGAGCGAAGGAGCTCCCGTGTCCTACCCGCCGTCCTCGTCCGGAGGTGCGCCCCTGCCCTGGGCGCCGCGCCCCGGCGACAGCCGCGCCCCGGGCGCCAACGGGTCGTCGGCCCCCGGCGGTCCGGGTGCCGCGGGCGGGTCCACCGGGTCGTGGGCGGCCACCGCCGGGGCCACCGGAGCGTGGGCCCCGACCGGTCCGACCGGTCCGGGCACCGGCGCGTACGGCCCGGCCACCGGTGGGTACGGGGGCGGTCCGGGCACCGGCTCGTACGGCAGCACCCAGAGCTGGGGTGGCGGCGCGACGCGCGCCTGGGCCCCGCCCGGCCCG
>JBQGCF010000398.1:0-10319 GCA_052038315.1 Iamia sp.
GCGCACCGTCTCGACGAACGCCTCCGCCTCCTCAGCCAGACCTGTCGCGAGGATGACGGTCAGCTCCCATCCGTTGGAGGGCGGCGGTGGGACCGGTTCGCTGGGCCCCAGCGGCCCGGGATCCGGCATCTCGGGCACCCAACGGGGCACCCGGAGCTGAGGCGTGAGATCCTCTCCCGCCTCCCATCGGCGCACCATCTCGCGCGCGGCCATGGCCTCCTGCAGCAGGTGGTGGTAGAAGGAGATCTCCTCGTCACCGTACGCAGTCGTCCGTGACTCCAGCAGGTTCATGGCGAGACCCAGCTGGACCACTCGGTCGGGCGATGGGGATCCAGCGCCTGAGGATGGATCCGCCTGCTTTCGGAGGAGCCCCGTCATCGCCGAGTAGGTCAACCTCGTACCTTCGCCATCCGTCAGCATGTCCCAAGCCAGACGCGCCAGTGCAGAGAACAGGGCCGTCTTCGTCGGCGAACTCGCATGCCGTGTCTGCGTCTCCCTGCGGTACAGCACCTCGATGAATTCGGTGAACAGCAACGCCCGGTTGTTCGGGAGATCGCCCTCAAAGAGGTAGATCGCCAACAGCATCGTGAGGAGATAAGGGTTCCGGACCAGGCTGAGCAGGCCGTCGCGGCCCTTGGTGGCGCTCTTCCAGAACGCCTCGGCGGCCTCGACGCCCAGGTACTGCTCCAAGAAGAGCCGGACCCTGCCGTCATCTAGCGGGTCAATCTCCACCTGTTGGACACCCAATGATTCCGAGTAGTCACGCTGGCGACAGGAGAAGACGAACCGGTTCCCGGGCCACCGCTTGACGAAGTCACGCCACGCACGGATCTTCTGCCGGAACTCCTGATCGGTGGCACGTGGCATCTCGTTGATCGAGTCGGCCAGCAGGAGCAGTTCACCGTTAGCCAGCAGGTCACGCACGGAGACCGCATCGCCCAGCCGCTCTCGGGCCTGATCGACGAGGAACGCGAAGGGGTCGTGATGGCCGCGATAGTCGGCGAGGGTCACCATGAGCGGCAGGGATCCCGCCCCACTCCGCAACCGACGCTCGGCCGCTTCGAGCGCGAGCTTGGACAAGACCGTCGTCTTGCCGGCTCCCGGTTCGCCGAGCACCACGAGCGCCTCGTAGCGATCCACCACCGAGGAGATGTCGGGTACTCGATCGCGGAAGATCCGCCGTTCGGCACCTTCGCCCCGGGCGCGGAGGATGCTGAACTCCGGATGCAGCTCGAGGAAGCCCGACGGGTCCTCGACCACGGTGACCGTGCCGGAGAGGGGGACGAACTGCGTCTCCCAGCGGCCCAGGATCGGGCTGACGATCATCGACGCCAGATAGGTCGACTGGTCCTCGACCGCCATCGAGGACAACTCCATCGCGGCATCACGCGACAGCAACGCCCGGGCCCCCCGGCCGCTGAGTCTCACCGTCCGCTGGTCATCGCTGCCCGCGACGCGGACCGATGCCTCCGGATCCCGCAGGATGGAGGCCACCGCAGCGATTGCCTGGTTCAGGTCCGCCTTGGAGTAGTCCGTGAGGACGATGATCTGGTCCCGCCCGATGAAGGTGCCGGAGCTCACATCGCCCCCGACGAACGCTCCACCTCCGGTCGAGACGGAATCAGGCTCCTCCATCGCAGCCACCCTAAGGTCGGGGTGGACCAGATGGACGATCTAGAGCGGGGCGCAGTCCGTCATCCCGACCGGGACATGAAGTCGGTGCGCCCGCCGTCGACGGTCAGAGCCTGGCCGGTCATGAAGCTCGCCGCATCGCTCACGAGAAACAGGATGACAGCGGCGACCTCGTCCGGCCGGCCCGCTCGTCGGAGGATGGTGCGGCCGGTCACCTCTGCCGTCGTCTTGCGCGCCTTCTCGTCCGTCATCATGTCAGTAGCGATCAACCCGGGGCACACGGCGTTCACGGTCACCGTCGGGCCGAGCTCGAGAGCGAGCCGCTTGGTCAGTGCGATGAGAGCGGCCTTCGTCAGCGAGTAGGGGGTGTTGTCCGGTGTGGCCATCCCCAACCCCGCGACCGAGGCGACGTTGACGATGCGGCCGTACCCATGACGCATCATCAGCGGTGCCGACGCCTGCGCGCAGTGGATGGCGCCCTTAAGGTTCACCGACCAAAGATCGTCCAGGACGTCGTCGTCGACCGTCAGGCCATCGCCCGCCTGCCAAACACCTGCGTTGTTCACCAGCAGGTCGAGCCGGCCGAACCGCTGCTGGATCTCCTCGACCATCCCGCCGACCTGGGCCCGGTCGGCGACATCGGCGCGGATGGTCGTCCCGCTGCCACCATGCCGAATGATGGCTGCGACCACTTCGTCGGCGGCCTGCTCATTCGTGCGGTAGTTGACGACGACCTCGCAGCCCTCCTGGGCCAGGGCCAGAGCGGTCGCCCGGCCAATGCCACGGGAACTGCCGGTCACCAGAGCGACCTTCCCCTTCGACCGATCTGCCATGCCGCTCCCGCCAGGTCCCGATCGTCTGCTCTGGTCAGGAGCAGATCCGCCAGAGGTCGTCCCGGACCAAGAGGAACTCGTCGTCGCGGACCAGCACGAACCGTGGGCCGGAGTCGTACAGATCGGACAACGCACGCCCGTACTCCTCGACGAACTCTTCGTTGCCGAAGTGGACCAACGGGAGGAAGTCGATCAGGCCCAGACCGTCGTACGACTGCAGTTCCGGCGCTTGCGCCGGATCATCCATCATCTGGATGGGTTCGATGATGGGAGCGAGCAGCACCGATCCCGCACTCGAACCGATGTAGGGCTTGCCGGCGCGGATCATCTCCTCGAGGATCTCGTCGAATCCGCTCCGCCGGGTCTCCTGCAACAGGTAGAAGGTGTTGCCACCGCCTACGACCACGACGTCGGCGGCCTTCAGCTCCTGCCTCAGCTCGTGATGCCGGACCGTCGCAATGTCCACGTCGGTCACCTCGAACCCCAGCTCGATGAGCTTGGCGCGGTCCTTGTCCGTGCCCTCCTTGTTCTCCGACGGGTTCGATGCCGTCGGCACAAAGGCAACCGACAGGTCGGAAGGTTGGGCATCGAGCTCGACACTGATCTGATCGAGGACCTCGCAGGCGATCGAGGCGAGAAACATCGGCATGTCTACAGATCCCTCATTCACGTCTCCAGAGGAGCTGGCCGTGTTCTGTCACCGCAGACCATAGGGGTCGGAGCCTCTTCAATCCACGGGTGACCTTCCCCCGGTTGCTCGGATGGGGTTGGTGTGGTGATCATGCCGCGGTGGCGGCGGGGGTGTGGGCTCGTTCGTAGGCGATGGGGCTGAGGTAGCCGAGGGCGGAGTGCCGTCGGGTGGGGTTGTAGAAGGCCTCGATCCAGTCGAACATCGCAGCAGCGAGCTCGTCGCGGGTGGCCCAGCGGCGGCGGTCGAGCAGCTCGATCTGCATCGAGCCGAAGAAGCTCTCGGCCATGGCGTTGTCGAGGCCGCAGGCGATGCGGCCCATGGATCCGAGGAGCCCGGCTTGGCGGAGCCGATGGCCGAAGGCCCATGAGGTGTATTGGGCTCCGCGGTCGGAGTGGACCACGGTGCCGGTTGCGGTGCGGCGGCGCCAGCGGGCCATGTCCAGGGCGTCGACGACGATGTCGGCGGTGATCCGTGCGGAGATCGACCAGCCGACGACGCGGCGGGACCAGGCGTCCAAGACGACGGCGAGGTAGACCCAGCCGTCGTCGGTGCGGTGCTGGGTGATGTCGGTGACCCAGAGCCGATCCGGGCCGATGGGGTGGAACTGACGCCGGACAAGATCGTCATGCACCGCCGGCGCAGGCCGCCGACGGGTGCCCTTGCGGCGGTGGACCCCGCAGATCCCCGCCTGGCGCATCAACCGCTCGACGCGCTTGCGACCGCAGCGCAGGTCCAGGCCGAGGCGCAGCTCGGCATGGACCCTCGGCGATCCGTAGGTGCCTCTCGATGCGACATGGATGGCCCGGATCGTCTCGGTCAGCTCGGCATCGGCGACCGCCCGCGCCGAGGGCGGGCGTGACCGCCAGTCGTAGAACCCCGACGGCGACACGCCCAGAACCCGGCAGGCGACCCTGATCGGTACGCCCTCGATCGCCAGCTCGGCGATCACCGGGAACATCATTTTGGGAGGACGTTCTCCCGAGCGAAGTAGGCCGCGGCGCGCTTGAGGATCTCGTTCTCGAGCTCTAACCGGCGCTTCTCCCTGCGCAGCTCGGCCAGCTCGGCCCGCTCGCTGGTGGTCAGGGCCCTCCCGCCGACCCTCGTCCACGTCGGCCTGGGCGACCCAGTTGCGCAGGCACGACTCCGAGATCCCAGCTCCATCGCCAGGTCCTTGACCGGCCGCAACCGGTTGCCGTCGTCATCGACCTGACGGGCTAGCTCAACAGCACGACGCCGGAACTCCGGCGGGTGAGGCAACGGCACTTCGGGCTCCTTCCGGCAAGGACATCGTCCTCACACGATCAGTGTCCGAGCAACCGGGGGAAGGTCAAATGCGTGGACACATCCAGCAGCGGGGTAAGAGCTGGCGGATCAAGGCCTACTGCGGCCGGGACGAGGGCCTTGCCCCCGCTCGTGCCAAGGCCGCGACCGCAGCCGCTCGCGACTTCGCGGTGGTGTCACGGGCGCGGCGGTCCTCCTCCCGTCGGATGCGCCAGTACGCGCCAGCCTTGGTTGGCGGGTAGGCGCGGACGCCGAACTCGAACTCGAGAACCTCGCGTTCAAGCTCGTCGGTCGCCGTGGTGCTCACTCGTGTAGCCATGCGTTTCGGCATGGACCCGGGCGCAACGCGCATGAGGGAATCCCGAGGAACCGTACCCCAACCTCCGGGGGAACCTTGGCGTTCGCCGTGGTCAGAGCCCTGCGATCATCTGATCGAGAGGCATGTCAACTGACTACGGATCAGAAGGTTGGGGGTTCGAGTCCCTCCGAGCGCGCCACACAGCTCCAGGCGAGGAACGCCCTCAGCGGAGGTCGGGGGTGAAGGCGTTGTCGTGGGTGGTCACGACGGCGAGCTCGTCGATCGCCCGGGTGAAGCCGACGTAGAGCGCCTTGCGATCGGCCACCAGGTCGTCCCTCGACGGGGTCGGTGCGCTGCCGACGCCGCACACGACGACTTGGGGGTACTCCAGCCCCTTGGCCGAGTGGATGGTGGAGACGACGACCGGGGCGTCGGCCGACCCGGCCAGGTCCTTGTTGGCGGGCCGGTCCGGATCGGTGACCCAGATCGTGGGCACGCCGGCCGCGACGAGACGGTCGACTATCGGCTTGCCGAGCCGCTTGTGACCGCGACTGTGGATCAGCACCGCGATGGAGCGATGGGAGGTCTCCGCCGAGAACCAGCGCCGGACCTGGTCCACGACGGCGTCGACCTCCTGATCCGGCCGCACCACCGCCACCGTGGGCTCGGGACCGGTCCGCTCGGCGGCCTCCGCCGGGATGACGGCGAGCTCGTCGTCGACGCCACCGTCCTCCGACACCGTGATCGTCCGGTCGGCGACGAGGAAGTCGTGGGCGAAGCGGAGGATCTCCTTGGTGTTGCGGTAGTTGATCCTCAGGACGCGGGTGCGCCCCTGCGCGTTGATGCCTGCGTCCTTCCACCGGAAGTCGCGCCGGAAGATGTTCTGGGCCGAGTCGGCCACGATGACGAGATCCTGCTGGACCGGATCGTTCGACTCGAGCAGCTCGACGCAGAAGGCGAGGGCGTCGGTGTTGAAGTCCTGCGCCTCGTCGACCATGACGGCCCGGTAGCGCGGGCTCTGCAGCTGGGTCAGCGCCTCTCGTGCGGCTCCGGGGAGCTTGTCCCAGCCGTCGCGCTGCGCTCGGAAGTCGACATCGGACTTGCCGACCAGCTTGAGCATGAGCGCATCGAGGTTGACGACCTCGACGTTCTCCAGCCCGGCCAGCTGGGCCCGCAGCTGGCTGGCGAGCGCCTTGGTGTAGCAGGTGACGAGGATGCGCTTCGTCGGGAACAGGCGCGCCATGGTGCGAGCGCGGTGGACGAGGATCAACGTCTTGCCGCTGCCGGCGACCCCGCGGATCACCCGGTGGCCGGAGCCGAGGCTCTTGGCGAGCCGCTCCTGGCGCCGGTCCATCACCTTGACGACGTCGGTCTCGTCCAGCTCGGCGGCGGAGAACAGGGTGCCGTCGACCGGCTCGGCGGATGGGGCGATGACCGTGTCCGGGTGGATGGCGGCCCGCAGCACCGCTTGCTCGACCTCGCCGAGCGGCTCGTCGACGGCTCCGCCGGTGGCCCGCATCAGGATCCGGCCGAGCACCGTGTCGCCCTCGTCGCCCATGGCCGCGCCGTGGTCGTCGCTGGTGATCAGCCGCCCTCGGGGGACGACGGTCGTCAGCCCCGAGCTCTCCGCCTCGGTCGTCGACACGGTGGTCGCGGCGACGAGGGAGACGACGGGGACGTCGCCGACGGTCGGGTGCCCGTCGATCGCCCGGCGGAGAGCGTCGGCGAACCCCTCGGCCCGGGCGAGCGGATCGACGATGCGCACGAGGTCGCCGTCACGACGGACGAGGACCTCGCCACCGGCGACGGACTCGAGGCCGTCGGTCGGCTGGAGGTCGAGGACATCGATGACGGCGACGCCGGAGCTCGGGTCGAGCACCACGAAGTGCGGTCGTTCCCCCGATGGGTCGAACGGCGCCTCGTACCAGGCCGTCACCGAGTCCTCCAGCCCCATCGCCAGCAGCGAGGCGACGCGCCGGTGGTGCTTGGGGACGGCAGCGTTGGTGCGGATGTTGTCCGGGATGAGGAAGGCCATGGTGCTTCAGGCGGGGGTCGCCAGGCGACGGTAGGTCGTGACGGTGGCGGGCGAGGTGACCACTGCCGTGGGTCCGGCCTCGCTGGCGACGACGAGGGCGACGTCGTCGATCACCGCGATGCCCGGCCGGGGTCGAGCCGAGGGCGAGCTCGGGCCGGACGCCCGGACCACATCGACGTCGGGGTCGACCGCCTTCACGGCATCGCACCACCGATCGGCGACGCCGACCGTGCCGGCGTGGACCTCGACGCGAGGTGCGTCTCGGCGGACGAGGACGGTGCGGAGCGCAGCCCCCTGATCCGGGAACCACCGGATGATCGGCTCCGCGACCCCGGGCAGATCGGCGACCACGTCGACGGCGTCCATCGTCTCGGCGCCGTGGTCGGCGGCGAGCTCGACGAGGCGGCGGGAGGCCGACATGGGCGGGTGCTCGGCTCCGAGGAACGCGAGGTGGGCGAGGACGACGAGCTTGCCCCGTGCCCGTGACGCGGCGACGTTGATCAGCCGTCGGCTGAGGTCGCGGTCCGAACCGGTGAGGACGCTGGCGCCGTCGCCACCGGGCGCGTCGACGAGGTCGAGGACGACGATGTCCCGCTCCGAGCCCTGGAAGCGGTGGATGGTCCCGGTGGCGATGCTCGGGCGGGCGCGGGTCGCCGAGTGGAGCAGGTCGACGTGGGCCCGGTACGGGCTGACCAGACCGACCTCGTCGCCCCGACCGGCGTGCGTCTCGGCGACCGCCACCGCCAGGGCCGCGCTGAGCGGGCCGAACCGCGAGCGGTCGTCGGCCGCCGCCGGTCGCTCGCACGTCGCGCCCAGCCCCGAGGTGTCGACGGCGACGATCTCGGCGCCCTCTCCCGGCCACCGCTCGGCCAGCCGGATCGCCCGGTTCCTGGCCGTCGGTGCGGTGACGAGCGCTCCGTCGTAGGCGAGGTCACCGATCGTGGCGCAGATGAGCTCGCCCATGCGGTGCTGGGTGTGCAGGACCGCCAGCCTCTGGTCGCGCCCGCCGCTCTCGTGCGTCGCGGTCACCGCGGCGTGCGTGAAGACGTCCTGGGCGAACCAGTGCCGGACCCCGGCGTCGGTGGAGATGGCCACCGGTGGGAGCTGCCGGAAGTCGCCGACGCAGGAGAGGGTCGTCGCCCCCCGTGCGGCGAGGGCGAGGACTGCCGGGTACGGCGCCATCGACGCCTCGTCGACGACCACGACGTCGGCCGGCCAGCGCCACACGTCGTCGTCGATCACGACCTTCGCCAGCGTCGTGACCAGCACGGCCGCTCCGTGGATCAGTTCGCGCTGGGCATCGGCGACCTCGGAGCGGAGGTCGGCCAGCTCGCCCCGGATCGCCGCGAGGCGGGTGGCGACGCCGTCGGGCCCCGGGCCGCCCGCCTCCCGAGCCGCATCGCTCAGCCCTCGACGCTCGTGCTCGAGCGCCAGGCGTCGGTCGGCGAGGTCCGGGTGGCGATCGGCGACGATCCGCTCGGGCAGGACCTCGTGGCGATCGATCGCCTCTGGTCGGTGCGGGGTGCCGACGCGGAGGACCCGGCCCGCCGACAGGATCTCGGAGCCGTCGAGCTCGTCGGCGATGCGCGCCGCGGCGACATCGACGGCTGCGTTGGCGTGGGCGACGACGAGGACGCGCTGGCCCTCTTCGGCGGCCATCGCCACAGCCCGGGCCAGCACCCCGGTCTTGCCGGTCCCCGGTGGTCCCCAGGTGAAGCGGAGGCCGGGTTCGACGGCCCGACGGACCGCGACCTCCTGCTCGTCCTCCGCCCCGTCGTCCTGGTCGTCCTCGTCGTCGACGAAGGGGATCGGACCGGGCTCGCCGGGATCCGGCTCGGGGTGGACGAGGGCCTCGACGAGGGTCGGGTCGTCCGTCCCCTCGACCGCCAGGCCCTCCAGCCGCTCCGCCAACCGGAGGTGGACGAAGCCGGCGCTGGCGACGAGCGTCGCCCGAGGTACGGATCGACCCAGATCCGCGCGCACGCTGAGCAGGAGGGTGCCCGTGCCGGTGGCCAGCACGCGACAGGCGATGGGGGGCTGATCGTCGATCAGCAGGTCACCGGGCGTCTCCGGCGGCGGGTCGTCGTCGCCGACGACCGAGAAGGACCACACGTGGTCGCTGCCGACGGAGCCGACGGTGTGCCCGGCCCGCAGTGCCATGCGATCGTTCGATCGCTGGGCCTCGGCCTTCGCCTCGCCCCGTGCTGCTGACGCCGCGTCTCGCAGCACCTCGGCGATCAGGCCGTCGAACGGCAACCGTCGAGGTGGCTCGCCGTCGACCTCCGGTCCCTCCACGGGCGTGATGGTACCGATGCGGCGCCGGGCGTCGTCTGACCGCAGGCGACGTCGAGGGGTACGGGGCCACGATCCGGGGAGGGGCGACCTTCGGCATCGTCGAGGTGCCGCTCGCCCGGCAGGCGGTCGACTTCGTCCCGAGCTCCTTCACCGCCGAGCAGGGGCTGAAGCGGTGGCAGGAGGTGGCCGCCGGCAAGGCGAGGGCCTAGCTGTTGTGTCTTGCCTGGTTGGTGACGCGGCTGATGGGTGGGCCGCCGATGGCGGTGTGGTGTCGGTGATGGTTGTAGCGGTGCATGAATCGGTCAAGGCCGAGGCGTCGGCTTCGTTCTGATCGCCAGAGTCGGGCGTAGGCCCATTCGTCGCAGAGGGTGCGGTTGAAGCGTTCGGCCTTGCCGTTGGTGGCGGGCCGGTATGGCCGGGTGCGGCTGTGGCGGATGCCGAGGGTGGCGCAGCGCCTCTTCCAGCGCTTGGAGCGGTAGCCGTTGCCGTTGTCGGTGAGGATCCGTTCGATGGTGATGCCGTGGGTGGCGAACCAGGCGACGGCTCGATCGAGGAACGCGACGCAGTTGACCTGGTTCTCGGGGCCGGCGAACTCGGCATACGCCAGCCGGGAGTAGGCATCGATGGCGACGTGGATGTGGCCGTAGCCGTTGCCGCGCTTGGACATCGATCCGTTGCGGGTCCCGGTGCGGCCGTGGATCCGGTGCCCGCCGCCATCGGGGACCTTGGCCAGCTTCTTGACGTCGATGTGGACCAGCTCACCGCAACGTGACGTCTCGATCCGGCGGACCGGTGCAGCGGTGGGTCGGTCGAGCCAACGGAGCCGGTTCAGGCCGGCTCGGACCAGGACCCGGTGCACCGTCGAAGCCGGGACATCAACGATCCCGGCCAGCCGTGCGGGTCCGAGCTTGCGGGACTTGCGCAGCGCCACGATCCGGCGTTCGACCCGGGCTGGGGTCTGGTGCGGACACGACTGTGGGCGGCTCGAGCGGTCACGGAGGCCATCGAGGCCCTCGGCGCGGTAGCGGGACCACCACTTGTGGGCGCACTGGCGAGAGATGTTCATCGACCGGGCCGCTTCGGCGACCGTCCAGCCGTCTTCGATCCGACGGACCAACCGCAGCCGGCCTTCGGGCGTGAGGGGAGCGTTACCGTGCAAGACGAGCCTCCTGGGTTCGTGTGATGCCTTCGACAGCTCCACACTCGCCCAGGAGGCCACCTACTCAGCTGTCAACAACGTCCCAGGGCACAACA
>JBQGCF010000399.1:0-33571 GCA_052038315.1 Iamia sp.
GCCTTGGTGGCGTCGCCGCTCTTGCTGGCCTCCTCGGCCATGATGATCGCCTGGCGGGCGTTGGCGTTGAGCTTCTCGAGCTGCTCCATGGCCCGGGTCAGCCGGCTCTCGGTGAGCTTCTGCTGGGCGATGACGTTGGCGGCCTGCTCGGTGAGGACGCGGTGGTTGCGCTGGGCCTCGTCGATGGCCTGCTGCAGCTGGATCTTGGGGTCGGCCTTCTCGTTGAACTTCTGGTTGGCACCTGCTGTGAGGTACTTCCAGGCCCGACGCATCAGCTTGATCATGGGGCGAGTGTACGGCGGCGCAGGCGGCCGGCGAGGCCGGCGTCGCGCACCACGCCGAGGGCCAGCGCGGCCCCTCCGTAGGCGACGGCACCCACCACGATGCCGAGCCCGAGCCCGACGGCGAGCAGGTCGGGGTCGACCGCGGTGAGCCCGAGCACGACGGCCGTGACGGCGCCCGCCATGATCGCGGCGGCCACCAGGCAGCGGACGAGCGTGGCGACGAAGCCGGCCAGGTCGAAGCCCGGCGGGAGCCGGCGGAGCAGGACGACGAGGGCCAGGGCGGCGGCGCTGACGTAGGCGATCGAGTAGCCGACCGTCAGACCGGTCAGCAGCGGGAACGGGACGATCAGCACGACCGCGGCGACGATGTTGATCACGTTCTCGACGGCGTTGATCCAGAACGGCCGCTTCGTGTCCTGGGTCGCGTAGAAGGCGCGCAGGACGAAGAGGTACACCGAGAACCCGAGCAGGCCGGGGGCGAAGCCGGCCAGCGCCTGCGAGACGGTGACCGCCTGGGCGAAGCGCCCGCCCGGGCCGAACAGGTCGGTGTCGTCGCCCAGGTTCGCCATCAGCAGGGCGAGGGTCAGGTAGCCGGCGGCGGCCGGCACCATCACCGCCACCAGCAGGCGCAGACCCTGGAGGAGCCGGGCGTGGAAGGTGTCCCACGCCCGCTGCACGAAGGCGCGGGCCAGGTCGGGCTGGAAGGTCGTCATCAGCGAGACGGCCAGCAGCCCGTGCGGGAGCTGGAAGAAGATGAAGCCGACCTGGTACGTGGTGAACGTCCCGGTGTCGCCGTTCGAGAGCACGACGACCGTCTGGGCCGCGACCTGGTTGGCGATCACGTAGCCGAGCGTCCACCCCGACAGGCCACCGGCGGCCCGCACCGCCGGGTGGCGCAGCGAGGGCCGGAACCGGATCCGGACCCCGCCCCGGCGCAGGGCCGGCAGCAGCGAGAGGGCCATGGCGGCGATGCCGCTGGTGGTGCCCAGCCCGAGCAGCAGCATCAGCTTCATGTCGTCGTCGGCCCGGGCGATCGTCGGGCTGCCCCCGGCCATGCGACCGGCGATGAGCAGCACCGTCACCACGATCACGTTGTTGAGCACCGGCGCCCAGGCGGCGGCGAAGAACTTCCGGCGGGCGTTGAGCAGGGCCGAGCCCAGCGCCATGGCCCCGTAGAAGAAGACCTGGGGGACGAACAGCACGCTCAGCATGACGCCGACCCGGAGGTACTGGCTCTGGTCGGCGCCCTCGTCGAGGTTGGTGCCGTACAGCCACAGCAGGGCCGGGGCCACGACGAAGGCCACGAGGGTGAGGCCCACCAGGGCGACGAGGGTGGTGGACACCACCGCGCTGGTCGCCTCCTCGTCGTCCTCCTCCAGGTGCTGGGTGAAGAGGGGGACGAGGGTGGCGGTCAGGATCCCGCCGAGGATCAGCTCGTAGACGATGTTCGGGGTGTTGTTGGCCTGGAGGTAGACGTCGCGCAGGTCGACGGCCAGGCCGTAGACGGCGAGCAGGCGGGCCACGCCGGTGACCCGGGACAGGGCGGTGCCCGCGGCCACGACGAGGTTGTCCTTGAGCAGCCGGCGCCCGCCGGCCGGCGCCCTGGTCTCGGCCGCCGGGGCGTCGGTGGCGGCCGCGGTGGGGGTCTCGGTCTCGGCCGGCGGCGGCTCGACGGGGAGGGCGATGCGGACCGTCGGGGGGTCGAGGACGTCGGGCGCCGGTCGGGGCTCGGCCACCCGCTTGCGGATGCGCCGGGGCGGGGGCTCGCCGATCGTGAAGGTCGCCGGGCCGCCGATCAACCCGGTGGTCGAGCCCTCGGCGGCGGCGGTGAGCGAGCTCTGCCGGGCCGCCTCGACCCTCGCCCCGAGATCGGCCACCGGGGCGAGCACCGCCGACCAGTGCGGCCGCTCCTCGACCGGTGGGTCCGTCGGCGGCCGTCCCTCCGGCGGGGCGGCCGCCGGGGCGCGCCGGGGCTGGCGGGGCGGGGGTGGGCCGATCCGCGGTCCGCTCACCCGGCCTGCCCATCGGTCAGGGGCATCTCCACCGGCTGGCCGCCGACGGCGCCGGCGTCCTCCAGGGCGCCGCGCAGGGCCTCCATCTCGCCGACGATGTCGTCGACGTCCCCGTCGACGCTCGAGGCGTGGAGGGCGTCGGCGCTCCCGCTCGACAGCTCGATGGCCCGGGCCACGGCCTCGTCCAGACGGGCGTCGAGCAGGCGCAGGGCGCTCACCGCGTCGGCGATCACGGCGTCCATCCGCTGGGCCGAGGCCAGCTGGGCGCGCAGCGACTCGATGGTCCGGCCCACCCGGGCGTCGGACCCGGCCTCGGCCAGCTGCGTGGCCCGGTCCAGCTCGGCGGTGGCGTTGGCGACGTCGATGCCCATGCGGGCGGCGGTCAGGTTGTGGCCCCGCCGGGCGACCCGCCAGATCTCGGCCAGCCCGTCGTCGAGGCGCCCGCCGATCGCCTCCAGCCGGGTGCGCACGGGGCCCTTGTCCATCGTCCTGATCGCCTCGTCGAAGCGGCGCCGGGCGGCCTGGGCGTCGATCACGAACCGGCGCCAGGGCTCGCCGACGGCGAAGGGGTCGAGGCGGGGCGTGGTGTCGACGTTCCGGGGCACGGCCGCCAGCACCCGGGCGCCGTAGGCCAGCCCGCCGGCGACCACGCCGGCCACCACGCCCAGCGGGAGGCTGAGGGGGGCGGTGGCCACGAGGCCCACCGCCGCGGCCCCGCCGGCCAGCAGGATCGACCCGGGTGCGGTGACCGCCCTGGCCACCGGGGGCGACCAGAACCGGTCCCGGAAGCTGAGCCGGGCCACGTCAGAAGTTGCTGACCACGGCGGCGAAGACGCGGTCGATGGTGGCCGGGTCGCTGGCGTCGTAGGCGGTGGCGTTGCTGGCCTCGGCGATCTCCTGGAGCCGGTCGAGGTCGGCGCCGTCGCCGTAGGCGATCGGGAAGATGCGGATCGGCTTGGCCAGCTCGCTCTCGGCGTTCTCGCGCAGGCTGGCGATCAGGGCGTCGAGCTGCTGCTCGTCGTCGGTGGAGTCGAGGTCCTCGTTGCCCCCGTCGGTCAGCACGACGACGGCGTTGATGCGGTTCGGGTCGTAGGCGGCCAGCGCCTCGTCGAAGGTCGACTGCGTGACCTCGTACAGCGGCGTGCCGTCCCGGGGCAGCTGGGCCTCGATCTCGGTCCGCAGCCGCTCGCGGTTCGCCGAGATGGGCTCGACCGGGGCCAGGTCGACGAACGACGCGGTGCGGTCGTCGCCCAGCCCGGTGGTGAAGATGCGCAGCCCGACCTCGTCGTCGTCCTTGAACTGGCCGAGGGCGGTGATGGCCGCCGCCTTGGCCAGGTCGAGCTTGGTGTCGGTCCCGTCGGGCGTGGCCGGCTCGCCCATCGACCCGGACACGTCGAGCACGATCGTCACCCGGGCGCTCTTGCGCTGCAGGGCCCAGCGGTCGAGCAGGTCGACCATCACCTCGGGAGTCGGCGTCTCGAGCAGGGTCGACGGCTCGTCGGGGTCGACGCCCAGGTCGGTGTCGATCGGCGCGGCCAGGGCCACGTCGGGGTTGCCGGGGCGGAACCCGAACTCGAGCACCTTGGCCTGGTTCTCCGGCGTCTTGACGAAGTCCTCGAACACCGCCGCCGCCCGGCGCTCGTCCTCGCTGACCCACTCGGCGTCGAGGACGATGAACGGGTTGTCGGAGTAGATCGTGCCCTCTTCGGGGTAGATGGCGACGAGCGGGATCTCCGGCGGCTGGGGGCGCTCGCCGGGGTCCAGGTTCCCGTCGGGGTTGCCCCGGTTGTAGTCGATGACCGACTTCTCCTCGACGGCCGCGGCCGACACGTAGGTGAGCGACGTGCCCCGCTCGTCGGTGCGGTACCAGTTGTTGAGGAAGGTCAGGGTCGTGTCGCCGTAGTGGACGACGGCCGACTCGACGGCCCGGGCCGCGTCCTCGACCTCCGGCCGGGCCAGGTCCTCGCCCGACAGGCCCTCGGTCTTGCCCGCCGCCGCGTAGGCCTGGGCCACGAGGGCGGACAGCCCGCTGGTCGAGAAGTTGGGGTTGGTCTTGCCGAGCCGGAACGGGCCCCACTCCGGGTGCCCGTGTGCGGCCCAGCCCTGGGGGTCCTGGGCCAGGCGGATGAGGTCGGCCCAGCCGAGCGGCTCCTCCGGGTACCCGAGGGCGGTGGCCATGGGCTCGGGCATGGCGATGACGAGCGGCGTCTGCATGAAGGGCTCGGCGTCGCCGACGATGGCCTCCTCGCCGGCGGCGGCCAGGCGCTGGTTGACGATGGCCCCCCACGAGGACGCGGCCGGCGACCACACGACGGGGCGGGGGCCCTCGGCGGCCTCGTCCCACCCGGTGGCGAGCAGGTCGGCGGCCAGCCCCGACGCCTTCACCTGCGGCCGGGCGAAGGCGCAGCGCCCACCGTCGAGCTCGGCCGCCTCCGAGCCGTTGAAGTCACGGGCCAGCTCGGTCATGAGGGTGGCCTTCTCGGAGGAGACGGCCAGGTCGACGACGATGCAGTCGCCGGGATCGCCCAGGTCCGCCTGGTCCTCGGCCACCGAGGCGGAGGGCTCGTCGTCGCCGCTGCAGGCGGTGGCGCCCACGGCGAGCAGGGCGACGGCCATGGCGGCCACGAGACGCCGGCGTGTCCTCATGAGCCCAGCTCCTCCTGCAGTCGGTAGATGACGTCGGCGTCGGGGAGGCCGGCGCTGCGCCCCGGCGCTCCGGTCCAGCCGCCCGCGCCCAGCGCGTCGCGCACAGTCTTGCCCTTCAGGGCGTCGCCGAGGGCCTCCACCGCCGGGCCCCCCTTCCCCCCGATCCCGGCCAGCACGACCCCCACCACGACCTCGGGGTCGAGGAGCACCCTCTCCAGCCCGGCCGCCGGGTTCCGCTCGATCCGCAGGTCGGCCCGCCCGCCGATGGTGACGACGCCCGCGTAGCTGCCCACCTGGGTGACGAGCTTCGCCTCCTGCCGTTCGAGGTCGAGCTCGTCGGTCAGGTCCCGCAGACCATCCCGGACCTCCGCGTCGTCCTCGAAGACACCGATGCCCCTCGTCTCGACCTCGTCCGGGCCGGCCAGCCCGGTGTACACGCCGCTGGCGATCACGACCCCGGCCGAGGTGTCCCGACCCGGCACACCGATCTTCCCGTCGAGGATGCACGCCCACTCGGCGCAGTCCACGTCCTCGTCACGGGTCAGCAGGGCGAGGGGGGAGGAGGCGACGGCGGCGGGCTCGCCGGTCAGCACGCCCGGGCGGACCTGGTCGAGGACGGCGGGCATCGGGTCGAGGGTCAGCCAGGCGTCGTAGGGGAGATCCTCGTCGTCCCGGACGTCGGCCCAGGCCACCATCACGACCTCGTCCACGCCGGCCACGCCGGCCACCGCCTCGCAGGCCTGCTCGCCGAGGTCGGCGTCGCAGGCGATCCGGTACCGCTCGCCGTCGGCGGTCGGCTGGTCGGAGCCGGGCATGACGACCTGCTCGCCCCCGTCGTCATCGGTCAGCACGCCGCGCACGACGAAGGCTCCGGCCACCAGGCCGGCGGCGACGACGACGGCCAGGAGGCGGGCCAGCCGGGGCGGCATGGCCGCACGGTAGTGAACCGGCCGTCAGCGCCGGGGACGGATGGTGGAGTCGGCGGCGTCGTCGAGGTCGGGGATGTCGGCCGCGACCAGCGTGGTGAGGTCGTCGTCGGTGGGCTCGTCGATGGCGACGACCCGGCTGGCGTGGCGGGCCACCGCCGCCTCGAACAGGTTGCGGGCGACCCGGCCGTTCCCGAACCCCTTGTCCCGGGGCTGGGCGTCGAACCAGGCGCGCAGCTTGGCCTCGGCCTCGTCGTCGGTCCGGTAGCCGCCCCGCTCGCCCTGGCTGGCGAAGATGGCCAGGAGGTCGTCGGTGGCGTAGTCCTCGAAGACGATCGTCTTGGGGAAGCGGGAGCGGAGGCCGGGGTTGGCGTCGATGAAGTCGCCCATCTCGTCGGGGTAGCCGGCGACGATGACGACGACCCGGTCCCGCCGGTCCTCGACCAGCTTGACGATCGTGTCGATGGCCTCCCGGCCGAAGTCGTTGCCGCCGCCCCGCACGAGGGCGTAGGCCTCGTCGATCAGCACCACGCCCTCGTCGGCCCGGTCGAAGACCTCGACGACCTTGGTGGCGGTCTGGCCCACGAACCCGGCGACCAGGCCGCTGCGGTCGGTCTCGACCAGGTGGCCCCGCTCGACCACGCCGAGGGTGCGGTAGATCTGGGCCAGCAGGCGGGCGACGGTGGTCTTGCCGGTGCCCGGGTTGCCGGCGAAGACGAGGTGGCGGCTCTGCTCGACGACGGGCAGGTCGCGCTCGGCCCGCAGGTTCTGGACCCGGATCAGGTCGGCGACCAGCTTGACCTCGGCCTTGACCCCCTCCAGCCCGACGAGCCCGTCGAGCTCGGCCATCAGCTCGTCGAGGGGCCGGGGCGGGGGCAGGTCGGCCGCCCCCTCGTCGCCGGCCGCGGGCACGCCCGGGGCGCCGGGACCGTCGGCCCCGGTGGCGGCCACCGCCCCGGCCCGGGCCCTGGCGGCCCGGAACCGCTCGATGGCCCGCAGCTCCTCCTCGGTCGTGTACGGGTCGATGGCGGCGACCGCGAAGGCGATGGCCACCGCCCGGTCGTGGTAGGTCCGGGCGTGGGTGGTGGCGTGGCGGGCGTCGTAGCGGGCGAGCAGGTCGAGCAGCGTCGACGGCTGGTCGAGCCACGCCGCCCGGCCCACCACCAGGTCGGAGCGGCGGAGGTCGTCGGGCGTGGCCTTGAGCAGGTCGCCACCGAGCCGGGGCCCGAACACGACCAGCAGCGACCACAGCTCGGCGTCGGTGCGGATCCCGTCGCAGTCGACGAGGGCGGCGGCGATGGTGAAGGCCTCGCGGCTGACGTCGTCGGCCAGGGCGGCCGGGTCGACGCCGCTGACGGTGCCGGCCAGCGTCTGGACGATCGGCGTCAGCGCCCGCTCGAAGGCGGCGACGGCCGGCTCGAGGCCCGGGTCGGCGATCACGGCGCCCCCGTCGGCTGCGGGTCGCGCCACATGAGGGTGAGGGGCGGCGACCCGCCCGGCGTGATGACGTCGGTGACCCGGAAGCCGTGGCGCTCGTAGAAGGGCACGTTCTCGGGCTTGGACGACTCGAGGTAGGCGCCGCTGCCGTCGAGGTCGCAGCGCTCGAGCACCGGCTGCAGGACGGTCGACCCGACGCCCCGGCCCTGGTGGTCGGGGTGGGTGCCGAGGACGGCGAGGTACCAGTGGTCGTCGCCCTTCGGGTGGGCCCGCTCGGTGGCCCGCAGGACGCCGATGCCCCGCCGGGCGCCGGCGGGGCCGCAGAGCCGGGCCATGGGCCAGGCGACGTGGAGGGCGTCGGCGGCCGACCCCCGCCAGGTGCCGGGCGGGGCCCAGAGGGCGGCGCCGGCCCGGTCGTCGGTCGTGTAGGTGTGGCCGTAGCGGAGCTTGACCGCCACCTCGGCGGTGAAGGCGGCGTCGGCACGGGCGGCCCAGCGGCCGGGGTCGGCCCCGGTCATCCAGCGCCACACCGGGTCGGTGGCGAAGGCGGCGGCGAGGGCCTGCCCGAGCACGTCCCGGTCGGCACGAACGGCGATGCGGGCCCGACCCATCGGCCGATGATGCCAGCCCGCGCCACCACCCCGACGAAACTGCGACCCTCAGCGGGCGCCACGCCCGGCCAGGGTCGCAATTTGGGCGGACCGGTAGCATCGACCCCGTGAGCGAGCGCAGCGAGCAGCACCCTTCCATGGCCGACCTGGGGGCGCGGGCGAAGGCCGCGTCCCGCCTGGTGGCCCGGTCGTCGACCGCCCAGCGAAACGCCGCCCTGGAGGCGGCCGCCGACCTGCTGGTCGCCCGGACCGACGACGTGCTGGAGGCCAACGCCGCCGACGTGGCCGCTGCCACCGAGGCGGGCACGACCACCACGGTGATCGACCGGTTGCGCCTCGACGCGGCGCGCGTCGAGGGCATGGCCGGCGGGCTCCGCCAGGTCGCCGCCCTGCCCGATCCCGTCGGCGAGGTCCTCGACGGCTGGGTCCGGCCCAACGGGCTGCGCATCAGCCGGGTCCGGGTCCCGCTCGGCGTGGTGGCGATCATCTACGAGAACCGCCCCAACGTCACCAGCGACGCCGCCGGGCTCTGCCTCAAGTCGGCCAACGCGGCCTTCCTGCGGGGCAGCTCGGGCGCCATCCGGTCGAACACGGCCGTCGCCGGCGTGCTGCGGGAGGCCTACGAGAAGGTCGACCTGCCCGCCGACGCCCTCGTCCTGGTGCCCGACACCAGCCGCGAGGCGGCGGTCGAGTTCATGCAGCAGCGCGACAGCATCGACGTGCTGATCCCGCGCGGTGGCCCGAGCCTGATCCGCTCGATCCTCGACAACGCCACCGTCCCCTACGTGATCGACGGCGATGGCAACTGCCACGTCTACGTCGATGCCAGCGCGGACCTCGACATGGCCAGGGCGATCATCGTCAACGGCAAGACCCAGCGGCCGTCGGTGTGCAACGCCACCGAGACCGTCCTGGTCCACGAGGACGTGGCCGACGCCTTCCTGCCCGGCCTGGCCGGTGCCCTCGACGGCGTCGAGCTGGTGGGCGATCCCGCGGTCCGGGCGGTCCTGCCCCAGGCCGGGGAGGCGGGGGAGGACGACTGGGCCAGCGAGTTCCTCGACCTCAAGCTGGCCGTGAGGGTCGTGCCCTCGATCGACGCCGCCATCGAGCACGTCACCCGCTACGGCAGCGGCCACTCCGAGGCGATCGTCACCGCCGACCTCGCCGCCGCCGACCGCTTCACCGCCGAGGTCGACGCCGCCGCCGTCCTCGTCAACGCCTCCACCCGCTTCGTCGACGGCGAGGAGTTCGGCTTCGGCGCCGAGATCGGCATCTCGACCCAGAAGCTCCACGCCCGGGGCCCGATGGGTCTGCGGGAGCTGACGACGGCCAAGTACGTCGTGCGGGGCACCGGCCAGACCCGGGGCTAGACCCGAGGGGATGGAACACCTCGTCGACCTGCCCGGCGGCGACCGCCTCTGGGCCGCCGCCCACGGACCGGCCGACGCCACGCCGCTCCTCCTCGTGATGGGGGCCAACACGTCGGGCGTGGCCTGGCCCGAGGAGCTGGTCGACCGGCTCGCCGACCACCACCGCGTCGTCGTCTACGACCACCGCGACACCGGCCGGTCGACGTGGGCGTTCGAGGAGCGGCCCTACGCCATCCGCGACCTGGCCCCCGACGCCGTCGCCGTGCTCGACGCCCTGGGCATCGAGCGGGCCCACGTCGTCGGCATGTCGATGGGCGGGGTCATCGTCCAGCTGCTGCTCCTCGACGCCTCCGAGCGCCTGCTGTCGGCGACCCTGTTCTGCACCACCGCCCTCGGTGCCGGGCTCGCTGCGGGCGCCGGCGAGGCCGAGGTCGAGCTGCCCGGACCCGATCCGCGCCTCCTGGCCCTGTGGGAGGAGATGGGCGACGCCCGCAGCCCGGAGGCCGAGCGGGCCTGGCGGGTCGAGCACTGGCGCATCCTCAACGGCGACGAGGTGCCCTTCGACGCCGCCGCCTTCGCCGCCCTCGAGGAGCGGATGGCCGACCACGCCGGTCGGGTCGACGGGCCCACCGCCCACGCCCGGGCCGACCAGGCCGGGCTGGAGCGGGGGGCCGAGCTGGCGGGGGTGACGGTGCCGACCCTCGTGGTCGAGGCGCCGGCCGATCCCATCAACCCGCCACCGCACGCCGCGCACCTGGCCGGCCGGATCGCCGGGGCCCGGCTCGTCACCGTCCCCGGCATGGGCCACGCCCTGGCGCCGGCGGTCGTGGCGCCCCTGGCCGAGGCGATCCTGGACCACACCCGGGCGGTCGACGGACGGGCCGGCTAGGCCGCCGGGCGGGCCGGCTGCCGGGTCGGTGCCGCGGCGGGGGCGGCGGAGGCCGCCGGGCGGGCGACGGCCCGGTCGACGACGACGCCCTCGTGGCCGCACCAGCAGGTGAAGCGGATCTCGGTCTCGCCGTCGCGCATGTCGATCGACGTGATGCGGCGGGTGGTGAGCAGGACCTCTCGGCCCTCGGCGTTGCAGTGGGCGCTGAACATGCCCCCATCGTCCGCCTCCGGCGCCCACCCGACGAGTGGCAGGAATGTCGCTGATCGCACGATTCCCGCCAAGGCCCATCCGAACTTTGAGCGGCTCACCCCGAACAGCGAGGTCAGGCGCTCAAGGTTCGGGGGTCAGGCGGTCAGCTCGGTGGCGAAGCGGGCCCGGTAGGCGGTGGGCGGGGTGCCGACGACCCGGGCGAAGTGGGTGCGGAGGCCGGCCGCAGTGCCGAAGCCGCACAGCTGGGCGATGCGCTCGACGGGCAGGTCGGTGGTCTCCAGCAGCATCCGGGCCCGGGCGACCCGCTGGGTGAGCAGCCACTGGAGCGGCGTGGTGCCGGTGGCGGCGACGAAGCGACGGGCGAAGGTGCGGGGCGACAGGGCGGCCCGGCGGGCGAGCTGCTCGACCGTCATCTGCTGGTCGACGTGCTGGGCCATCCACTCGAGGACCGGACCGAGCGGGTCGTCGGTGGGGCAGTCGGGCATCGGCGTGTCGACGAACTGGGCCTGGCCGCCGTCGCGGTGCGGGGGGACGACCATGCGCCGGGCGACCCGGTTGGCGGCCTCGGCGCCCAGGTCCTCCCGCACCAGGTGGAGGCACAGGTCGATGGCGGCGGCGGTGCCGGCCGAGGTGTAGACGGGCGGGTCCTCGACCCAGAGCACCGTCGGGTCGACCTCGACGGTGGGGTGGCGCTCGGCCAGCTGCTCGGCGTACATCCAGTGCGTCGTGGCCCGGCGCCCGTCGAGCAGCCCGGCCTGGGCGAGGATGAAGGCGGCCGAGCACAGCGACACGATCCGGGTGCCCCGGGCGTGGGCGGCCCGGACCACCTCGACCAGCTCGGGCTCGACGGCGACCTGGCCGGTCCGGGCCAGCCCGGGCACGGGGATCGGCGCCACGATCAGGGTGTCGGCGGTGGCGGCCCGGTCGAGCCCGCCGTCGGTCTGGAGCGACAGGCCGTTGTTGGCGGTGAGGGCGCCGCCGGCCGAGACGACCTCGTGGACGTAGGGCCAGTCGGGGATCTCGGGCCGGAAGATGCCGAACACCTCGCAGGGCACGGCCATCTCGAACAGCGACACCCGGGATCCGGCCAGGGTCACGACGCGGTGGGGCATGTCCGAAACCTAGCGATCCACACGTTTCCTGCCAGCCGCGTTCCTGCCACCGACCGCACCAAAGCCGTTCCGTGTGCGAAAACACGCCGCATCCGCACGAACCCGCACACGGAACGGTGGGGGAACCGGGTTGACCGTCTGGTCAAGGGCGCTTGTACGCTGCCGCGCATGGTCGACATCGCCACTGAGCCCCGGTTCGAGTCCGTCGACGCGGTCCGGGAAGGACTGCGCGAGGCCACCTACCTCGCCGACGAGGGGATCGCGGGCATCGTCTACCTGGCCGATCGCCTGGGCAAGCCGATCCTCGTCGAGGGCCCCGCCGGCACCGGCAAGACCCAGCTGGCCAAGTCCACGGCCGAGCTCCTGGGCGCCCGCCTGATCCGCCTCCAGTGCTACGAGGGGCTCGACGAGGCCAAGGCCCTCTACGAGTGGAACTACAAGAAGCAGCTGCTCCGCATCCAGGCCGAGCGGGCCGACGACTCGACGTGGAACGAGGTCGAGGAGGACATCTTCTCCGACGAGTTCCTGCTCCAGCGGCCGCTGCTGGAGGCCATCCGCTCCGACGACCCCGTCGTCCTGCTGATCGACGAGGTCGACCGGGTCGAGGTCGAGACCGAGGCGCTGCTGCTCGAGATCCTCTCCGAGTACCAGGTGTCGATCCCCGAGCTGGGCACGATCACGGCCAAGCAGATCCCGCTGGTGTTCCTCACCTCCAACGCCACCCGCGAGCTGTCCGAGGCGCTGAAGCGGCGCTGCCTCTTCCTCCACGTCGACTACCCCGACATGGAGCGCGAGCGGGAGATCGTGATGGCCAAGGTCCCCGACATCACCGAGGCCCTGGCCGACCAGGTCGCCCGGATCGTCCGCTCGATCCGCCAGCTGGAGCTGAAGAAGGCGCCGTCGGTGTCCGAGACCCTCGATTGGGCCAAGACCCTGATGCTGCTCGGCGTCACCGAGGTCGATTCGAAGACGGCCACCGACACGGCCAACATCCTGCTCAAGTACCAGACCGACATCGCCAAGGCGGTGCGGGAGCTGGCCAGCGACCAGTCGGCCGCCAAGGCCTTCGCTCCGGGCCCGAAGTAAGCCCGTGACGCCGGGACCGGCTCTCGAGGAGGCGTCCGGACAGGCGCTGCTCACGCTGCTGTCGGGCTTCATCGTCGAGCTGCGGGAGGCGGGCCTGCCGGTCAGCCTGACCGAGAACCTCGACGCCCTCGAGGCGGTCAAGCACATCCCGCTCGAGGACCGCAGCGCCTTCAAGTACGCCCTCGGCGCCACCCTCGTGAAGTCGGCCGCCCACTGGCGGGCCTTCGAGACGGTCTTCGAGGTCTACTTCTCGCTGCGCGGCGCCGCCCACGCCATCGACGGCGAGGACGTCGACGCCGGGGAGATCGACCCCGACGAGGTCGACGGGCTCGGGGACGGGCAGGGCGACGGCGAGGGCAAGGGCGGCGGTGGCGGGGGCGAGCAGCTCACCCCCGAGGAGCTGGCCCAGATGCTCTACCAGGCCCTCCTCAACGGCAACGACGCCATGCTCCGGGCCCTGGCCCGCCAGGCCGTCAAGCGCTACGCCGGGATGGAGCCGGGCCGGCCCGTCGGCGGCACCTACTACCTGTACCGCACGCTGCGGAACCTCGACCTCGACAACGTCCTCGACAAGCTGATGGACCAGGCCCGCCAGCAGTCGCAGGACCAGGGCCAGGACCTCACCCCGCTCGAGGAGCGGCTTGAGAAGGACGAGTTCCAGAGCCGGATCGACCAGCTCAAGCGCGAGGTCGAGGCCGAGATCCGCCGTCGCCTGGTGGCCGACCGGGGCGTCGAGGCCATGGCCCGCACCCTCCGCAAGCCGCTGCCGGAGGACGTCGACTTCATGCACGCCAGCCGGGAGGAGATGGCCAACCTCCGCAAGGCGCTGTACCCGCTGACCCGTCGCCTGGCCGTCCGCCTGGCCCGCAAGCGCCGCCACGGCCGCAAGGGCCCGCTCGACTTCCGGCGCACCGTGCGCAAGTCGCTCAGCTACGGCGGCGTGCCGGCCGAGCCGCAGTTCCGCTACCCGCGGCCCCACAAGCCCGAGATCTTCGTCGTGGCCGACATCTCCGGCTCGGTGGCCGCCTTCGCCCGCTTCACGCTGATGCTCGTCTACGCCATCAGCAACCAGTTCTCGAAGGTCCGGGCCTTCACCTTCATCGACGGGATCGACGAGGTCACCTCGTTCTTCGAGGGCAACGAGGACATCAACCAGGCGATCCACCGGGTCAACACCGAGGCCGACGTGGTGTGGGTCGACGGCCACTCCGACTACGGCCACGCCTTCGAGGTCTTCTGGCAGCGGTGGGGCCGGGAGATCGGGCCCAAGACGACCGTCATCCTCCTCGGCGACGCCCGCAACAACTACCACGCCTCCCAGTCATGGGTGGTCAAGGAGATGCGGCACCGGGCCCGCCACGTCTACTGGCTCAACCCGGAGCCGAAGAACTACTGGGACACCGGCGACTCGATCGTGGGGGAGTACGCCACCCACTGCGACGGGGTGTTCGAGTGCCGCAACCTCCGCCAGCTCGAGCGCTTCATCGACCACCTGGCGTGACGCTAGTGTCACCCGCCGGGCGCGCCAGGCGGGCGCCGGGGAGGGATGACATGACCAAGGACGTCTGGGCCCGATCGGCTGCCGCGGTGGCCCTCGTCGTCGCGCTGCTCGCCGGGCTGGGACCGGCGACGGCCGCCGCGACCTCGTCGCCGTCGTCGACCTCCTCGGAGGCCGATCCGCCGCCCCCGCCGGTCGGGGTCGGCCCCGACGGGCGCATCGTCGGCGGCGTCGAGTCGGCCCCCGGGGCCTGGCCGTCGCAGGCCGCCATCGTCCTGCGGGGCTACGACAGCTACACGGGCCAGATCTGCGGCGGCTCGGTGATCGACCGCAGCTGGGTGCTGACCGCCGCCCACTGCGTCACCGACGACCGGGGCGGCGTCCGCCCCGCCTCGACCTTCGACATCCTCGTCGGCACCAACGACCTGCGCACCGGTGGCACCCGCATCCCGGTGGTCGAGGTCCGCCGCCACCCGGGCTGGGACGAGGACACGATCCGCAACGACGTCGCCCTCCTCCGCCTCGACCGCCCGGTCCCCAACGGCACCCCGATCCAGGCCCTCGCCGGCGCCGGCACCGACCCGGCCGAGGGCACCGAGGTGGTCACGATCGGCTGGGGCGAGACCGTGCCCGGCTCCTACCCGCCCAAGCTGCGCGAGGTCGCCCTCGACTTCCGCAGCGCCTCGACCTGCGCCGAGGACAACGGCCCCAGCTTCGACACGGCCACCATGGTGTGCGCCTGGCGGTCCGGCAAGAGCGCCTGCTTCGGCGACAGCGGCGGGCCCCTCCTCGTCGAGCGGGACGGCGGCTGGGTGCTGGTCGGCGTGACCAGCTGGGGCTTCGGCTGCGGCGTCTACACCAGCGTCTACGCCCGGGTCTCGGCCCTCTCGACGTGGATCCGCTGGCAGGTCCGCTACGGCCCGCAGCCCAACGCCACCGCCTTCGTCAAGCGCCAGCACCTCGACCTGTTCGGCCGCCAGCCCACCGGCAGCGAGCTGTTCTACGGCGTCGCCGGGCTGGAGGGCGGCCAGTCGACCGCCGCCTACGTCGCCGGCCTGCTCGACGGGCCGACCTACCGGGCCCGCTCGGGTGGCGTGATCCGGCTCTACCGGTCGATCTTCCTGCGCCAGCCCGACAGCGGCGGCCTCATCTTCTGGATGGGCGAGATCAACCGGGGCGTCGCCCTCAAGCGCATCGCCGACCTGATGGTGCGGGCGCCGGAGTTCGTCGAGCGGTACGGCCACCTCGACCACGGCGGCTTCGTCGACCTGGTCTACGACAACGTCCTCGACCGGGCCCCGTCCGAGCAGGACCGGGCCTACTGGGTGGCCGAGCTGACGTCGGGCCGTCGCACCCGTGGCCAGGTGATGGTCGGCTTCTCCGAGTCGCCCGAGTACAAGGCCCTCACCGACGCCGACACCCGCGCCGTCGCCGCCTTCGGCGCCCTCGTCCGCCGCGTCCCGAGCCCCACCGAGCTCACCCAGTGGCGCGCCAAGCCCACCCCCGACACCGCCCGCTACCTCCTCACCAGCTGGACCTACGCCAACCGGTTCTAGTGGTCTCGTCAGGAAGCTCGCTGCGCTCGCGCTGAGGGCTCCGGAGTCGGTCGGCTCGTTCCTCGCAGACACGACTCCTCCCTGGGGAGCTGCGCCCCCCAGCGGCTGCGCCGGGCCGGGCTGCGTCCTCTTCGATGGCGCTCGGCAGCTCGTCTCAGAAGGGGGGTCGGTGGCGTCGGGCGCCTTGACCCTCTAGGAGGAGGGCGCTGGTGACGAGGCCGACGTGGGAGAAGGCCTGGGGGATGTTGCCGAGCATGTGGCCGGTGGCCGGGTCCCACTCCTCGGCGAGGAGGCCGACGTCGTTGCGCAGGCCGACGAGCCGCTCGTAGAGGGCGACGGCCTCGGCCCGGCGGCCCATCACGGTCAGGGCGTCGACCATCCAGAACGAGCACAGCAGGAAGACGCCCTCGCCGCCGGGGAGGCCGTCGTCGGTGTGCTCGGGGCGGTACCGGTGGACGAGCCCGTCCGAGGTCAGCTCGCGGCCGATGGCGTCGACGGTGGCGACGACCCCCGGGGCGTCAGGCGGGTGGAAGCCGACGTGCGGCACGAGCAGGAGGCTGGCGTCGAGGGCCCGGGAGCCGTAGGCCTGGACGAACACGCCCCGGTCGTCGACCCCGTGGGCCAGGATGTCGGCCCGGATCTGGTCCCGCACGCCCCGCCACCTGCTGGTCGGGGCGTCCAGCCCGGCGAGGGCGGACCAGCGCAGGGCGCGGTCGAGGGCCACCCACGCCATCACCTTGGAGTGGGTGAACTGCTGCCGCCCGCCCCGCACCTCCCAGATCCCGTCGTCGGGCTGGCGCCAGATCTCGGCCAGGTGGTCGACGAGGGCGGTGGCGAGCGGCCAGGTCGCCCCGTCGGGGTCGGCCAGCCCGGCCTCGGCCGCCTGGTGGAGGGCGTCGAGGACCTCGCCGAAGACGTCGAGCTGGAGCTGGCCGTGGGCGTCGTTGCCCACCCGCACCGGCCGGGAGCCGGCGTACCCGGGCAGCCACGGCACCTCCCACTCGGGCAGGCGGCGCTCGCCGGCGCAGCCGTACATGATCTGGACCTGGTCGGGCCGGCCGGCCACCGCCCGCAGCAGCCACTCCCGCCAGGCGCGGGCCTCCTCGGTGTGACCCGCCTCCATCAGCGCCAGCAGCGTGTAGGTGGCGTCCCGCAGCCAGCAGAACCGGTAGTCCCAGTTGCGGGGCCCACCGAGCGACTCCGGGAGCGACGTGGTGGCCGCCGCGACCACGCCACCGGTCGGGGCGTAGGTCAGCCCCTTGAGGACGACGAGCGACGACGACACGACCTCCTCCCAGCGGCCCGGCGCCCGGCCCCGGGCGGACCACGCCTCCCACCACCCGGTGGTGCGGGCGACGACGGCCGCACCGTCGGACGGCGGCGGGGGAGGGGTGGCCGACGGGTGCCAGGCCAGCTCGAAGGCCAGCTCGTCGCCGGCAGCCACCTCGACCCGGGCCCGGTGCGACCACCCCTCGGCCACCAGCGGCACCGGTGAGGTGAGGGCCAGGCCGTCGGGCCCGGCGACGAAGCGGAGGCCCCCGTCGACCCGGCGCACCCAGGGCACGATCGAGCCGTAGTCGGGCCGGACGACCAGCTCGACGTCGACCGGCACCCGTCCGGCCACGCCCTGCACGAGCCGGACGACCTGGAGGGTGCCGTCCCGGACGGGCATGCAGTCGACGACCCGGACGGTGCCCTCGGGCGTGGTGGTCGTCGTCTCCAGCACGAGGGTGCCGGGCCGGTAGCGCCGCTCGACCCGGTGGGGCCCACCGGCCGGAGCGATGCGCCAGTGGCCGTGCTCGGGCCCGCCCAGCAGGGCGGCGAAGCAGGCCGGGCTGTCGAAGCGGGGGAAGGTGAGCCAGTCGATCGTCCCGTCCCGGTCGACCAGGGCCGCCGACTCGGTGTCGGAGAGGAGGGCGTGGTCCTCGATGGCGCCGGGCACGCCGGCAGTCTGGCCCGGCGGATCGCCCGATGGGTCGACGCCCGCCGGTTGTCGTCGTGGTACGGTCGCCACCGCTGTGCGTGGTGGCCGGGGGCCAACCTGCCTGCCGGGCGGCGGGCGAGGGGCTCCGTGGCGAGTGGCCGCCGCCGAACCCCCCAGGAGACCCTTCATGGACCCATCCCCCCGCTCGTCCCTGCGGCACCGCCTGTTGGTCGGTGCCCTGGCCGTCCTGACCGTCTGCGGCCTGGCCGCGGCGCCGTCGGCCGCCGGTGCCGCCACCTCGACGAGCTCCGGCGAGTCGCCCGCCGGCCAGCCCGACTCCCGATCGGTCACCGGGCCCGATGCCCGCATCGTCGGGGGCACCGAGGCGCCCCCCGGCGCCTGGCCCTCGCAGGTCGGCCTCCTGTACAGCGACACCCCCGGCAACTACGACGCCCAGTTCTGCGGCGGCACGCTGATCGCCCGCAGCTGGGTCCTGACGGCCGGCCACTGCGTGTACGACATCGGTCGGAACCTGCGCCCGGCCGACGTCGACGTCCTCGTCGGCACCCAGGACCTCGAGTCCGGTGGCACCCGGATCCGGGCCGTCGAGTTCCGCATCCACCCGGCGTGGAAGACCCTCGACGGGCGCAACGACCTCACCCTGATCCGCCTCGACAAGCCGGCCCCGGCGTCGATCCCGGTCCAGCCGATCACGGCCCAGAACGTCAGCCCGGCCGCCGGCACCGCGGTCACCACCACCGGGTGGGGCACCACCGAGTTCGGCACCGGCAACTACCCGACCAAGCTGCGCCAGGTCACGGTCAACGTGTCCACGGCGCAGGCCTGCCAGAACGGCTACGGCGACTTCTACCAGCAGTCGACGATGGTCTGCGCGGCGGCGCCGGGCCGGGACTCCTGCCAGGGCGACAGCGGTGGCCCGCTGGTCGAGAACCGCGGCGGTTCCTGGATCCAGGTCGGCGTGGTCAGCACGGGCAACGAGTGCGCCCTGGCCGGCTACCCCGGCATCTACACCCGGGTGGCGGCCTTCTCGAACTGGATCAAGCAGCAGATCCGCTACGGCGCCCAGCCCGACGCGGCCTCGTTCGTGCGCCGCATGTACCTCGACGCCTACAACCGCCAGCCCACCGCCAGCGAGCTCAACAGCGGCCTGGCCAACCTCAACGGCGGCCAGCTGCCCGAGGTCTACGCCCGCAACCTCCTCAACCAGTCGACCTACCAGACCCGCACCGGCGGCGTGATCCGGCTCTACCAGGCGGTGTTCCTGCGCCGGCCCGACACCGGCGGCCTGGCCTACTGGTGGAAGGAGGTCAACCGCGGCGTGTCGCTCAAGCGGGTGGCCGACCTGATGGTGACCGCCCCCGAGTTCGACAGCGAGTACGGCGACCTCAACGACTCGCAGTTCGTCACCCTGGTCTACGACAACGTCCTCGACCGGCTGCCCTCCGACAACGAGCGCAACTACTGGGTCGGCGAGCTGAACAGCGGCGCCCGCACCCGTGGCCAGGTCATGGTGGGCTTCTCCGAGTCGCCCGAGTACAAGACGATGACCAACCCGGCCACCCGGGTGATCGGTGACTTCTTCGCCCTCCTGCGCCGGGTCCCGGCCAGCGGCGACGTCACCTACTGGAGCGGCCAGTCCGCCCAGGCCCTCGCCAGCACGATCATCAAGGGCTGGGAGTACGCCAACCGCTTCTAGGGCTGGCGCTTGGAGCGGGTGAAGAGGCCCTTGCTCCGCCGGCGCTCGGGGAAGACGTCGTCGTCCTCGAGCGCCGGGCGGGGCGCCCCGGCGGTGGGGACCGGCGGCGCCTCGCCGGGGATGCGGACCGGCACCCCGCCGAGGGCGTCGAGCACCAGGTTGAGGCTGACGAACGGGTCCCGGGCCAGCTCGGCGGCGTCGACCGGGTCGGGGTCGCTGACCCGGCCGGTGGCGTCGAAGGTCAGGGCGTCGCCGGCGGTGGCGGTCCGCTCGAAGGCCCCGCCGGCGGAGATCTCGACCTCGCCCCGGAGCACGATCAGCAGGCCGGCGCCGGCCTGGGCGTCGAGCAGGACCGTGCCCGAGCGGACCACGACGTTGAGCGTGCCGTGGCCCAGGTCGACCCCGGGGCTCGACGGCTCGGCCCGGGCCCACACCGCGCCCTCGGCCACGCCGACGACCGGGGGCCCGCCCCGCTCGCCGGTGCGGATGTCGATGTCGGTCGCTGCGCCCCGGCGGACCACGACGTCGGGGGCCAGCGTGTCCTCGGTCAGATCGATCATCGGCGCTCCTCCGGACCGTGGGGATGGCCCGGCCCGGTGGGGGTGGCCGGGCGCCGATGATCGCCGCCGGCTCCGCCGTCGGAGATGCGTCCGCGTCGTCTGGTCCGCTCGCTTAGCTCGCTCATCGGCACGCGCTCCTCCTCGTCGGGCCCGAACGCTATCGGCCGTAGTCTCGCCGCCATGACACGATCGCTGCTCTCGTCCGAGGCCCTCGCCGGCTACGTGGCCGCCCACTCGGACCCGCTCGACGAGGTCGCCCGGGACCTGGTGGAGCGGACCGCCGCCCTGGGCGACGTCGCCGGCATGCAGATCGGGCCCGACCAGACGGCCCTGATGACCGCCCTGGCCCGGCTCACCGGCGCCCGCCGGGCCGTCGAGGTGGGGACCTTCACCGGGATGTCCGCCCTGGCCATCGCCCGGGGCCTGGCCGACGGCGGCCGGCTCGTGTGCTGCGACGTGAGCGAGGAGTGGACCGCCATCGCCCGCGAGGCGTGGGCCGCGGCCGGCGTTGACGACCGCATCGACCTGCGGATCGCCCCGGCCACCGAGACCCTGGCCGGCGACGTCTTCGGCGACGAGCCGATCGACCTCGCCTTCGTCGACGCCGACAAGCCCGGCTACGTCGCCTACCACGAGGCCCTCGTGCCCCGGCTGCGCCCCGGCGGGCTGCTGGCGGTCGACAACACGCTGTGGAGCGGCGCCGTCGTCGAACCCGACGAGGCCGACGCCAACCGCACCGCCATCCGGGCCTACAACGACCACGCCCTGGCCGACCCCCGGGTCGGCACGGTCGTCCTGACCGTCGGCGACGGCGTGACCCTCAACGTCAAGCTCTAGCCTCGACCCCGTGGCGGCGGGGACGTCGAGGTGGAGACGGGGTCTCGCGGTCGGGTTCCTCGGCCTCGGTGCCCTCTGGGCCGTCGTGACGACGGTGGCCGACTGGGCGGAGGCCGAGCGGCTCCACGACGACGGGGTCGAGGTGGTCGCCGAGGTGGTCGAGGTGCGGAACAACCGCAGCCTCACCGGCTACGACGACACCGAGGTCGCCTTCGACCTGCCCAACGGGGCGTCGGTGCGGACCGAGGTCGCCACCCAGGTCCGGCCGACGCTGCCGGTGCTGCGGATCCGCTACGACCCCGATCACCCGACGACGGCCGAGGCGGCGGAGGACCCGGCCCCGCTGTGGCTCGAGGACGCTCTGATCGCCCTGGCGCTGGGCGGCCTGGCCGTGGTGGTCGCCTACCGGCCCCGGCTCACCGCGTGGCGGGACCGGCGGGGCGACGGGGGAGGGGCCGCCGTCAGCTGAGGTGGAGGCCGCACTCCGTCTTGTCCTGGCCCCGCCAGCGACCGGCGCGGGCGTCCTCGCCCTCGGCCACCTTCGACGTGCACGGCATGCAGCCGATCGAGGGGTAGCCCTGCTGGGTCAGCGGGTTGACCGGGACGTCGTGGTCGGCGATGTATCCCTGGACGTCGAGGTCGCTCCAGGCCGCGATCGGGTTGACCTTCACGAGCCCCCGCAGGTCGCGGACGACGATGGGGGCGGACTCGCGGGTCCCGGCGTCGGCCCGGCGCAGGCCGCTCATCCAGGCCGCCTTGCCGGCGAGCGCCCGGTCGAGCTGGCCGACCTTGACCGCCGAGCAGCAGTTGCCCGGGTCCTTGGCCCAGAGCTCCTCCTCCTGGCGGGCGACGGTCATCATCCGCAGGTTGAGCCCGTAGTGGCGGCGGACCTCCTCGACCGTCTCCAGCGTCTCCGGGAAGTGGTAGCCGGTGTCGATGAAGACGACCTCGATGCCGGGGTCGACCTGCACGGCGAGGTCGATCAGCACCGCGTCGGTGAACGACGCCGTCATGCACAGGTGCGGCGAGAAGGTGTCGACCGCCCACTGGATGATCTTCGAGGCGGGGAGGTGCTCGAACTCACGGTTGAGCTCGGCCAGCTCCTCGTCGGTGAAGTCGGGGATGGCGAGCGGGCCGATGCCCGGTCCGGTGATGGCACTCATGGCCGTCCTGCCTTGTCGTCGCGGGAGATCGCCACCGTGGGCCGACTGTTCGGCCATGAGTGCCGCTGGGCGGCTCCTTCGTCGCCGCCCAGACCGCCCGTGCTGTCGATGAGAGGCCCAACGAACACGTCGCGGGCGCCTCCGAGTCGGTGGGTCATGTTCGCTGGGCCTCTCATGTGGCGGCGCACTCTCCTTCGCCGACCTCGGCCACGTAGGGCCCGGTCTCGCCGTAGTCGACGTAGTAGTCGGGAGCGTCCTCCGGGGTGGGGAAGACGCCGAAGTCCTTGAGCCCCTCGGCCACGCCCTTGGCCCCGCCGGAGCGGTCGAGCCAGGACCGGAAGCTCTCGCCCATGTCGCGCTCGGCCTCGAACCGGGCGACGACGGCGGCGGCGGCCTTGGGGGCCGACTTGGCCGGCAGCCGGAGGGCCCGGTTGCCGAAGTGGGCCTGCTCCTGGCCGACGTAGCCGCCGAGCAGCATCTGGTAGCCGGGGGCGGCGGTGCCGTGGGCCCGGCGCTCGGCGCCGTAGAACCCGATGTCGGCGGTGTGGTGCTGGCCGCACGAGTTGGTGCAGCCGGAGATGTTGATGCGGACGCCGCCGGTGGTGGCCAGGCCCTGCTCCTCCAGCTCCTCGCCGATGGCCGAGGCCAGGCCCCGGCTCTGCGTCACGGCCAGGTTGCAGGTGTCGGCGCCGGGGCAGGCGACGACGTCGCGGACCAGCTCGGCACCGGGCAGGGCCATGTCGATGGCGGCGAGCCGCTCGTAGAGGATCGGCAGCTGGCCCTCCGACAGGCCCCGGAAGACCAGGTTCTGGCGGTTGGTCAGGCGGACGTCGGCGTGGAGCTCGCGCTGGATGGCGGCGAGGGCCCGGAACTGCTCCGAGGTGACGTCGCCGAGCTTGCTCCAGGCGTAGGCCGAGACGGCGCCCTTGGCCTCGCCCCGGACGACGTTGGCGCTCTCCCAGGCCTCGTAGGCGCTGCCCCGGATGGCGACGGCGACCGGCGTGCCCTGGCCCATCGGCGTGGCCTCGACGGTGGCCGAGCGGCCGGCCGGGGCGTCGCCGTGCTTGAGGACGGCGTCGGGGATGCCGCCGGGCCAGGTGGCCGAGGCGACGAGCAGGTTGCGCTCCTTGAGCACCCGGGCCTGGAGCTCCTCCCAGCCCATGGTGTCGACGAGCCACTTCATGCGGGCCCGGATCTTGTTGTCCCGGTTGCCGTGGTTGTTGAAGACCCGGAGGATCGCCTCGATCGTGGGCATCAGCTCCTCGCGGGAGGTGAACTCCTCGAGGGCGAGGGCGGGGTGGGGGTTGGCCCCGAGGCCGCCGGCGACGAAGACCCGGAAGCCCTGCTCGACCGTGCCGTCCTCGTTCTTCCGCGTCACGGCGATGACGCCGGCGTCGTTGAACATGGCCTGGCCGCAGTCGGTGTCGCAGCCCGAGAAGTTGATCTTGAACTTCCGGGGGAGGCGCTGGCCGAGGGGGTTGCGGATGAAGTGCTCGGTGGCGGCCTGGGCCCACGGCGTGACGTCGAGGTGCTCGAAGGGGCAGGCGCCGGCGAGCTGGCAGCCCTGGACCGTGCGGACCGTGTCGCCGCAGGCCTCCCGGGACGTCATGCCCACGGCGGCGATCTTGCGGAGCACGTTGGGGACGTCGGTCAGCTGCACGTAGTGGAACTGGACGTTCTGGCGGGTCGTGATGTGGCCCCAGCCCCGGCTGTGCGTGTCCGCGATGTCGGCGAAGGTCTCCAGCTGCTGCGGCGTGACCACCCCGGCGGGGATCTTCACCCGCACCATCTGGTTGTGGCCGCCCTGGCGCTGGCCGTAGATGCCGTTGTTCAGGCGGAAGACGCGGAAGGCGTCCTCGTCGATGGTGCCCTCCAGGTGGCGGGCGAGCATCGTCTCGAACTTCTCGATGTCGGCCAGCTGGTCCGGATCGATCTCGGTCTCGTACTCGGTGGTGAGCATCGCGGTAGGGCCTCTCGGTGTGGATCACACCCCTCGCTGAGGAGAGGTGCCACGCAAAGAGTGACAAACCTGATCACCTAGGTCAACATTCCCGCTGACCTGGGTTTATTCCCCACAAACTCGGTAGGGATGGCCCTCTACGGGGTCAGGAGCGGGCCCGCAGCGCCTCGGCCACGCGGAAGGCCAGGTCCAGCGACTGGCGGCCGTTCAGCCGGGGGTCGCAGACCGTCTCGTACCGGGTGTCGAGGTCCGAGTCGAGGATCTCGTGCGACCCGCCCAGGCACTCGGTCACATCGTCGCTCGTGAGCTCGACGTGGACACCGCCGGCCCACGTGCCCTCCGCCGCGTGGGCCCGGAAGAAGCCGGCGATCTCGTCGAGGATGTCGTCGACCCGGCGGGTCTTGTGCCCGCTCTCGGAGGTGAACGTGTTGCCGTGCATCGGGTCGCAGGCCCAGACGACGGGGTGGCCGGCGTCGCGCACGGCGGCGAGCAGGGGCCGCAGCCCGTCCTCGATCTTCCCCGCGCCCATCCGGCTGATCAGGGTGAGCCGGCCGGGGATGCGCTCGGGGTTGAGCGCCTCGCACAGGCCGAGCACCTCCTCGGGGGTGGCCGTCGGGCCGACCTTGCAGCCGATCGGGTTGGCGACGCTGGCGAAGTAGGCGATGTGGGCGCCGTCGAGCTGGCGGGTGCGCTCGCCGATCCAGATCGTGTGGGCCGAGGTGGCGTAGCGGTCGCCCGTCATCGGGTCCCGGCGCGTCAGCGCCTCTTCGTAGGGGAGGAGCAGGGCCTCGTGGCTCGTGAAGAAGTCGGTCTTGTGCAGCGTGGGCAGCGAGGCGGTGTCGACGCCGCAGGCGGTCATGAACCGCAGGGCCCGCCCGATCTCGTCGGCCAGGGCCTTGTACTGCTGGCCCTGGGGCGTGGCGGTGACGAAGTCCTGGTTCCAGCTGTGGACCTGGGCCAGGTCCGAGAAGCCGCCCCGGGTGAGGCTGCGCAGGAGGTTCAGGGTCGACGCCGACTGGTGGTAGGCCCGCAGCAGGCGCTGCGGATCCGGGACCCGGGCCTCCTCGGTGAAGGCGTCGGCGTTGACGATGTGGCCCCGGAACGACGGCAGGGTCACGTCGCCGATCGTCTCGGTGCCCGAGGAGCGGGGCTTGGCGAACTGGCCGGCGATCCGGCCGATCTTCACCGTGGGCACGCCCGAGGAGTAGGTGAGGACGACGGCCATCTGGAGGATGACCTGGAGCCGCCGCTGCACCGACTCGGCCGAGAACGAGGTGAAGGACTCGGCGCAGTCGCCCGCCTGGAGCAGGAAGGCCTGGCCCTCGGCGACCCGGCCCAGGGCCGAGAGGAGGTCGCGGCTCTCGCTGGCGACCACCAGCGGGGGCAGGCCCGCCAGCTCCTTGGTGACGCGGTCGAGCGCCCCGGGGTCGGGCCAGTCCGGCTGCTGGGCGGCGGGGAACGCCTGCCAGGCCGGCGGGTGGGTGTCGTCATCGGTGGTGCTGGCGCGCTCGGCGGTGAGCATGGGGACAAGCCTCGCCGGTCCAGGGCCCGGACGCAAAGCGCGATTCGTGCACTGAACCTGGGATGAAACGAAGACGGCTGCGCGTTGTGCGCAGCCGCCGGCTCGTTCTGGGGGTTGGACGACGCAGATCGCGCCGTCGGGGACAGGTGGCTCAGGCGGCCGAGGTGCGGGCCTCGGCCTCGCTGCGGACGGTGTGGACCGCCCGCTTCACCAGCCGGCGGGCCGCCTCGGCGGTGACGCCGAGCTCGTCGCCCACCTCGCGGTAGGAGCGCTTGCGCCCGTCGTTGATGCCGAAGCGCTGCTCGACGGCGTAGCGGGCCCGGGGCTCGAGGACCTCGAGCAGCCCGGTGGCGTAGTCCTCCTCGGCTCGAGCCATCACGATCGTCTCGGGACCGGCGTTGTCGTCGGCCAGGAGGTCGATCAGCTCGTTGCCGTCGTCGTCGCCCACCGTGCGGTCGAGCGACGTCGGGGTGGTGAGCCGGTGCAGAGTGGCGTGCTCGTCGTCGAGCTCGTCACCATCGCCCGACACCTGCCGCAGGGCGGCCCGGAGGCTCGCCGACCGGTCACCCGGGAGCCGGATGAGGCTGGCCTTCTGGTCGAGGGCCCGGCCGATGGCCTGGCGGATCCAGAACGTGGCGTAGGTGGAGAACTTGAAGCCCTTCCGCCAGTCGAACTTGTCGACGGCGTGCTCCAGCCCGATGTTGCCCTCCTGCACCAGGTCGAGCAGCTCCATGCCCGGGGGGAGGGGGTAGCGGCGGGCCACGCTGACCACCAGGCGCAGGTTGGCCCGGATGAACCGGTCCTTCGCCTTGGCGGCCGCCTGGTCCGCCCGGCGCAGGTCCCGCGCCTCGGCGGCATCGAGGGCGTCGCCCTCCTCGGCGAGACGGGTGCGTGCCGCGACACCCTTCTCGATCACCTGGGCCAGCTCCCGCTCCTCATCGGCGGTGAGCAGGGGGACCAGGCCGATCTCGTTCAAGTACTGACCAACTGAATCGCTCATTGCCTCACCTCCAACTGCTGTACCCCCCTCCGGTATTCCACCTGGTCAGACGATCTGCCCTGGCTGGAGGGGTGGATAGCGTTCAACCGTGCCCCTACCCGCGACCTTCCGATCATGCCCATGACGTCGGTCACCGAGGTGAGGCGACGCCGTCTCGGGCTGCTAGGGGGCACCTTCGACCCCCCTCACATCGGCCACCTGGTCGCCGCCGTGAGCGTCGGCGACGCGCTGGGGCTCGACGAGGTCTGGCTGGTGCCCAACGGGGACCCGTGGCAGAAGCGGGATCGGGTGGTGACGGCGGCGAACGTCAGGCTGGCCATGGTCGCGGCGGCCGTCGACGACGTGCCTGGTGTCTCGGTCAGCGATGTCGAGGTCCGGCGGGCCGGCCCGTCGTACACGATCGACACGGTGCGCCAGCTCCAGGCCGACGACCCGGAGCGCGACCTGGTCGTGATCATGGGCCGGGACTCCGCCGTCGGGCTCCCCACCTGGGAGCGCTACGAGGAGCTGCTGGCCTCGGTCGAGCTGGCGGTGGTCGAGCGGGCCGGGGTCGCCGGGGCGCTGGCCCTGCCCGTCGAGGCCCGGGTCGAGGTGGTGCCGATGCGCCGCATCGAGGTGTCGAGCACCGAGCTGCGGGGGCTGGTCGCATCGGGGCGGCCGATCGTCCCGCTGGTGCCGCCGGCGGTCGCCGAGGTGATCGAGCGCCACGGGCTGTACCGCTGACCGGGCCGTCCGCGCCGGGCCGTCTGCCTTCGGCAGGGGCGGACCTCCTATCGTGGGGTCGATGAGCGACCGGCCATCCGACGATGGCGGGAGCGCCCGTTCCGACGCTGCCTCCCGGCTCGCCGCCCTGCTGGCCGACGTGGTGGACGGTGCGCCGCCCGCCGCACCCACCCCGTCCGCATCGTCGTCCTCGTCGGGCGGTGAGGCGCCCCGCCGGGTCGTCCGTCGCCGGGACCTGGTCGAGCCGGCCGACCCGGACGCGACCCAGCCCATCTCGGTGGTCGGGGGCCTGCCCGCACCGCCGTCCCCGTCGTCATCCGACGAGGACGCCGCCGCTGCCCGCCAGCGCGAGCGGGAGGAGGAGGTCCTGGCCGAGGCCCGGGCCTTCGTCCGCTCCGGTGCCGGCCAGCCGCCCGCCGTCCTGAAGAAGCAGCCCGGCAAGCCCTGGAGCCGCTCGGCCCCCGCCGCCCCGCCCCCGGCCGCGGCGCCCACCCCGCCCCGGGGCCGCACCGACGACGCTCCCGCTGCGCCTCGTGGTCACGCCGACGACGTCCAGGCGCCGGCCGCTGCCGCGGCGGCTCCCGTCGCTCCGGCCGCCCCGCCCCGTCGTCCGGCCGACGACGCTCTCGCCGCACCGGTCTCGTCCGGCACGGACGCTGCCGCCGCTCCGCCCGGTCGGCCCGCCGCTGACGGGACCGCCGCGGCATCGGCTCAATCCGGTCGGGCCGCCGACACCGTCGAGACGGCGCCGCCCGCCACGCCTCCGGTCCCGCCCCGCCGCCGCCCCGCCGCCGACGCGACGCCGTCGCTGGCCAAGGTCGCGGCCGCCCCGCCGCCGCCCGACGAGCCGGACGGCGACCACGCCACCGACGGCGACGGGCTGCGGGCCCGGGCGCCGCGGGTCACCCTCCGGGCGGTGGCCTTCGGCCTGGCGCTGGCCCTGCTGATGGGCGCCGTGCCCGTCCTGGGCTGGGTCGGCTCGCAGCGGCTGCTCGACAGCAAGGGCGGCCAGGTCGTCGAGGGCGGCACCGACGAGACCGAGCCCGGCTACCGGGCCCTCGTCACCCCCACGTCGACCGCCCTGGTGGTGCACCGCGACGCCGAGGGCACCCCGGTGTCGGCCACGATCCTCTCCCTCGGCGCCGGCGAGGCCGGTGGCACCGTGATCCTGGTGCCCCTCGGCCTCGAGCCGGTCGAGGGCTCGTACTTCCACACGATCATCGACGGCTGGAGCTCGGCCGACAGCGACGACGGCTTCCGGCGGGCCATCGAGGACGTGATCGGCATCTCGGTGCCGCCGCCGCTCATCGACGTCACCGACGAGAGCCTCGCCACCCTGATGGCCCCCGTCGCCCCGCTCGAGCTCGACGTCACCGATCCGGTCACCCTCGAGGACGGCACGCCCCTCGACGGCCCGGTGAGCCTCGCCGCCGAGCAGGTCGGCCCGTTCCTGCGGGCCACCCGCGAGGGCGAGCCCGAGATCGCCCACCTGGAGCGGAACCGCGACGTGTGGGCGGCCTGGCTGGAGGCCATCTCCACCTCGACGGTCCCCGAGCCGATCGGCGCCGCCGCCACCGGGATGGGGACGTTCCTGCGGACCCTCGCCGCCGGCGAGCCGGTCGTCGAGACCCTCGAGGTCGAGCAGGTCGAGGACTACCTCCAGGGCCCGTCGTACGTGCCCGCCGCGGGGATGAACCAGCAGATCATCGACGCCGTGCCCTTCCCGCTGCCGCCCCGCGAGGGCCGGCGGTTCCTGGTCGAGCTGCTCAACGGGTCCGAGGGCGCCTCGCTCCCGATGCCGCTGATGCGGGACCTGATCCTGGCCGGCGGCTCGGTCGTGAGCGTGGGCAACGCCGACGAGCTCGGTCAGGAGGGCTCCACGATCCTGTACAAGGACGAGGAGCTCGAGGGCATCGCCGAGACGCTCGTCGGGCTGCTCGGCGGGGACGTCGAGGTCGAGCAGATGTCGTCACAGCGGGCGGACGTGTCCGACGAGGACATGGTCATCACCATCGGGAGCGATGCCATCTCCCGGTACGAGGAGCAGGAGGACGGCGGTGGCTGAACCGGCCGACGTCATCGAGGCCACCGAGACCGACGCCCCGGCCCTGGCCGCGGCGCGCGCCGCCGACGCCAAGGGCGGTGAGCGCACCGTCGTCCTGCAGGTGGGGGAGGTGCTCGGGATCACAGACCTGTTCGTCATCACCTCGGCCCGCAACAGCCGTCTGGTGCGGGCCGTGGTCGAGGACATCGAGGAGAAGGTCGCCGAGGCCCACGGGATCCGGCCGGCCCGCATCGAGGGCCGGGACGACCTGCGCTGGGTGCTGATGGACTACGGCGACTGGGTCGCCCACGTCTTCCTCGACGAGGCCCGCGACTTCTACGACCTCGAGCGCCTCTGGGCCGACGTCCCCAAGGTCGCCTGGACCTAGCCGCCCCTCGGGCCGAGGCCCGACGTCGGCCGTTCGGCTTGCGGGGCACGGCGTCGCTGCCTGCGCCCGGGCGCGAGGCGGGCCGCCTTGCGGCGGCCCGGCGGGGAGATCTGGATCTCGGAGTGGAGCTAAGGGGAATCGAACCCCTGACCTCTTCCATGCCATGGAAGCGCTCTACCAACTGAGCTATAGCCCCGAGGGAGAGATCACCGTAGCACCGGTCCTCCGGCCGTCGAAAACGAGAACGCGTTCTAGAAATGGGGCAGACTGGGGGCGTGCGCTTCACCCTCGCCCTGCCGATGCTGCCCGCCGATCGGCTCGTCCCGCTGGCCGTCCGGGCCGAGGCGGCCGGCTGGCACGGCATCTCGATGCCCGAGTCGGTCTTCTACCCGGAGGAGGTCTCGGCCGACTACCCGTACACGTCGGACGGGAAGCGGTTCTGGCCGGCCGACGCACCGTGGGTCGACCCGTGGGTCGCCATCCCGGCCATGGCCGCGGCGACCGAGCGGATCACCTTCGGGACCAACGTCAACAAGCTCTCGCTCCGCCACCCGCTGCTCTGGGCCAAGACGGTGGGCTCGACGGCGGCCATGTTCCCGGGGCGGATCGAGCTGGGGGTCGGGCTGAGCTGGATCCCCGAGGAGTTCGCCTGGCTGCACCAAGAGATGTCGACCCGGGGCGCCCGCCTCGACGAGCAGATCGACATCATCCGGCTCGTGCTCGGCGGCGGCTGGGTCGAGTACCACGGGAAGCATTACGACTTCGGCCGGCTGCGGGTCGACCCGGCGCCGAGCGAGCCGGTGCCGATCCAGGTCGGCGGGCACTCGGACCCCGGGCTGCGGCGCGCCGCCCGCCGGGGCGACGGGTGGATCGGTGCCCAGTGCACGATCGAGGAGATCCGTGAGGTCACCACCCGGCTGGCTGCGGCCCGCGAGGCGGCGGGGGAGCAGGCCCGGCTGGCGCCCGACGACCCCGCCTTCTCGGTCAAGCTGACCCCGCTGGTCGCCCCGACGGCCGAGGCCATGGCCGAGGTGGCGGCGTGCGGCGTCACCGAGGTGATCACCGTCCCCTGGTTCTTCTTCGGGGGCGACCCGACCGATCCGGCGGCGCAGGACGAGGCGGTCGACCGCTTCGCCGCCGAGGTCATCGAGCAGGTGGAGGAGACGTCATGACCGATCAGCAGGGAACCGAGGAGCACCCGGCCCGCGCCGCGTCGCAGCGATCGATGGCGGCCGTCGAGGCCGGCGACCGGGAGGGCTGGCTGGCCCTGTTCGCCCCCGACGCCGTGGTCGAGGACCCGATCGGCCCGTCGATGTTCGACCCCGAGGGCGCGGGCCACCACGGACCCGAGGGCATCGCCGCCTTCTACGACAGCGTGATCGGCCCCAACCAGGTCCGCTTCGCCATCAGGGAGTCCTACGCCTGCGGGTCGGAGGTGGCCAACGTCGGCACGATCACCACGACCCTCGGCGACGGCAGCCAGGCGGTGGTCGAGGGCGTCTACACCTACCGGGTCGACGCCGAGGGCCGGGTCGTGGCCCTCCGCGCCTTCTGGGAGGCCGACGCCATCACCTTCGTCCCGGCCCCGCCCACTGCGGAGCGGTAGGTGATCGGTACTGCTGGGTGGTAGGTCTCGTCCCGCCCGGCGGGCAGGCGAACCAGGACACGTGGGACGGGACCCTGGCCCGGGTACGGGCGGATACGGCCGATGGCAACGAGCGGCTCCACTCGAGCCTGCAGGACGGCGAGAAGCCGGTGCTGCGGGTCCCGGCGACGGGCGGGAGCATCGTCGGCACGCAGGGCCACGTGCTCGGGCTGCCCACGGGGACGGCCCAGCACGCTCGGCGGACCCTCGTCGACAAGGGTCACCTGATCGACGTCGGCGGTCGTCACCGGTTGGTCGATCCGGTCTTCGCCGACTGGATCGCCCACCGGTTCCCGCTCTAGGCGCCGCCGGCGGTGAGGTAGGCGACGACGAGACGGGTGATCTCGGTGGCGAGGACGTCGTCGGGGATCTCGGAGGTGGCGTCGGTGGCGATGCGGTGGACGAGGGACTCGATGGTGTCGATGGCCAGCCGGGCGGCCACGACGGGGTCGGCGACACGCACCTCGGGGTGTGAGGCCAGCCGCTCGGCCAGCAGGGCGGCGAGGTCGCGCTCGAGGGTGCGCAGGCGGGCGAGCTGCTCGGGCGGGCGGGGCGCCTCCTCGAACAGGACCCGGTGGAGCCCCCGGCCGTCGGCGTGGAGGGCGACCATGGCGGTGACGACGGGGCCGATCAGGTCGACGAGGGCGACGTCGTCCCAGTCGCCGTCGGGGAGGGCGCCGAGCACGGCGACGGTGCCGGCCTCGATGTGGACGTCGACCAGCTCGACCAGGATGGCGTCCTTGTTCGGGAAGTACTGGTAGAGCGATCCGACCGACAGCCCGGCCCGCTCGGCGATGCGGTTGGTGGTGCCGTGGGCGTAGCCGTGCTCCTCGAACACGGCCCGGGCGGCGTCGAGGATGCGAGCACGGGTCTCGTGGGCCCGCCGCTGGCGGGGCTGCTTGCGGGGCCGGAGGTGGGGTCCGAGGGTCGTGGCGGCCACGGCGGGCGCCTCCCGAGAAGCGAGTAGACGAACGTGAGGGATCACTCGCATCCTACGCCCATGGCCCGCCCCGTGATCGCCCTCGTCCTGCTCGTCGTCTTCACCGCGGCCGGCTTCGGCTGGCGCACGGTCGTCCAGGTCCGCCGGCACGGCGACACCGGGTGGCGGTTCTCCCGGTCGGGTGTCGACCGGGTCGTGGCCCCGGCGCTGGCCGTGGGGTTCGGGCTGCTGGCCGTCGGGCCGGTCGTGGCCCTTGTGGGGACGGCGCCGGCGGCGGGCGGGGTGCCGGCCGCCGCGCTGGGCACGGTCCTGGGCGTCGGCGCCGGTGTGCTGACCGTGGTGGCCCAGGTCCAGATGGGGGCGTCGTGGCGGATCGGCGTCGAGGCGGGGGAGCGGACCGACCTGGTGACCCACGGCCTCTTCGCCTGGGTCCGGAACCCGATCTTCACCGGGATGGTCGCCTTCGCCCTGGGCGTGGCCCTGCTGGTGCCCAACGTCCCGACGGTCGCCGGCGCCGTGCTGGCCGCGGCGACGATCCAGGTCCAGGTCCGGATGGTCGAGGAGCCCAACCTGGTCGCCCTCCACGGCGAGGCCTACCGCCGCTGGGCCGGGGCGACCGGCCGCTTCCTGCCCGCCCTCGGCCGGCTGTAGTCCGTTCTGTGTGCGCGTTCCTACCTGTGCGGCGTGTTTTCGCACACGGAACGGCTAGCGCCAGTCGTCGGGCGGGAGCTGGCTGGGGCCGACGTGGAGGTCGAGCAGCCGGCTCCAGCTGGTCGGCGTGGAGGTGGTAGTAGCCGGCGCCGACGAACAGGCCGTCGCTCCCGATCTGGACGTAGAAGCTGGTGCCGCCCTCGCCCTCGGTCACCGCGCCGGCGTGTGTCTTGTACGGGGTCTTGTCCTTGGAGAAGCGGACGTCGCGGTACGGCCGGAACAGGTGGAGCGGGCCGAACTCGTCGGCCACCTCGTCCGAGAGGGCGGCGAAGGGCGCCTTGACGGCCTCGTCGTAGGTGGACCGGTTGGCGTCCCACCAGGCCTTGGTGTTGTCGGCCTCGAGCGCGGCGTAGAAGGCGATCGCCTCGGCCGGCCACCCGCGAAACGCCACGGTCTCAGCCGACCACGAAGCTGGCCATGCGGCCGGGGACGACGATGACCTTGCGGACCGTCTTGCCCTCGAGGGCGGCGGCGACGGCGTCGCGGGCGGCGGACTCGATGGCCTCCTGCGACGCGTCGGCCGGCACCTCGACCCGGCCCCTGACCTTGCCGTTGACCTGGACCGGCAGCTCGACCGTGTCGACGGTCAGCCAGGCCGGGTCGGCCTCGGGGTAGGGCTCGTAGGTGATGGTGCCGTCGTGGCCCAGGCGGGACCACAGCTCCTCGGCGGCGTGGGGGGCCAGCGGGGCCAGCAGCAGCACCAGGGCCTCGGCGACCTCGCCGGGCACGCCGCCGTCGGGGTAGGTCGACGTGAGGTGGTTGGTCAGCTCGGTGATGCGGGCGATCGAGGTGTTGGA
>JBQGCF010000400.1:0-2496 GCA_052038315.1 Iamia sp.
GCGCCCGCGGCGGGTGGGGACGACCTGGTCGGGATCTGGGAGGACAGGGTCGTCCCGGGGCTCAAGGGGATGACCAAGGCCCTGTTCAAGATGGGCCGGGTCGTGGACAGCGATGCCTCGACCCTGACCCTCGGGCTGGAGAACTCCGCCGGGCTGGGCCGCTGCGAGGAGAAGAAGGGCGAGGCCGCGTCCGGCCCCCGGCCCGAGCGGCGCCCGGCCCCGACCGACGACGACCCCGTCGAGGCGATCGACCCCGACGAGCTGGTCGACGCGCCGGACCAGCAGCTCACCGGGGTCGACCGGGTCACCGAGGCATTCCCCGGCGCCCAGATCGTCGACCCCTGACCCCCCTGGAGGGATCCCCATGACCGACACGCCCCGCGAGCCCGACGAGACGACCGACGACGAGCTGGACGACGGCGGCCCCACCGCCTCGGGCCCGTCGATCCCGGCCCAGCTGGTCGACGGTGACGGCGCCGAGGTCGAGCCGCTCGACGAGGACGCCGACGACGACCCCTTCGACCTGGGCAACCTCCTGGGCGGGGGCGGGCTCGACCTGGGCAGCCTGATGGAGCAGGCCAGCCAGATGCAGCAGCAGATGGCCGAGGCCCAGGCCGCGGCGGCGGCGACGGTCGTCGAGGGTGCCGCCGGCGGTGGCGCGGTGAAGGTCAGCGTCACCGGCACCGGCGAGTTCCGGTCGGTCCACATCGACCCGGGCGCGGTCGACCCGGACGACGTGGCCATGCTCGAGGACCTCGTCCTCGCCGCCCTCCACGACGCCACCGCCCGCATCCAGGAGCTCCAGGCCGGGGCGATGGGTGGGCTCGGCGACCTGCTCGGAGGCTAGGTGGCCGTCTACACGGGACCGGTCCAGGACCTGGTCGACGAGCTGGGGAAGCTGCCCGGGATCGGGCCGAAGTCGGCCCAGCGCATCGCCTTCCACCTCCTCCAGCTGCCGCGTGACGACGCTCTGAAGCTGGCCGGTGCCATCACCGAGGCCAAGGACAAGGTGCGCTGGTGCGAGCGCTGCTTCAACGTGGCCTCGGCCCCGCTGTGCGAGATCTGCCGCGACGACCGGCGCGACGGCACCCTGATCTGCGTGGTCGAGGAGCCCCGTGACGTGGTCGCCGTCGAGAAGACCCACGAGTACAAGGGCCGCTACCACGTCCTCGGCGGGGCCCTGAACCCGCTGGAGGGCATCGGTGCCGACCAGCTCCGGATGAAGGAGCTGTTCGTCCGGATCGCCGCCGAGGAGGTGGCCGAGGTGATCCTCTGCACCAACCCCAACGTCGAGGGCGAGGCCACGGCCATGTACCTGGCCAAGATGCTCCACGACCTGCCCCTCACGGTGACCCGCATCGCCAGCGGCGTCCCGGTGGGCGGCGATCTCGAGTACGCCGACGAGCTCACCCTCGGCCGGGCCCTGGAGGGCCGCCGGGCCGTCTAGCCCGAAACTGCGACCCTGAGCGGGCGTCTCGCCCGCTCAGGGTCGCAATTTCGGAAGAGGGCGCGGGAGGAGGTCGGGGTCGATGCCGGCGCGGCGGGCGAGGGCCCGGGTGGCGCGGTCGGGGCGGGCGCCCAGCTCGTCGAGCATCGCCCCGGCCCGGCGCAGGGCCCGGCGGGCGGCGTCGAGGTCGCCCCGGGCGAGGGCGGCCTCGACCACCAGCTGGTACATCCCCTCGGCCCAGGGGTCCTCGTCGAGGCCGCGGCGGCCGAGCTCGTCGGCCAGGTCGGTGAGCCCGGCGCGCAGGGCGGCCCGGCCGGCGATGGCGTAGGCCCGCAGAGCCCGCTCGGTGCGCTCGGCCTCGTGGCGGTCCGCCCAGCCGCCCAGCGGCGCCCCGCCGAGCAGCCGGCCCCGGGGGAGCCGGGCGATGCGGCGGGCCGCGGTGACCAGCGCCCCCTCGTCGTCGGGCCGGCTCCCGAGGATGGCCCGGGCCTGGCGGTCGAGCTCGTGGACGTCGACGACGAGGCGGGGCCCCCGCACGAGCCGCAGCAGGCCGTCGCGGTCGACGATGGCCGCGCTGCCCCCGCCCCGCTGGCGCCCGGGGTCGAGGACGTCGAGCAGGCGGCTGAGGGTCACCCGCAGGTTGTTGGCCGCCGGCGCCGCGGCCAGGTCCGGCCACAGGTCGGTGGCCACGATCTCGCGGGCGCTGTCGCCCACCACGGCCAGGTAGGCGCACAGCTCGCGCACCCGGCCCCGGGACCAGGCCGGGTCGTCGACCGGCTGCCGATCGCGCCGCACGACGGGGGTGCCCATCAGGTCGATCTCCACCAGGCTCGCCGTCGGCGGGCACCACCGGGCCGGGAGGTAGGGCCGGCAGCCCTCCGGGGCCGGGGGGCCGCCGGCCAGGTGGGCGGCGGCCCGGCGACCGGCCTCCTGCGCCGGGCGGAGGGCGGCGTGCCGGGCGACGAGGTCGTCGACACCGGCGTGGCCCTCGTCGAGGAGGGCGGTGCGCAGGGCCACGACCCAGTGGGCCGAGCGCACGGCCCGGGCCG
>JBQGCF010000401.1:0-1631 GCA_052038315.1 Iamia sp.
ACGCTGCGGGTCGAGGTCGAGCCCGGCCCGGCCACCCCCGTCCAGGTCGGCGTCCAGGGCCAGGTCCGCGAGCTCTGCCCCGGCGAGGTCCTCGAGGTCTCCCTGAAGGGCTGAGCCGCACCGGGCGAGTACGGTCCGGGCCGTGATCAGGCGGATCCCCACGCTCCTGGCGGGAGCAGCGGTGCTGACCGGCGCCATCGCCCTCGCCCCCACCACGGCCGGCGGCCAGACCTCGCCCTGCGCCGAGCCCTACTCGCCCGTCGCCTTCACCGAGCTGTACCCGGCCCAGGACGTGCCGCCGGTCGTCCCCGGCACCGACGTGACCCAGGCCCCGGACTTCTACGTCGAGCTCGACACCGACGGCGACGGCACGTACGACAGCTCCGGCTTCGGCGCCGGCTCGACGGCCACCATCTACCGCTCGAGCGGCGACCTGGTGCTCACGACCACCGGCGGCACCAACACCGGCATCGCGGGGGTGGCCGACATCGACGGCGACGGGCGCACCGAGGCCTGGGTGTCGGTCGAGGGCGGGGCCGACGAGGGCCTCTACCTCGTCCCCGGCACCACGCCCGACGGCACCGTCGCCCTGGTCGACGCCGGGATCCGCCTGGGCACCGACCCGGGCGTGGCGATGCTCCAGCCCGGGGCCGGCGACCGGCTGCTCACCAGCCGCCAGGTGGCCCCCGGCACGACGATCACCGACACCCACGACGCCACCGACGTGCTCGCCCTCGGGCCCGGCGGCGACGCCTCCACCATCGGCCCCGAGGTCAGCCGGGAGGGCGAGGTCCTGGCCCTGGCCAACCTGGGCGACCCCGTCCTGTCGCTGATCCTCGGCACGACCACGTCGGAGGGCACCCGGGACATCCGCATGGTCGACGCCGCCGTCGACATCGACGACCCCGACGGCGAGGTCCTGCTCACCACCGACCCGCACCCGGGGTTCTCGCACAGCGAGGGGCTGTTCGGCCCCCTGGAGGTCGTCGTCGGGTCCGAGGGCACCTTCGTCCGGCTGACCCAGACGAGCCGCTCGGGTGCCGCCGAGTACCTCTGGTCGATCGACGACCCGTGCACCGCCTACGCCGGCCCGCCGACCACGACCACCACGACGACGCCCACGCAGCCCGCCCCGACGGCGCCGGCCGCCCGGCCCGTCACCGCCGAGGCCGCCTTCACCGGCTGACGCCGCCCCTCACAGGAGGCCGTTGATCGCCTCCGCCAGGGCCACGTCGCGGTCGGTGAGGCCGCCGGCGTCATGGCTCACCAGGTCGATCGTGACCGTGTTCCACGAGTTCGACCAGTCGGGGTGGTGGTCGGCCTTCTCGGCGACCAGGGCCACCCGGGTCATGAAGGCGAAGGCCTCGGAGAAGTCGGCCAGCTCGACCACGCGGTGGAGCTTCCCGTCGACCACCTCCCAGCCCTCGGGCGCGGTGATGTCGTCGCTCATGGGACCAATGCTCCCCGATGGCAACGTTGCGACGCTCATGATCCCCCCATGACCCCATGTGTTCCCCGGGCGGCGGCGGCCGCCGTCATCGTCCTCACCGTCTGGACCGGGCTGGCCAGCCCGGCGTCGGCGACGCTCCACCCCCTCGACACCCCGGCGGGGTCGGCCCAGCAGATAGGCC
>JBQGCF010000402.1:0-12219 GCA_052038315.1 Iamia sp.
TTGTGGTCGAGTCGGCCGCGGCCCGGGCCGCGGAGCTGGGCTTCGCCCCCGAGGAGAAGACCTTCGGCGGCATCGACATCGGCCTCACCGGCACCCGCTACGAGGTCGACGAGCTGGGCGACGGCGTCGCCCGGGTCACCATCGCCGCCGGGTCGGCCCGCATCGACGTCGATCGCAGCGCCCTGGGCGCGGCCACCGAGGCCGTGATCGACGCGGTCGACGAGGGCGACGGCGGGGACCCCGACGCCGTCCGCTTCGACGCCTCCGACCTGGTCTGGGACGTCGAGGGCGACGAGTCGGTCTCGATCGACCCCTTCGTCGTCACCGTCGAGCGCGACGGCGGCTGGTACGTCAGCCCCCTCCACACCGCGGCCCAGTACATGGCCGACGCCATGGGCCTGCCCGCCCCCGACCTCCCCGCCCCCGACCCCGGTGACGGGGCCGAGAGCCCCGAGGACGCTGTGCGCGACCTGCTGCTGGCGGCCGGCGCCACCGACGGCGACGCCGTGGGCGACCTGGTCGCCGGGACCGCCGGCGACCCCGTCCGGGCCTACCGCGGGATGTTGGAGGAGATGGTCGGCGACGTGGCCTGGGACACCTCGGCCGAGATCGACACCTTCGAGACCGAGGTCAGCGAGCGCGAGGACGGCGGCCGCCGGGTCGTCGTCACCGAGCTGGAGGGCACGGTCAGCTGGACCGAGCGCGACGACGGCGACGAGCTCGAGCAGACCGTCGACGTCACCTGGGACGGCACCTGCCTGATCACCGGTGACACCGACACCTGCCTCACCGAGGGGTGGGAGCGGGTCGGCGTCGACGAGCTGGCCGTGGTGGTCGTCGAGGAGGGCGGCACCTGGCGGGTCGACCCGCTCGCCACCATCGGCGACCTGGCCGCCGCCATCGTCCCGGAGCTGACCGACGACCTCGTGCTGCGGGCCCTCGGCTTCCCGGAGGCGGCCGAGCCCAGCGCCGAGGTGACCGCCGGCGAGCCCACCCCCGTCGAGCTGGGCGAGGCCGGCACCGCCGTGCTGTCGCTGACCGTCGAGGAGGGCGACCGCTTCACCGTCACCGCCGAGGGCGACGACGGCCAGGTGGTCGACGCCTACCTGATCGATCCCGAGGGCGGCTACCAGTCGGCCTTCTCGCTGGTCGAGCCCGAGCAGGCCGGCGAGTACGTGCTCGTCGTCTACACCGAGCGCTGGGGCCCGGCGGACGTCACGGTCGGCATCAGCCCGGTGATCGAGGAGTCGATGGCCGTGGGCGACACCGTCGAGGGCGAGCTGGAGACCGGCAGCGAGGTGGTCGAGTACGCCGTCGAGCTCGAGGCCGACACCACCTACGCCCTGAGCCTCGACGGCGAGGGCCAGACCGTCACGGTCATCGACCCCGACGGCGAGGGCGTCGACCTCAGCTACGACACCGACGCCGCCGACGGCCCCGAGGAGGGCTCCAGCTTCACGACCGACCCCGAGGGCGAGTACCGCATCCGGGTCGACGGCGGCTACGACGCGGCCGCCGGGTCCTACAGCCTGACCCTCGACGCCAGCGAGCCCTTCGTCCTGGGCGACGGCTCGACGGCGTCGGCCAGCGGCGAGATCGCCGGGCCGGACGACGAGCAGTTCATCGACCTCACGGTCCAGGGCGGCGAGGAGGTCACCGTCGACGTGACCACCACCGACGCCGCCTTCGACATCGTCGTCATCCTGCGGGAGCCGTCCGACGAGTCCGAGATCGAGCGCTTCGACGACGGTGGCCCCGGCGAGTACGAGTCGATCATCTTCACCCCCGACGAGGACCGCACCTGGCGCATCGCCGTCCAGGGCGGGAGCGACAGCGTCGGCTCGTTCACCGTCGAGGCCTACCAGTAGGCCGGCGCCTCAGCCGGGCCGGACCTCGGCGGAGACGGCGGCGAGGACGCCGTTGACGAAGCGACCCGAGTCGTCGGTCGAGTAGCGCTTGGCCAGCTCGACGGCCTCGTTGATGGCCACGTTGGGGGGCACGTCGGGCCGGTGGGCCAGCTCGTAGCAGGCCATGCGGAGGACGGTCCGGTCGATGGCCGGCATGCGCTCGATGACCCAGCCCTTGGCGAACCGGGAGATCAGGGCATCGAGCTCCGACCGGTGGTCGGAGACCCCGGCGACCAGGTCGGCGGCGTACTCGTCGACCTCGATGGGCTGGGCGTCGAGCACCGACGCACCGCTCTCGTCCTTGGCCTCGGCCTCGTAGAGCAGGGCGAGGGCCCGTTCCCGGGCCTCCCGCCGGGACCCCACCCCGCCGGGGCGGTCAGGCACGGGTGATGTACTCGCCGGAGCGGGTGTCGACCTTGAGCTTGTCGCCGATGTTGACGAACAGCGGCACCTGGAGGGTGTGCCCGGTCTCGAGGGTGGCCGGCTTGGTGGCGCCCGAGACCCGGTCGCCCTGGATGCCGGGCTCGGTCTGGGTCACGGTGAGCTCGACCGAGGCCGGGAGCTCGCTGCCGACGATCTCGTCGCCGTGGAGGCGGAGGCCCACGGCCATCCCGTCGATCAGGAAGTTGGCGGTGTCGCCGAGGGCGGCGCTGCCGACGTGGCGCTGCTCGTAGGTCTCGTTGTCCATGAAGACGTAGTCGTCGCCGTCGCGGTAGAGGTACTGCATCTCGCGGTTGTCGATCGTGACCCGCTCGACCTTCTCGCCGGCCCGGAACGTCTTCTCCACCACGGCACCCGTCCGCACGTTGCGGAGCTTGGTGCGGACGAAGGCAGGGCCCTTGCCCGGCTTCACGTGCTGGAACTCGACGACCTGGACGAGCTTGCCGTCCTGGTCGAGGACCATGCCGTTCTTGAGGTCGTTGGTGGTGGTGGCCATCGGTCGCTCTTCCTTGCTGGCTTGCGGGTGGCGCGCCTAGGCGGGCGCCGGGGTGGGGTCCTTGGGGGCGAGGGTGAGGGCCGAGCACCCCTCGTCGGTGACGACCACCGTGTCCTCGATGCGCACGCCGCCGTGGTCGGGGAGGTAGACCCCCGGCTCGACGGTGACGACGTGGCCGGGGGCGAGCATAGCGGTGGAGGCCTTCGAGACCCGAGGGTCCTCGTGGATGACCAGGCCCACGCCGTGACCGGTGCCGTGGCCGAAGGCGTCTCCCCAGCCCGCCTCGGCGATCAGGTCGCGGCAGGTCCGGTCGACCTCCTTGGCCTCGACGCCGGCCCGCACGGCGGCCACGCCGGCGGCCTGGGCGGCCCGCACGACGTCGTACATCCGCTGCTGGATCGGGGTCGGCTCGCCCACCATGAAGGTGCGGGTCATGTCCGAGTGGTAGCCGTCGACCAGGGCCCCGAAGTCGATGACGACCAGGTCGCCCTCGACGATCGTGCGGTCGCCGGGCCGGTGGTGGGGCCGGGCGCCGTTGGGACCGGAGGCGACGATCGTCTCGAAGCTGACGCCGGCGGCGCCGAGCCGCCGCATCTCGGTGTCGAGGGCGAAGCCGACCTCGATCTCGGTCGCCCGCTCGAGCAGCATCGGGGCGACGGTGGCCAGGGCGGCGTCGGCGATGGCGGCGGCCCGGGCCAGCCGGGCGATCTCGCCGGCGTCCTTCACCTGGCGGGGCCCCTCGACCAGGCCGTCGGTGGGCACCAGCTCGGCGGTCCACGGGTCCCGGCTCAGCCGGCGCTGCTCGGCCCAGGTCACCGAGGCCGCCTCCAGCCCGAGGCGGACCGAGCCGGCCGCGTTGGCCAGGGTCTCGTCCTGCTCCTTGAGGGTGGTGCCGATGGCGACCTCCGCGGTGACGCCGTTCGCCGCGATCTGGTCCGGCGCCTGGACGGCGTAGCGGCCGTCGGTGACGAGGAGCATGCGGTCGGGCGTGACGAGCAGCCGGGCCGCCGAGCCGGTAAAGCCGGTCAGGTAGCGGACGTTGCTCAGATCGGTGACCAGCAGCGCGTCGATCCCGGGCCCGTCGAACCCGGCTCGCACCCGGTCGGCCCGCCCGGCCACGTCCATCGCCACCAGCGCCCCCGTCAGATCGCTCATCCCCTGGCCCCTCCGCCGACGAGCGCCAGCAGTGCGACGAGAGCGTCGATCTGCACCTCGTCGTCACCGTGCGCCGCCTCGTCCAACAGCTCGACGGCATCACGAGCGAGGTCGAGGGCGAGCCGGCTGGTCTCCGCGGTCACCACCGCTCGGTGGTCGTAGTCGGCCTCGTGGCTGCAGACCTTGCTGAGCGCGCCGTGGGCGAAGTGCCTCCGGACGTCGTCGCGCACCGAAGGGTCGAGCCGTCGCGTGAGCCGCTCGGCGACGAGCAACGTCAGCTCGTGGAACAGGGCGTAGTACGACGCCGAGACCGCCCGGCGCAGGTCGGCATCGGTGGGTCGCCCGCGCTCGCCGGGGCGGATCAGGTTCTCGGCCTGCTCGATGAGCTCCCGGGCCAGCCGGTCGGCCATCAGTCCTCGGGATCCGGGAGGGAGCCGGTCGCCGAGGACCTCATCCACAGGTAGGTGAGCCCGAACGGGTTCAGGACGTGTGCCTGCTCCCGGAACTCGCTGCGCAGGTGGCGGAGGTCGGCGCGCGGCCAGGGCGGACCGTCTGCCTCTGTGGGCTCGCTCAGGACGAGGGTCACGAAGGTCGCCGGATCACCCTCGCTGTCGGGTCGGACCTCGACCTCGCCGCCGAGGACCTCGATGCTGCCGAAGCTCCGACCCTGGAACGTCTCCACGAGGCGATCGCCGGCAGATCTCAGCTCCATCTCCTCGGCGGTGCGCATCGAGCCAGCCTACGACGTGCGGCCGAGGAGACGGGCGGTGGCGTCGAGGGCGAGGCGGTAGCCGTCGCCGCCGAAGCCGGCGATCGTCCCCCTGGCCACCGGGGCGATGACGCTGGTGTGGCGCCAGGGCTCGCGGCCGCCGGGGTTCGACAGGTGGAGCTCGACGATCGGGCCCTCGAAGGCGGCGAGGGCGTCGTGGAGCGACCAGCCGTAGTGGGTGAAGGCGCCGGCGTTGATCACGATCGCCGCGCAGCGGCCCCGGGCGCCGTGGATCGCCTCGACCAGCTCGCCCTCGTGGTTGGACTGGAGGTGCTCCAGCGCCAGGCCGTGGCGCTCGGCCTCGGCGGTGGCGGTGGCGACGTGGTCGGCGAGGGTGGCGGTGCCGTAGACCTCGGGCTGGCGCTCCCCCAGCAGGTTCAGGTTCGGACCTGAAAGCAAGAGGACGATCGGGGCATCACTCGGGGGCACGGCAGGCCTCCAGGGCGTCGAGGAGCAGGGCTCGGTCGTCGACCCGCACCGGCTCGACGCCGTCGGGGCCGTCGAGCACGAAGGTCACGCCCCGCACGGCCTTCTTGTCCCGGCTGAACAGGTCGACCAGGTGCTCGGGGTCGAGCGAGGCGGGCACGTGCATGGGGAGGTCGTAGCCGGCGACGACCCGGCGGTGCTCGGCCACCCGGTCGTCGTCGATGCGGCGCAGCCGGCGGGCCACCTCGGCGGCGTAGACCAGGCCGACGGCGACGGCCTCGCCGTGGCGCAGGCCGTAGGCGCCCTCGGTCTCGATGGCGTGGGCGAGGGTGTGGCCGTAGTTGAGGATCGCCCGGCGGCCGCCCTCCCGCTCGTCGCTCGCCACCACGTCGGCCTTGCACGCCACGCAGGCGGCGACGGCCTCGTCGAGGGGGAGGTCGGGCAGGCGGTCGACGCCGAGGAAGGCGTACTTGGCCATCTCGCCCAGGCCGGAGCGGTACTCCCGGGGCGGCAGGGTCCCGAGGGTCTCGGTGTCGCACAGCACCGCGCTGGGCTGCCAGTAGGCGCCGACCAGGTTCTTGCCCTCGGGCAGGTTGACCCCGGTCTTGCCCCCGATGGCGGCGTCGACCTGGCCGAGCAGCGTGGTCGGCACGTGCACCACCGGGATGCCCCGGTGGTAGACGGCGGCGGCGAAGCCGGCCACGTCGGTGACCATGCCGCCGCCCACGGCCACGACCACGTCGCCCCGGGTCAGGCCCCACTGGGCGAAGTCCCGGCACAGGTCCTCGATGGTGCCGAGGTGCTTGTTGTCCTCGCCGTCCCCGATGGTGAAGGTGCGGGTCTCGACGCCGGGGTCGACCGGCCACGGGATGTCGGCCTGGGTCACCACCGCGGCCCGCTGCACGCCGATCGGCAGCAGCTCGAGCAGCCGGTGGCGGGCCCCGGAGCCCACGAGCACGGGGTACGACCGGTCCCCCAGCGGCACCTCCAGCTCGATCACGGGGCGACCTCCGGGGTCACCAGCTCCGCGATGCGGGCGGCCAGCTCGCGCTTGGGCTTGTCGTGCTCCTGGCGGATCGGCTCGACGTCGAGGACGATGTCGGCCACCTCCTCGTACAGCGGCGTGCGGGCGTCGTGGAGGCGGGTGAGGGCGGCCTCGGGGTCCTCGTCCAGCAGCGGGCGGTGGTCCTGCTTCTGCAGCACCCGCGACAGCAGGTAGGGCACGCCGGCGCGCAGCCACACGACCGTGGCCCGCTCCCGGAGCAGGGCCCGGTTGGCCTCGGCCAGCACCACGCCCCCTCCGGCGGCGACCACCGATGCACCCGGTGCGGCGAGCAGGTCGGCCAGCAGCTCGGACTCGGCGGCTCGGAAGGCGGGCTCGCCCCCCTCGGCGAACCAGTCGCGCACCGTGCGACCGCTGCGGCGGACCAGCTCGTCGTCGGCGTCGACGAAGGGGCGGCCGAGCTGCTTGGCCAGCCGGCGACCGACGCTGCTCTTGCCCGCGCCCGGCATCCCGACGAGCACGAGGTGGCCGGACGAGCTCATCAGCCGAGGGGCCCGTCGCGCAGCGCGGCCAGGTAGGCGGCCCGGTTGCGACGGGTCTCCTCGACGGTGTCGCCGCCGAACTTGCGGGCCACCTCGTCGGCCAGGACCAGGGCCAGCATCGTCTCGGCCACCACGCCCAGGGCGGGGACGGCGGTGACGTCGGTCCGCTCCTTGAACGACACCGTCTCCTCCTTGGTGAGGACGTCGACGGTGCCGAGGGTCGGGCGGTTGAGGCTGGCGAGCGGCTTCATGGCGACCCGGGCGATGATCGGCTCGCCGGAGGACATGCCGCCCTCGACGCCGCCGGCCCGGGCGCTGGTGCGGGGGTAGGACTGCGTGCCGGCGTCCCAGGTGATCGGGTCGTGGGCGTCGCTCCCCCGCCGGGTGGCCACGTCCCAGCCGTCGCCGATCTCGACGCCCTTCACGGCCTGGATGCTCATGAGGGCGGCGGCCAGCTTGGCGTCGAGCTTGCGGTCCCAGTGGACGTGGCTGCCGAGGCCGGCGGGCACGCCGTGGGCCACGACCTCGACGACGCCGCCGAGCGAGTCGCCGTCCTTGGCCGCCTCCTTGATGCCGACGACCATGGCCGCCGAGGCGTCGGGGTCGAGGCAACGGACCTCGTCGTCGTCGATCCGCTCCAGGTCGTCGATGGTGGGCGCCGGCCGGGGCGGGGCGGCCACCGCACCGATGCGGACGACGTGGGAGAGGATGTCGATGCCCAGCGTCCTCAGCCACAGCTTGGCGAGGGTGCCGGCGACGACCCGGGCGGCCGTCTCCCGGGCGGAGGCCCGCTCCAGGACGTCGCGGGAGTCGACGAAGCCGTACTTCTGCATGCCGGGCAGGTCGGCGTGGCCGGGCCGGGGCTGGGTGAGGGGCTGCTCGGTCGGGCCGTCCTCGGCCAGGACCGACATCTCCTTCTGCCACTTGTCCGGGTTCCGCTCCCACTCGGTGTTGGCGATCTCGACCGCCACCGGCGATCCGAGCGTGCGCCCGTGGCGCACACCGCCCAGGATCCGGACCTGGTCGACCTCGAAGCGCATGCGAGGCCCGCGGCCGTAGCCCAGCCGGCGCCGCCGCAGCTCCTCCTGGATCTCCTCGACCCGCACCTCGAGCCCGGCCGGCAGCCCCTCGACGATCACGACGAGGGCCGGTCCGTGGGACTCACAAGCGGACAGGAAGCGGAGCACGGGCCGACGTTACCGGCCGACCCCACCGCCCCCGAAGCCCTTCGGCCAGGTCAGGGTCCCGCCAGCCAGACCGGCAGCACGTAGTCGTAGGGCTTGAGCACGACGTCGGGGAAGAGCAGGGCCAGGATGCAGCCGAGGGCGAGCCACGGGCCGAAGGGGTAGCCCTCGCTCCGGCGCCGCACGAGGTAGAAGCCGGCGCCGACCACGATGCCGACCAGGCACGACAGGATCAGCGAGTAGAGGATCAGCAGCGGGTGGGCCCAGCCCAGGTACAGCCCGAGCAGCAGGGCCAGCTTGACGTCGCCCAGCCCCATCCCCTTGCCCCGGGTGACCCAGGACGGCACCCACAGGGCGACGGAGTAGCCGATCCCTCCCGCCACGGCCATGCCGATGCGGGAGGCGTCGCCCTCGACGGCCGAGACGGCGGCGATCAGCACGACCGAGGCGCCCAGCACCGGGAAGGTGATCTTGTCGAGCAGCCGGTAGAGCTCGAGGTCGATCACGGCCTGGGCCAGCAGCGTCGAGAACAGCAGCAGCATGGGCAGCAGCGCCCACGACGCACCGAAGCGGAGCCCGGCCGCCACCCACAGCACGGCGTTGGCCACCTCGACCAGGACGTAGGCGAGGCCGAACTCCTCCCCGCAGGCCCGGCAGCGGCCCCGGAGCAGGATGTAGGAGACGACGGGGAGGTTGTCGTACGGCTTGATCGGGGTCTGGCACGACGGGCAGCGCGACGGCGGCGACACGATCGACCCGCCGTCGGGCATCCGCACGATCACGACGTTGAGGAACGAGCCGACGAGGAGCCCCACCAGCCCGAGCAGCACCAGGGCGACCGGCGTCAGCTCACCCACCACCGCTGCTCCTGACGTCGTCCACCAGCGCGAAGATGGCCTCGGCGAGCACGTCGGCGCCACCCCGGTCCAGGTGGATGCCGTCGCCCTGGCGCAGCGAGGTGCCGTCGGCGGTGGTGGCCTGGTAGCCGCCGCCGTCGGGGCTGAGCACCGGCCGGCTGTCGAGGAAGCGCACCCACGGGCGGGCCGCGGCCTCCTCCTCGTAGATCGTGTCGAGCACGCCCATCCGCTCGTCGAAGCCGGCGTCGCGCATGTGGGGCTGGCCGACCCAGACGACGAGGCGGCCGTCGCCCTGCAGCATGTCCATGATCACGCCGACGCGGCGCCGGTACTCGTCCTGCCAGGCCTGCTCGTCGGGCTGGACGGGACCGCCGTCGAGCTCCATGCCCTGGGAGTCGTTGGCGCCGAACATGACCACGACCACCTCGGGCTCGCCCGGCAGCACCTCGTCCCGGAAGTACGCCGGCCAGTCGAAGAAGTCGGGCCGGGTCAGCCCCGAGCTGACCTGGGCGTGGGTGCTGAGAGAGATCTCGGGGCGGGACGTGACCAGGTCGGCGGCCGACTGCTCCAGCTCGATCGTCATCGAGTCGCCGCCGAGCCACATCCGCAGCGGCTCCTCGGCCGTCGCCGGCCGGGTGTCGATCGGCGGCAGCGTCGTCCCCGGCGCGCCGCCGCCCTCCGACCCGCCCGGGGCCGTCGTGGTGGTCGGGGCGACGAAGGCGTCCGATCCGGTGGGCCCCTCGTCGGCGCAGTCCTGGTGCTCCTTGTCGGCCGCGTCCCGGATGGCGGAGCGGATCTCCTTCAGCCGGGTGATGTCGCCGACCGCGCAGAACGGCGCCACCGCGCCACGGGCCACGTCGCGCTTCCACCCGACCGGCTGGCGGTTGGCCAGCTCGAAGAGGCCGTCGGCGTTGAGCAGGGCGGCGAGGAACAGGGCCAGGGCGCCGATGGCGAGGATCCGCCCGGCGGGCTGGGGCCGGGCCCCGGCCAGGTCGTGGTACTGCAGCGAGCGGGGCTCCGACCGGGGCCGGGGCGTGACGCCGGGCGGCGGCGCCTCCTCGTGCTGCTCCCCGTGGTGGTCGGGGTGGCGGGGTGTGCTCACCGGACCTCCAGGCGGTACGGCGAGTCGACGACCTCGACGGTGACGTACCAACCGCCGGGCACCTGGCTGACCGCCGGCTCGCCCAGCCCCTCGGCCTCGATCTCGGGGCGCTCCTCCCCCGGCACCCACACGACCAGGTCGCCCCCGCTGGCCAGGTCGTCCTCGATCACGCCCCGGACGGTGAGGGTGCGGTCGTCGGGGTCGGACCGCAGCTCGACGAGCCGGCCCGGCGCGGCGCGGGGGTAGGCCCGGCTCGCCACCCGCATCAGGTCCTCGTTGGGCCCGGTCGAGGCGTCGGCCGGGCAGGCGACGTCGTTGAGCTGGATCTGGACCTCGGTCACGGCCCGGCCCGGGACGCCGATGGCGTGGGGGTCGCCGCACCACTGCCGCCACTGCCACTGGGCCCCGCCGGCGATGGCCGCGTCCTGGGCCGCCGCGAACCGCCGGTTGACCGCCCGGGCCTCCTCCTCGACCGAGAAGACGCCGTGCTCCCCGATCCACAGCGGCATGCTCCGCTCGAGCGCCGTGGACGCGGCGGCGTCGAAGGTCTGCTCCACGGTGAGGATCTTGGGCCCGATGACCTCGGCGTAGTTGTGGGGGGCGAAGGCGAGCTGGTCGTCCATGGCCAGCGGGTGCTCCCACAGCGCGCCCGGGAGCGGGTACAGCACGATCGGCTCGACGAACACGACCCGCGGCTCGACCCCGGCCTCGGCCTCCCCGGCCCGCACCTCGGCGAGGGTCGAGCGCAGCAGCTCGGTGTAGCGCTGCGACGAGGCGGTCGCCTCCAGCACCAGGTTGGGCTCGTTGAGCAGGTCGTAGCCGGCGATGGCGGGGGTGTCGCCGAGGGCGGCGACGAGGCGGTGCCAGGTGGCGGCGAAGGCGTCGCGGATCCCGTCCCGGTTCTCGTAGAAGGCGGTGAAGGCGGCCCGCACCGCCGGCGAGCCCTCCCGGTTCCCGATCGGCCGGCAGGTGTCGGCCCCGTCGGTCAAGGTCGCCCACTGGGGGGCGCCGTCCCAGCCGATCGCCGGCTCGGTGCCCTCGGGGCAGACGGTGCCCGGCGGGGTGGCGATGAACTTGCCCCACGCGTCCTGGTGCATGTCGATCACCGTGTAGATGCGCCGGGCCGCGGCCGACTCGACCGCCTGGCGGATGCGATCGACGTAGGCGATGTCGAGCTGGCCCCGGGTCGGTTCGAGGGCCGACCACGACACGAGCAGGCGCACCACGCCGAAGCCGGCCTCGGCCATCCCGTCCCAGTCGGCGTCGGTGGGCGGACGGGTCGGGGCGAAGGCCGGGTCGGCCTGGTGGTAGTCGCCCAGGGCGTTGAAGTTGGCGCCGCGCAGCAGGACCTCGCGACCGCTGGCGTCGACGAAGGCGGGCCGGTCGCCGAGCCGGGCCACCGAGATCCGGGTCAGCTCGGGCAGGGCGCCACCGGCGGTGAGGACGACGTCCTCGGCCGCCGTCGTCGTGGTGCCGCCGGCCCCGTCCCCGGACGCGCCGCCGTCGTCGTCGGAGCAGGCCGCAGCCGGGACGAGCAGCAGGGCCACGAGGAGAAGACGTCGGATAGCAGCGCTATGCATAGCAGCGATATCCCTAGAACTGGAAGTAGATGAAGGGGGGCACGCCCTCGGGACCGAGGGCGTCGACGAGCAGCAGGCCCACGGCGAGGGCCACGGCCTGGAGGGCGGGGACGGAGCGGGAGAAGGCGGCCTGGGCCTGGTCGACCCAGGCGGTCGGGACGAACTGCGAGGCGATCATCAGGGCGATCACGAACACGACCATCGGGGTCACCGCCGAGCCGATGCCGGGCGCCGCGACCAGCCGCCACAGCAGGTCGAAGGCGTGACCGAACGACTCGGCCCGGAAGAACACCCAGCCCAGGCAGACGATGTGGAAGGTGACGAACCAGCGGATGTAGGCGGAGTACGGCCCGGGGACCTTCCCGGCCGCCTCGCGGGCGGCGAGGATGCGGCGCTCGGCGGCCAGGGCGATGCCGTGGATGGCGCCCCACACGATGAACGTCCAGGCCGCCCCGTGCCAGAACCCGCCGATCAGCATGGTCAGGAAGAGGTTGAGGTCGCGCCGGTTCTCGCCGCCCTTGTTCCCGCCGAGCGGGATGTAGAGGTAGTCCCGCAGCCAGAACGACAGCGTCATGTGCCACTTCCGCCAGAAGGCCTGCATCGACGTGGCCGCGTAGGGGGCGTCGAAGTTCTGCGGGAACCGGAGCCCGAGGAGCAGGGCGCAGCCGATGGCGATGTCGGTGTAGCCGCTGAAGTCGGCGTAGATCTGGATGGCGTAGGCGTAGATGGCGATCAGGATCTCGAAGGACCGGTACTG
>JBQGCF010000403.1:0-4045 GCA_052038315.1 Iamia sp.
GGGGGGGGGGGGGGCCCGGCGGGTGGGGGTCCGGGGGGCGCCCGGGGCGGGGGGCCGGGCCCCCCCCCGGGCCCGGGTGGTCGACGTCCGGTTCCGGGGCGCCACGTCCCGGGTCGGCCTCGACGTCGGCGGCGTCGCCCTCTCGCTCCACACCAGCGCCCCGCCGGCCGTCGGCACCGAGGTCGCCCTGGCCATCGACCCCGCCCACGTCCACCCGGTCACGCCAGACTGACGGGATCGACACACCGGACCTCTCGCTGCGCCCGCCGCCCCCACCGGGGACCGTGCCGACCACCAAGGTCCGGGGCCGGATGTCGCCGGCCAAGCTGCGGACGCTGGCCGAGCTCGGGCCCCGCTACGGGATCGACCTCGACCCGTCCCTCTCGCTTCGCGATCGCCTCGACGAGGCCTTCGGGCGCCGCGCGCGCCGGATGCTCGACATCGGGATCGGCAACGGCGAGGCCACCGTCGCCTGGGCCGAGGCCCACCCCGACCACGACGTGGTGGCCGCCGAGCTCCACCGGCCGAGCGTCGCCGCCGCCCTGGTCGCGGTGGACGAGGCCGGGCTGACGAACCTCCGGGTCGCCGAGGTCGACGTCCGCACCCTGTTGGCCCAGGCCCGGCCGGGCGACCTCCACCACGTCCGCATCCTCTTCCCCGACCCGTGGCCCAAGCGCCGCCACCTGGGCCGCCGCCTCGTCCAGGCCGGCTTCGTCGCCGCCGTGGCCGAGGTCCTCCCGCCCGGCGGGACGCTGCACGTGGGCACCGACTGGGCCGACTACGCCGCCCAGGTCGTCCGGGTCACCGAGGCGGACGGGCGCTTCGCCGTCGAGCCCGCCGCCCCCCGCCCCGACCGCCCGACGACCACCTACGAGGCCATCGGCCGGGCCGCCGGCCGCACGATCCACGACGTCGTGGCGACCCGCCGTCCCCGTTCTGATCAGTGAGCGTTGCGTCCACGCAACGCTCAGTGATCAGAACGGACCGGGGCCTCAGCCGTCGACGAGGGGCTCGCAGATGCCGCCGCCGGTCTCGGCCAGGTCGCAGGCCGTGCCCCGGGTGACCTTCCAGGTGCCACCGTCGAGGACCAGCTCGCCGAACAGCCGGGCGTAGGTGCCGCTGGCGATGTCGACCCGGTAGGCGACGAAGGCCTGGGCCGGGGAGGCGAAGACCACGCCGTCGATCGAGATCGTCGTCTGGTCGAGCACCTCCTCGCTCACGCCCGCCTTCACGGTGTCGAGGGCCGCGCCCACGCCCCGGGTGTCCTGCACGACGGCGAGCTGCTGCTCGGTGGTGACGGCGCCGGGGTGGGCCCAGACCTCCTCCCACACGGCGCGCACGGCGGCCTCGGCGGCGGCGGGGTCCTCCGGCTGCTGGAGACCGGGCTCGGGCAGCTCGGTCGGCACCGTGCAGGCCGGGCGGGCGTAGGGCGGGTCGACGACCGGGTCGCCCAGCTCGTCCTCGGTCCAGGGCCCCTCGTGGCGGGCCAGCTCGGTGCCGTCCGAGCGTTCGGCGACGGTGACGACCGTCAGCGGACCCGACTCCAGGTCGAGCCCGCCGACCCCCGAGCCGACCGGCGTGGACAGCACGCCGACGCCGTCGACCGGCGGGGCCTCGTCGACCTGCCCGTCGGGGTACTCGGCCCGGATCGTCGCCGCCCCCGGCGGGGCCTGGACGACGGTCACCCAGCGGTCCGTGCCGGTCTCGGCGCCGACGACCGTGGTGCGGGCCTCGACCCGCCCCTCCTCGGTGGCCGCGTAGCGGACGGTGCGGACCACGCTCGGCCCGCCCGCGGCGTCGTCGACCTCGACCTCGACGTCACCGCTCGGGAAGCACCAGGCCGGCGGGTCCCAGAAGGGGGGCAGTTCGTAGATCGCCGGGTCGTAGCGGTTGAGCCCGACCCGCAGCTCGGCCCCGTCGGCCAGCTCCCGCGTCGTCGCCGTCGCCGTCGGCAGCGGCATCCCGTCGTACCAGGGCTCGAAGGGCAGGGCCAGGTCCGACCCGGTGGCCGAGGCGATGCGGGCGGCCCGGCCGCTGTCGGTGCCCGGATCCGGCGGCTGGGGCACGACGATCGGCACGTCGTCGGGACCGATCACGACCCGGGAGCCGGCGTCGCTGTCGAGGGCGGCGACGGACGTGCTCGTCGCCTCGTACAGCTGCCGATCGTCCGGTCCGTGCTCGGCCGACGCCACCTTCTCGACGTCGCTGCGGCCCCGGTCCCGGCCCACGCCCCAGCCGCCCACGGCCGCACCGAGCACGATGACGATCACCGCCGCCGCCCGGGCGATGCCCTGTCGCCGGTGGTGCCGGATCCGGCGGCGGGTCAGGTCGGCGGGGTCGGCCACCGGTGGGCCGACCTCGGACTCGACCTGGGCGATGCCGGCCGCCAGGGCGGACCGGAGCCGGTCCTCGATGGTCGGGTTCTCGTCGTCCACGGTCACCTCTCGATCGCCTGGCGGAGGGTGGCCAGGCCGCGGTGGATCAGGGAGCCGACGGTGCCGGGGGCGCACCCCAGGGCGTCGGCGATGTCCCGCTCGTTGAGCCCGGCGTAGAACCGGAGCACGACGGCCGCCCGCTGGCGGGTGGGCAGGACGGCCAGGGCGTCGAGCAGCTCCCGGGCCTCGAGCTCGGCCACGCCGACGCCGATCGACCCCCGGTGCCGCCGCTCCAGGACCCGGCGGCGCAGGTGCGAGCGGCAGGCGTTGACGACGGCCCGGTAGGTGTAGCCGGCCGGGTCGTCGACCCCCTCCCAGCGGGCGTGGACCCGGACGAAGGCGTCCTGCACCAGGTCCTCGGCGGTGGCCCGGGAGCCGACGACGAGCGTCGCCACGCGCACCATCTCGGGGAGCGTCTGCTGGTAGAAGGCGTCGAAGCCGCCGGGGTCGACCGTCCGGCTCGCCAGCGGCGTGACCCGCGCCCGGCGCTGGGGCGCGGTCAGCTCGACCCGGAGGGGCTGCGGCGGCGGTGGCTCGACCATCACCCCTCCAGACGCACGGGCACCTCGGTCGCTTGCACGTCCCTGGCCTCGGCCCACGTGGTCAGGCCGACCCCGGCCACCAGCACGGCGGCGCCGAGCAGCACCAGCCCGCCGGGGACCTCGTCGTAGAGGGCGGCGGCCCCGGCCGAGGCCAGCACCGGCTCCAGGAGGATGGCCACCGAGACGAGCGTCGGGCTGATCCAGCGGGTCGACCAGGTGAGCGAGGAGTGGCCCACGATCTGCGACACCACGCAGAGGGCGACGACCGCCGCCCAGAAGCGCAGCGGGAAGGGCCCCTCGCCTGGTGCGGTGGCGACGACCAGGGGAGCGATCGAGAGGGCCCCGACGGCGGCGACGACGGTGGTCCACCGCCAGATCCCGAGGCCCCGCGCCTGCACCGCCTGACCCAGCAGGAGGTGGCCCGAGTACGTGACCGCGGCGGCCAGGGCCAGGAGGTTGCCCAGCAGCGGGTTGGACCCGGCACCGAGCCCCTCGACGTCGCCGAGGGCCACGAGGGCACCGCCGCCGATCGCCACGGCGATGCCCACGCCGGTGAGGGCCGACGGCCGCTGGCCCTGCGTGACCCACACCAGCAGCACCACCCACACGGGGACCGTCGTGACGATCGTCGTGCTGGCCGCGATCGACGTGAAGGCCAGCGACGGCAGCCACGTCCCGAAGTGCAGGCCGAGCAGGACTCCGCCGGCGACCGCCCGGCCGCGCGTCCCCTCGGGCAGGCGGGGCGCGACGACCGGGGCGCCGTCGACGCGGGGCCGGCGCCACGCCGGCAGGGTCAGCACCGCGGCCAGGCCCATCCGGGAGTAGGCCATCAGCAGGCCCCGACCGGTCGACCCGCCGCCGACCGCGTCGTAGCCCTCGCGGATGATCAGGGCGGACGCCGAGACGGCGACGATGCCGACGGTGAGGACGCCGTAGACGACCCCGCTCGACGGGCGTCCCCCTGCCTCCACCCGGTCAGCCGTCCCGGTGGCGGGCGACGGCCGCCTCGTGGGCGCCGATGGCCCGCTCGGTCAGGGCGGCCCGGGCCGCCGAGGCCCGGCGGGGCGC
>JBQGCF010000404.1:0-7245 GCA_052038315.1 Iamia sp.
GGCCGCCGCTCGTGCCGACCAGGTGCCCCACCTGGCCGGCGCCGCCTTCACGAGGGCGGTGCGCTCGGTGGAGGTGTGAGGGGCTAGGGGATCAGAGGCCGAGGGGGAGCTGGTTGCCGTTGAAGGAGACGTCGCCCTGGACGAGCTGGACGGCGTCGAGGCCGGTGTGGGCCCGCATGTAGTCGAGGCCGCGGCTGAGGTCCGAGACGTTGTTGCTCAGCGGGGTCGGGGCGATCGACAGGGTGCTGAGCACGCCGAGGGCCCGGCCCTGGGCGTCGAGGAAGGCGCTGCCCGAGTCACCGGGGATGCCGGGGGTGACCGTGTAGAGCGGGTGGGTCCAGCCGCCGCCGGTGGTGCCCAGGCTCACGCCCGTCTTGGGGCTGAGGAGGGTGATGCCCTGGCGCAGCGAGGAGTTGCCGTAGCTGTAGACCCGGCCGAGGGCCGACACGCCGGTGGTGTTGAGGCCGGTCGGGCCGCCCCAGTGGGGGATCGACGGGTTGACCTTGTCGTGGTCGGCCGGGTCGATCCTGACCAGGGCCAGGTCGTTGTAGGCACAGGCGTTGGCGTCGGTCTCGCCGACGGCCTGCATCGTCGCCCAGGAGCTGTAGGCCAGCGTGCCCGGCTGCGAGGCGCCGTCGATCTCGACCGGCGTGCCCACCGGCAGGGTCCCGGCCTGGCAGCCGTTGGTGTCGGTGGCCTCGCCCAGCCCGGCGCAGTGGGCGGCGTAGCCGATGTAGAGGTCGGCGCCGTCGCTGAAGACGAAGTTGGCGGTGCACTGGGCGCCCTCGGTGAACATCTGGACACCGGGGTGGATGGTCGCCTGGTCGGCCGGGGCGTAGGCCGAGGCCGGGGTCGCGGATCCGCCGAGGATCGCCACGAACGCGATGGTGATGGCAGCGAGCGCCGTGATGACTCGACGATGGGGGGTTCGGGGGGTCATGGCGGCAGGTTCGACACCACGACGGCCGTCCCTTTCCCCCATCTGTCGGGGGTGCCCGCGGCCCGGTCGCATGCCGCTCCTCGTCCGGGGCGGCGGTACGCTCGCCGCTGCCCCGCTCCGCCCACCCCCGCTTGGACCGTGCTGGCCCGCACCACCTCCGCTGCCGACACCCGCGCCTTCGCCGGCGCCCTCGCCGACCTCGTGCGGCCGGGCGACGTGCTGCTGCTGTCCGGCGAGATGGGGGCGGGCAAGACCGCCTTCACCCAGGGCCTGGGCGCGGCGCTGGGCGTGGCCGAGCGCATCACCAGCCCGACCTTCACCATCGCCCAGACCTACGAGGGCCGGGTCACCATCCACCACCTCGACGTGTACCGGCTCGAGCACCTGCGGGAGGCCCTCGACGTGGGGCTGGCCGAGATGGTCGACGACGGCGCGGTGGTCGTGATCGAGTGGGGCGACGCCGTGGTGCCGGTGCTGCCCGCCGACTTCCTGGAGATCCGCATCACCTTCGCCCCCCTCGACGACGACCCCGCCTCCGGCGACCTCCGCACCTGGCAGCTCCGCCCCGTCGGCGCCCGCTGGCGGGCCCGGGCCGACGGCTTGCGCGCCACCGTCGAGCGGTGGGAGGTGTCGGCGTGATCATCCTCGGCATCGAGTCCGCCACCGGCCAGGTGGGGTGTGCCGTCGGCGGCCACGAGGGCGTGCTGGCGTCGGCCCACTCGGCCCGGAGCAAGCGCCACGCCGAGTCGTTGACCCCGTCGATCGAGTTCGTCTGCCGCCAGGCCCGCATCGAGCTGTCCGAGGTCGGCGCGGTCGCCGTCGACATCGGGCCCGGGCTGTTCACCGGGCTGCGGGTCGGGGTGGCCACGGCCAAGGCGGTCGCCCAGGCCCTGCGGGTGCCGGTGATCCCGATCTCCAGCCTCGACCTGCTGGCCTTCCCGGCCCGCTTCACCGACCGCCTGATCGCGGCGGTGATCGACGCCCGTCGGGGCGAGCTGTTCTCGGCCCTGTACCGGCCGGTGCCCGGCGGCGTGCAGCGCGTCACCGAGCCCCGGGTCAGCACGCCCGACGACCTCCGGGCCGAGCTCCAGGCCCAGAGCGGCGACCTGCTCGTCGTGGGCGACGGGGCCGTGCGCTACCGCGAGGAGCTGGGCAGCCTCGTCCGGGCCGAGGTGGTCACCCACGGCCTCACCGCGCCGTCGGCCCGGGACCTCGTGCTGCTGGCCCACCACCTCGCCCTGCGGGAGGAGTGGGTGCAGCCGTGGGAGGTCAGCCCGACGTACCTGCGCAAGCCCGACGCCGAGATCAGCTGGGCCACCCGCGAGGGCGTGCCCGGGCCCCGGTCGGGTCCCGGGGGCCCGGCCTGATGGCGGCCGCCCCCGACACCCTGACCGCCGGGCTGCCGGTGGTGGTCACCCCGATGCGGCGCCGCCACCTGCGCCAGGTGCTGCGCATCGACCACCAGGTCTACCCCCGGCCGTGGTCGCTCGGCCTCTACCTCGGCGAGCTGTCGACGACCGACGGCCGCAGCTACCTCGTCGCCCGCCAGGGCACCCAGGTGGTGGGCTACGCCGGGCTGATGGTGATCGTCGGCGACGCCCACGTCACCACCGTCGCCGTGGCCCCGGTCCACCAGCACCAGGGGCTGGCCACCCGGCTGCTGCTCGTCCTGATGCGCGACGCCGTCGCCCTCGGCGCCGACCGGGTCACCCTCGAGGTCCGGGCCTCGAACCGGGAGGCGCAGCGCCTCTACAGCCGGTTCGGCTTCGCCCCCGCCGGGGTGCGCAAGGCGTACTACATCGACAACCGGGAGGACGCGGTGATCATGTGGGCCACCGACGTCACCTCGGGTGCCTACGCCGAGCGCCTGGCCCGCATCGAGGCGACCCTCCCCACGCCCAGCGTCCTGCAGGGCGTCCGCTCCGCCCCCGAGAGCCCCGAGGTCATCGCATGAGCATCTGGACCCCCGAGGTGATCGACCTCGACGCCCTGCCCGTGCTGGGCATCGAGACGTCGTGCGACGAGACGGCCGCGGCCGTGGTCGTCGGGGGCAGCCGGGTGCGCTCGTCGGTCGTCTCCAGCCAGGTCGACATCCACGCCCGCTACGGCGGCGTCGTGCCCGAGGTGGCCAGCCGGGCCCACGTCGAGCTGCTCACCCCGGTGATCGCCGAGTCGCTGGTCGAGGCCGGGCTGGCCGACCGCGAGGTCGGCGCGGTGGCCGCGACCTACGGCCCGGGCCTGGTCGGCGCGCTGCTCGTCGGCGTGGCCACGGCCAAGGCCCTCGCCCTGGTGTGGGACGTGCCCTTCGTGGCCGTCAACCACCTGGAGGCGCACCTCCACGCCGCCCTCCTCGACGACCCCGACGTCGAGCTGCCGGTGATCGTCCTGCTCGTCTCCGGCGGCCACACCCTGATCGTGGCCATGGACGCGCCCGGCTCCTACGAGGTCCTCGGCGGCACGCTCGACGACGCCGCCGGCGAGGCCTTCGACAAGGTGGCCCGCTACCTCGGGCTCGGCTACCCGGGTGGCCCGGCCGTCGACAAGATCTCGGCCGACGGCGATCCGGAGGCCATCGCCTTCCCCCGGGCCATGCTCGACGACGGCCTCGACCTGTCGTTCTCCGGGCTCAAGACGGCGGTGATCAACCACGTCCGCCGCCACCCCGACGTCGCCACCCCCGACGTGGCCGCGTCCTTACAGGCCGCGGTGGTCGACGTGCTGATCGCCAAGGCGCTGCGGGCCGCCGAGCAGACCGGCGCCAAGGGCCTGTGCCTCGGCGGCGGCGTGGCCGCCAACTCGCTGCTGCGCGCCGAGGCGGTGCGGCGGGGCGAGGCCGCCGGGCTGCGGGTGTCGCTCCCGTCCCGGGAGATGTGCACCGACAACGCCGCCATGGTCGCGGCCGCCGGCTGGCACCGCCTGGTGGCCGACGGCCCCAGCCCGCTCGACACCGGCGCCGTCCCCGGGCTCTCGCTCTAGACCTGCGTCGGCCGGCCGCTGGCGGCGAGTGCCGGGCCATGAGCGACATGGCACCGACCCCGGACGACGACGACCCAGGCGTGATCGAGGGCATCGCCGACAAGGTCCGGGGCTCCGGCGTCGGGCTGGAGGACCCGAACATCGTCGGCGACGTCGGCCCCACCGACGTGGCCCCCGGCGCCGACCCCGATGGCTCCGGCGACGGCGATCCCCTCCTGGAGGAGGCCGAGCCCGGCGAGGACCCCGGCCAGGTCTAGGTCGCGGTCGCCGAGGCGACGACGTAGCCGGGGTCGGAGGCGACCACGGCGACGTTCGCCTTGCCGAAGACGCGGGCCAGCTTGGCGTGGTGGGCGAGGTGGCGGTTGCCCACGACGAGCAGGGTGCCACCCGGCGGAAGGACCTCCCGGGCCTGGACGAACATGCGCCAGGCGGTCTCGTCGCCGACGCGGTGGTCCCGGTGGAACGGCGGGTTGACGACGACCAGGTCGGCGTCGACCGGGGCCGGGTCGAGCAGGGCGTCGCCCACGACGAAGGCGGCGTCCCGGTCGCCGTGCTCGCCGGCCCAGGTGGCCCGGGCCGAGGCCACGGCGAGAGGCGAGTCGTCGACGAAGGTGACGTGGGCATCCGCGTCGTGGCGGGCCAGCACCGCACCGACGACGCCCGTGCCGCACCCCAGGTCGACCACCCGCTCGTGGGCGCCGGGCTCGGGGAGGTGGGCGAGCAACAGGGCGGTGCCGGGGTCGAGCCGGGTCGCCGAGAACACCCCGGCGTGGGCGACCAGCGCCAGCGGCGAGCCGCCCGGCGGCACCACCTCCACCGTCCGGGGCCAGGGGCTCGGGACCGCCGGCCGGCCGGCGACGGTGGCGTGGATCAGGCGGGCCTTCTTCTCGGCCCGCGAGGTCGTCGTCGGGCCGACGAGCCGCTCGAACAGCTGGATGGTGGAGGTGTGGACGTGGCGGGTCATCCCGGCCCCGACGACGACCGATCCCTCGTGGAGCGACGGGGCCAGCCGGTGGAGGGCGTGCTCGAGCCGGGCCACCGTCTTGGGCACCTTGAGCACGGCCACGTCGACCCGGTCCGGGAGCGGCGCCAGCGGGTCGACGACGGTGACGCCGGCCGCAGCCAGGCCGTTGCCCTCCAGGTTCCCGGCGACCGCCCGGCCGCCGAGGTACGAGTCGAGCACGACCGTCGGCGCCGAGGGGGCGAGGGCGCAGGCCAGCGCGCCCCACGCATCGTCGACCAGCACCGTCGTCCCGGTCGCCCCGACCGTGGCCAGGTGGCGCAGCACCAGCTCGTCGGCCGCGTCCCACGCCCGCAGCGGTGACCGCCCGCCGGCGTCCGGCCGCGTCAGGTCGAAGGTCCCCTGCGGCACGGCCATCGTCTCCACCGGGCGAACCTAGGTCGAGCGACCGGTGAGCTGGGCGTTGTGGAGGTCGGCGTAGGCGCCGCCGGCGGCCAGCAGCGTCTCGTGGTCGCCCTGCTCGACGATCTGCCCGTCCCGCATCACGAGGATCGTGTCGGCGTCGCGGATGGTCGACAGGCGGTGGGCGATCACGAAGCTGGTCCGGTTCGACCGCAGCGCCGACATGGCCTCCTGGATCAGCACCTCGGTGCGGGTGTCGACCGAGCTGGTCGCCTCGTCGAGGATCAGGATCGCCGGGTCGGCCAGGAAGGCCCGGGCGATGGTGAGCAGCTGCTTCTCGCCGGCGCTGACCGACGTGCCCTCGTCGTCGAGGACGGTGTCGTAGCCGTCGGGCATCGAGTGGACGAAGCGGTCGACGTAGGTGGCCCGGGCCGCCTCCCGCATCTGCTCCTCGGTGGCGTCCAGGTTGCCGAACATGATGTTCTCCCGGATCGTCCCCTCGAACAGCCAGGTGTCCTGGAGGACCATGCCGATCTGGGCCCGCAGGTCGGCCCGGGGCAGCGAGGCGATGTCGCGCCCGTCGAGGCGGATCTGGCCGCCGTCGAGCTCGTAGAACCGCATGATCAGGTTGACCAGCGTCGTCTTGCCGGCGCCGGTCGGGCCGACGATGGCGATGGTCTGGCCCGGCTCGGCCACCAGCGAGAGGTCCTGGATCAGCGGCCGGTCGGGGCTGTACGAGAAGTCGACGTGGTCGAACTCGACCCGGCCCCGGACGGGGGCGAGCGCCGGCGCGTCGGTGGGGTCCGGCGTCTGGTCGGGCCAGTCGAGGAGGGCGAAGACCCGCTCGGCCGAGGCGACGCTCGACTGGAAGACGCTCACCATCGAGGCCAGCTGGGTCAGCGGCTGGGTGAACTGCCGGGAGTAGGTGATGAAGGCCTGGATGTCGCCGATCGACATGCGCCCCGACGAGACCTGGAGACCGCCGACGACGGCGATGATCACGTAGTTGAGGTTGCCGAGGAACATCATCGCCGGCTGCACCGTGCCCGACAGGAACTGGGCCTCGTCGGCAGCCTCGAACAGCTCCTGGTTCTTGGCGTCGAAGCGCTCCTCGGCCCGGCTCCGCTGCCCGTAGACCTTCATGAGCGTGTGGCCGGTGAAGGCCTCCTCGACCTGGCCGTTGAGGGCGCCGGTGTGGGCCCACTGGGCGATGAAGCGCTTCTTCGACCGGTTGGTGATCGCCTTCAGCATCCGCAGGGCGGTGGGGATGGTGATGATCGCCACCAGCGCCAGCCACGGCGAGATGGTGAGCATCATGATCACCACGCCGACGATCAGCAGCGTCGAGTTGAGGATCTGGCTCAGCGTCTGCTGCAGGCCCTGGGCCAGGTTGTCGATGTCGTTGGTGACCCGGCTGAGGACGTCGCCGCGGGGCTGCTGGTCGAGGTGGCTGAGAGGGAGCCGGTTGATCTTGGCCTCGACCTCGTCGCGCAGGCGGGCCATCGAGCGCTGGACGATCCCGGCGAGCAGGTAGCCCTGGCTGTACGACATCACCGCCGAGCCGAGGTAGAGCCCGAGGGCCAGGAGCAGCGTGCGCCGCAGCGAGTCCCAGTCGGTCCCGGTGCCGTCGACGATCCCGTCGACGACGATGTTGGTGGCCCGGCCGAGGATGCGGGGCCCGACCGCCTGCAGGGCCACCGCGACCAGCGAGAGGACGACGACCGCGCCGACGACGGCGGCCTCGCCCCGCAGCCGGATGGCGAGGCGCCGGAGCGTGCCGCCGAAGTCCTCGCTCTTCTCGACCGGCATCCCGATGGCGCCCATGCGGGCCGGTCCGGCGCCGCGCGTCTCCTGCGGCGACGGCCGGTACGCCGGCTTCTCCTCGGCCGGCTCCTGCGGCGTGCTCTCCTCCACCGTGGTCATCGGCGCCCCTCGGCGCCGTGGACGACGCTCATCGTCGTGCCGG
>JBQGCF010000405.1:0-9700 GCA_052038315.1 Iamia sp.
TGCCGGCACCCGTCGGTCCCACCGCCAGCACGGCCCGGTCGCCGCGCGCCAGGGCGGCGCCGTGGACCAGGGCGACCCCGGCGTCGAGCAGCGGCGGGGCCAGGGCGAAGGGGAGCACCCGCCCGCACGCCGCCGTCCCGCCCGTCGCCGCCGACAGCAGCACCCGGTCGCCCACCAGCCGGGCCCGGGCGCCGCTGCGCCGGTCGTGGAGGTCGAGGTCGTCGCCGTGCCGCCACAGGTCGACGGCCGGCCCGACGGGGACGGGCTCGGCGGAGGGGAGCGGGGACCACGGCTCGGCCCCGACCCGCGCGACCACCGGGCCGGTCCCGGGCGGGAGCGGTCCGAGGGCCAGCGCGAGACTGGCGCGCCATGCGGGATCGAGGCCGGTGAGCGCCACCCCCACCGGCCCGAGGCCGACGATGTCCGGCGCTGCGCTGGCGGCCGCCCTACGGTCCACGGCCGCCCGCCCGGAGGGGGTGTGGCTCCCGAGCCGGGGAGGCTCGATGGGCCGGGCCATCGCCTCGGGGACCGAGGTCCACGTGGCGACCGGTCCCGCCGTCCCGGCACCCGGCGAGGTGTGGGCCTTCGCCACCGCGGCCGGCGAGGTGGTCGTCCACCGGTGCCGGGCCGTCGGCCCGCCCCACCGCTTCCGGGGCGACGCCCGGGCGCGGGACGACGAGCCGGTCGCAGAGGCCCTGCTGATCGGCCGGGTGGACCGGGTCCGGGGCGCCCGGGGCGAACGACCCGTCCCGACGGCCGCGCTCCGTGACCGGGCTCGCGCTCAGGCCGGTCGCGTGGCCCGAATCACCCGTTCGGGGACCCCTCGGAGGGCCCGGTGAGGGGTGGGGCCACGGGTAGCCTCGCCGCCATGGACGAGCCCCGCGACGACGCCCCCGAGCTGGCCTACGAGGCCCCCGCCATCGAGGCGACCGACTCGGTCGAGGCGCTGCTCGGAGGCAAGGTCTCCTCATAGGACGCCTCCTCCTCATCGCGTGGCCGCCCGGCGGAGACGCCCGGCGGCGGCCCGCACCCGACGGGCCCGCAGGTGCGGGTCGAGGCCCACGCCCCACAGCTCGTCGCTGAGGGCGCCGTGCCCCTCGTAGTGGTGCTCGGCGTCCATCGGGTTCTCGTCGACCTGGGCGCCGCACATGTCGAGGCCGTAGGTGACGACGAGGGCGAACATCCGGTTGGCCATGGCCCAGGACAGGCCCTGGCCCCGGTGGTCGGGGCGGATCACCGCGTCGGAGCCGTAGGCCCAGGACCGGCTGGCCGCCGCGCACAGCAGGGCCCCGACGACCTGGCCGCCGACCTCGGCCACCACGACCAGCCCCTCGGCGGTGGCCCGGCGCAGCACGCGGTCCCAGGCGGCCCGGTCGCGTGAGCGGCCCAGGTGGTAGGTGACGGCGAACAGGTCGGTGAGGGCGGGCAGGTCGGCGGGACCGGCGGCGCGGGAGCGGGGGTCGAGGTCGGTCGGGGGCACCGCGTCCTTGACGGCCGCGCCGTAGAACGGGAACCGGCCCACCGAGCGGCGTCGGGGCAGGTGGTCGACCAGCGGGGCGACGTGCGGCCCCACGCCCATCACCCGGCGGGCCGGGGACAGGTGGACGAGGCGGGCCAGGAGCGCCGCACCGGCGGCATCGACGACGAGGGGCAGGGCCTCCCAGCGGGACGGGCCGTGGCGATCGAGCACGACGGCGCTCAGCACCGAACCGGGCCGGTCCTCGACGGTGAGCACGACCGTGCGCCGGGTCGCGGCCCGCAGCGCACCGGCCACGAGGGTCGACGCCGGCTCGCCGGCCTCGGCGGCGGCGACGAGCGCCGGCGTGGCCCCCACCCCGACCCGTCGCCCGGCTCCCGCCGGCACCCGCACCCTCATCGGGACGCTCCGGCGCCGGGCACGCGGGACCTGACGAGACGGCGGGCCTGGCGGGCGCGGCGGCGGACGATCGTCGGCGGGAGCCGCACCTCGAGCCACGGGTGGGCCACCAGGCCCGGGACGTCGTGGGGGACGGCGTTGGTCGGGGCCCGCACGCCGGCGGTGCCCCGCCCGGCGACGCGGGACAGCTCCCGCGCCCAGGCGTCGACCACCCGGCTCAGCCCTCGCCCCCGGTGCTCGGGGGGCACGGTCAGCCCGGCCCACAGGTCCCAGCGCGGCGAGCGGGCCTCGACCCGCATGGCCGCCACCGCCGTCCCGTCCTCGACGGCGACGACCACCCGGCGCCGGGCGACGAGGCCGCCGACCGCCTCCTCCAGCCGGCCGGGGTCGAGGATCTCCAGCTCGAAGCGGCGGTAGAGGGCGACCAGGGCGGGGACGTCGTCGGGACCGGCCACCCGGCCCCGCTCCCGCCAGGCGCCGCCGGGCGGGTCCGCCTGGGTCCGGGCCAGCATCTCCAGGGGGGTCGGCCGGGCGCCCGCGACGGCCCCGGCGATCGGGCCGACGTGGTCGACCCCGCCGAGCAGCCGTCCCACCCCGGCCCGCCGGGCCAGGGCGGCCAGCGCCGGCGCGACCTGCGGGTCGTCCCCGAGCAGCAGGGCGGAGCCGATCACCAGACCAGGCCGGACCCGCACCGCGGTGAGCACGCCCTGCTCGGCCCCGGGCGCGCCCACCACCCAGCAGCGGGCCCGCCGCTCGGCGCCGGGCTCGGCCAGCGGCGACGACACCAGCAGGGCGAGCGGCTGGTGCCCGGCGCAGAGGTCCTCGACCGCGGCCGCCGCCCGCACCCGCCGCACGGGCGGGTCGGTCCGGGCGAGCACCGGCCCACCCTAGGAGGGCACCCTCGGCGGGCGATCAGCCGGCGCCGGGGCCGGCTCTAGCGCTCGGCCCGGAGCTGCTCCCGCAGGATGTCGGCGTGCCCGGCGTGCTGGGCCAGCTCCCGGAGCACCTGGACGTAGAGGGCCCACACCGTCCGCTCGCCCCGCCCGGTGACGGTGGCGCCGAGGTCGAGGCCGGCCATCGTCCGGCGGCGACCGCTCGGCGCGGTCCCGGTGGGCCGCCTGCACCGAGGCGATCGTGTCGTCGGCCCGCAGGGCGAAGGAGCGGTCGGGGCTGGTGGGGATGCCGGCCTCCTTCGCCGTCCGACCGGTCACCGCCTGGTCGAACCAGACCCCCTCGACGTAGGTGACGTGCTTCAGCAGGCCGAGCAGCGTCGTCCTCGACGGCACCAGGCGGGCCCGGGCCTCGTCCTCGGTGAGCCCGTCGAGGGCGTCGTGGAGGGCGGCGCGGTACTCGTCGAGCAGCTCGTCCAGCCGGCCCCGGAGGTCCGCCGTCCAGCCGTCGACACCGGGTCCGTCGTCCACGGCGGGGACGCTAGCGACGACGACGATCAGCCGGTGGTGGTGAGCAGCTCGGCCTCGAGGACGACGGGGAGGCTGAGGGTGCGGTAGCCGGCGGTGGCGAAGAGGACGACGACGGCGTCGGGCGGCTCGATCCGGACGACCTCGCCCGCGCCCCACTCGGTGTGGGTCACCGGCGTGCCGGGGGCGAAGGCCTCGGCCCCGTCGGGCACCTCCTCGTCGGCCACGCCGGCGCCGGACCGGCAGCGGTCGCAGGCGCCGCACGGCGGGTCGTAGGGCTCGCCGAAGTAGCCGAGCAGCGCCGCCCGGCGGCACGTCCGGCTCTCGGCGTAGGCCCGGACCAGCTCGACCCGGCTCCGCTCGCGCTGGTGGTGCGCCTCCTCGTCGGACGCGATCTGCTCGACCACCTGCTCGGTCTCCTCGGCGCTGTCGGCGTCGAAGGCGTCGGCGGCGGCGAGGCGGTCGACGGCGAGGGTCAGCCGGGAGCGGCTCAGCCCGGTCCGCTCCTGGAGGACGTCGACCGGCGGGGGCTCCTCGTCCTCTCCCACGGCGTCGAGCACGGCGGTCAGCTCGTCGGTGCCGATCCCGCCGCCGGCGGCGAAGAAGCGGCGCACGCCGAGGTCCTCCGGCCGCCAGAACAGCACGGCGGAGGCGGGCTCGCCGTCCCGCCCGGCCCGGCCGACCTCCTGGTAGTAGGCGTCGAGCGACTCGGGCGGGTCGTGGTGGAGGACGAAGCGGATGTCGGGCTTGTCGATGCCCATGCCGAAGGCGTTGGTCGCCACCACGACGTCGACCTCCCCGGCGAGGAAGCCGTCCTGCACCTCGCGGCGGCGCCGGTCGGGCAGCCCGGCGTGGTAGCTCGCCGCCGCGACGCCATCGGCTGCCAGCCGCTCGGCCACCTCGTCGGCGGTGCGACGGGTGGCGACGTAGACGATGCCGGGCCCGCCCTCGGCCGCCCGGGCCACGACGGCGTCGGTCTTGGCGTCGGCCTCGTGGTGGACCTCGACGGCCAGGTCGATCTCCGGCCGGTCGAAGCCGGCCACGACGATGGCCGGGTCCTCGAGGCGGAGGGCCTCGACGATCTCGGCCCGGACCGGCGGCGCGGCGGTGGCGGTGAGGGCCAGCACGACCGGGTGCCCGAGCTCGTCGACCAGGGCGCCGAGGCGGAGGTAGTCCGGCCGGAAGTCGTGGCCCCAGGCGCTGACGCAGTGGGCCTCGTCCACCACGACGAGGGTCGGGCCGGCGGCCCGCAGCGCCTCCCGGGTGTCGTCCCGGGCGAGCTGCTCGGGGGCGATCAGCAGGAAGTCGAGCCGGCCGGCGGCCAGGTCCTCCAGCGCCTGCCGGCGCTCGCCCTCGGGCATGGCCGAGCTGGCCGGGGCGGCGGCGCCGGGGGTGGCCTGGTCGAGGGCGCGGCGCTGGTCGTGCTGGAGGGCGATCAGCGGCGAGACGACGACGGTCGGCCCGTCGAGCAGGTCGGCGGCCACCTGGTAGATCGCCGTCTTGCCCCCGCCGGTGGGCAGGACGGCGAGCGTGTCCCGGCCGCCGGCCACCGCGGCGATGGCCTCCAGCTGGCCGGGCCGGGCCTCGTCGTGGCCCAGCAGCCGGCGGAGGGCATCGGCCGCGGTGGCGAGATCATCGGTCACCCCGCCCGGGCTGCCCCGCCACCCCAGCCCCCACCCTCACCCGGACGTGGGCATCGTTCTGTGTGCGAAAACACGCCGCATCCGCACGAACCCGCACACAGAACGGGGGGAACCGGGGGGAAGGGGGACGAGGAGGGCTAGTGCTGGGCGCGGCGGGCGGCGAGCTCGGTGGGGTCGAACCCGGGGGAGCGGACCCAGGTGAGGAGCCGGTCCTCGCGGGCCATCACCGCATCGGCGGCGGCGGGCAGCCGGTCGAGCGCCGCGGCCGGGACGACGAGGGCGCCGTGGCGGTCGGCGTGGACGATGTCGCCGGGGACGACGTGCATGCCGCCCACGGTCACCGGAACGTCGACGTCGACGATCTGCACGTTTGCCCGGGCCACGCCCACGCCCCGGGCGAGGTAGCGGAAGCCGAGGGCCTCGACGTCGGGCAGGTCGCGCACCAGGCCGTCGGTGACCACGCCCTGGCAGCCCAGCGCCGAGCAGATCGTCGAGTTGACCTCGCCCCACAGGCAGCCGGCCCCGCCGTCGAGGTCCTGGACGACGATGACCGACGGGCTCGGCGCCCCGGCCACCAGGGCGTAGAGCGGCTCCATGGCCCGGGCCTTGGCGCCGGCGTCGGCGAAGGGCGCCTCGGAGGTGATCGTGCACGTCACCGCGTAGCCCGCCATCGGGGGCAGGTCCGGGAGGATCGAGTGGATCGGCGGCCGGGTGAAGCCCTCGGTGGCGGGCCGGTCGGTCAGCCCGTCGAGGGCGTTGGCCAGCGTGGGCGTGTCGTAGGCGAGGAGGGGGGACAGGTCGTTCACGGGGTCTCCGGCGGTGCAGAGGGGGACGGGGGTGGGACGATGGCGGGGGAGGATCGGCCGGCCAGGACGTCGGCCACGGCGGTCGCCGCGGTGCGGGCCATGGCCGTGCGGGTGGCGACGGTCGCACTGCCGATGTGGGGCAGGAGCACGGCGCCGGGGGCGGTGAGGAGGCGGGGGTGGACGGCGGGCTCGTCCTCGTAGACGTCGAGCCCGGCCCCGGCGATCACGCCGTCGTGGAGGGCCTCGGCCAGCGCCTCCTCGTCGACCACCGGGCCTCTGGCGGTGTTGACGAGGACCGCGGTCGGCTTCATCAGCCGGAGGCGACGGGCGTCGATCAGGTGGTGCGTGTCCGGGGTCAGCGGGACGTGGAGGGAGACGACGTCGGCGACGGCCAGCAGCTCGTCGAGCGGGGTCGGCCGGCTGTGGACCACGGTCATGCCCAGGGCCTCGGCGCGCCGGCCGGTGGCCCGCCCGATCCGGCCCCAGCCGACGATGCCCATGGTGGCGCCGGCGACGTCGTGGCCGAGGAAGCCGTCGACCGCCCAGCCGGTCCAGCGCCCGGCCCGCAGGGCGGCCTCGGCCTCGGTCGTCCGCCGGCGGGCCATCAGGGCGAGGGTGACGGCCAGCTCGGCGGTGGCCTCGTCGAGCACGCCGGGGGTGTTGGTCACCGTGACGTGCAGCCCGGCGGCGGCGGCCCGGTCGATGTTGTCGAACCCGGCGGCCACGTTGGCCACGACCCGCAGCGAGCCGGCGGCCCCGGCGGCCAGCACCGCCTCGTCGATGCGATCGGTCAGCAGCGTCACCATGGCGTCGGCGCGCCCCGCCGCGGCGCGGAGCGCGGCGGGGGAGCGGTCCTCGACCACCTCCACCTCGTGGCCGGCGGCGAGCAGCGGCTCGTCCCACCCGGCGGGCAGCCCACCCGGTGCGACGACCCTCATCGGCCTCTCACGGGTGCAGCGGGAGCCGGGCCAGCGGGACGTGCTGCTGGCCGGCGTGCATGTCCCGGTCGTGGATCCCGCCCTGCGGCGTGGGCCGGGGGAAGGAGATCTTGACGACCCGGATGTCCGGCAGCCGGAAGATCCGGACCGTCGCCGGGTCGACCCGGTAGGCCCGGGCCACCGTCTCGGCGTCGAGCCCGGGCGCCTCGGCCACCGTGCGGTAGGCCTCGTCGTCGGGGAGGAAGACGTCGAGGGTCTGCCAGAAGGGCCCGGCGTTCTTCGAGCGGACCAGGTCCGCGACATCACCGATGGTCGTCATCGACCGACCTCCTCGATCTCGGTGCGGAACAGCTCGCCGGGCTCATCGACCTCGACGACGTGCTGGAGCAGGAACTCGTACAGCGGCCCCCGGGCGATCTCGGCCGGCGACGAGAGGAAGGCGAAGCTGGGCAGGTGGTCCATGCCCGGCAGCGGCATGTGCAGCAGGTACGGGTTGGCCAGCTTGACGATCTTGGTGGCGGTGGCCTGGTCGGGGGCGGTGGCGATCAGCACGGCGCCGACCTCCCGGGGTGGCGTCGGGTCGGGGTCGAGGTCGCCGAGCACCGCGTTCCAGCCGTAGCAGCGGACCTGGACGTCGACGTCCGGCGGGGCCAGCCCCAGGACGTCCTTCACCTTGAGGGTGACGAACTCGGCCAGCCCGGCCGCCCAGACGTCGATCGACGCCAGCACCTCGGGGTCGGTGATGCCGGCGATGGCCATGCTCTGGTGGCCGATCAGCCCCGAGCCCTCCAGCTTCACCGTCGGCGGCTGGGGCGTGAAGCGGGAGCCCGTCACCCGGACCCGGCGGTCGTCGAGGGCGGTGTAGACGGCCTCGGTGACGTCGAGGGTGCCCGACGGCTCGCGCATCAGGTGGGGGTCGGCGTTCTCGTAGATCATGTGGGCGGCCACCGAGGTCGGCGTGCACGAGGACGTGAGCTCGAGGGGGTCGACGGTGAAGCCGCCCTCGTCGACGGTCACCAGCACGCCCCCGCCCCGCGGGTTGGTGGTGCACTGGCCGCCGCACTCGGCGGTCTTGGCCGCGTGCCAGGACGGGCCGGCCGGGCGCCCCTCCCGCAGGGGGACGGCGGCGATGACGGCGGTGTCGGTGGCCCGGCCGCCGATCACCACGTCGGCCCCGGCGTCGAGGGCGGCGATGATCGGCTCGGCGCCCATCAGCCCGACGATGTGGGCGCAGCGGCGGACCCGCTCGGCGGTCAGCGGCCCGGCCGGCGGGAGCGGCCTCGTCCGCCCGGCCTCGACCCGCTCGACGATCGCCTCCGGGGCCTGCTCGCTGTAGATGCGGGCGACGGTCAGCCGCAGGCCCTCCTCGGCGGCGATCCCGGCGACCAGCCCGGCCACCCAGTCGACGCCGGCGTCGGTGCCGCTGGTGCCGGCCGAGCCGACGATCACGGGGATCCCGGCCGCCGCGCCCCGGGTGAGCATGATCCGGAGGTCGGCGGTGATGGCCTCGGGCGGCATCTTCGGGGCGGCGGCGCCGAGGTAGTGCGGCCCGCTGTCGGTCGAGCCGCCGTCGATGGCGATGGCGGCGCCGCCGAGGGCGATGCCCCGCTCGACGGCCTCGGCGGTGAAGCCGGCGCCGAGCATGCCGGCAGGGACGATGACGCTCGTGGCGGCGTCACGGGGTTCAGGCACACGGGGTTCAGGCACACGCGGTTCAGGCACACGGGGTTCAGGCACGGGGGCTCCCGGGGTAGGCGAGGGTGCGGGCCACGGGGAGCCCGAGGGTCAGCTCGGCGGCGGCGACCGGCCGCGAGGTCTGGACGGTGAGGGTCGACCCGCCCAGCCGCAGCCGGTAGCGGGTGTGGTCGCCGAGGTAGGAGCGGTCGACGACGGGGGCGGTGACCCGGTTGGTCGGCTCGTCGTCGGCCGGCGGGTCGACGACGATCGCCTCGGGCCGGACGGCCACGGTGGCGGTGGGGCCGAGGTCGCCGGGACCGGCCTTGGTGACCCGCAGCGGCGTGTCGAGGCCGTCGACGAGCACCTCGGCGCCCGTGCCGTCCTCGGTCACGACCTTGGCCTCCAGCAGGTTGATCGTGCCGATGAAGTCGGCGACGAAGAGGTCGGCCGGCGTCTCGTAGATCTCCTCCGGCGTGCCGACCTGGCGGACGACGCCGTGGTCCATCACCACGACGTGGTCGCTCATCGACAGGGCCTCGTCCTGGTCGTGGGTGACGAAGACGGTGGTGATGCCGACCTCCCGCTGCAGGTCGCGCAGCCAGGTGCGGGCCCGCTCGCGCAGCTTGGCGTCGAGGTTGGAGAAGGGCTCGTCGCACAGCAGCAGGCGGGGCGGGTGGGCGAGGGCCCGGGCCAGGGCGACGCGTTGCTGCTGGCCGCCGGAGAGCTGGTGCGGGTAGCGGTCGGCCAGGGCGCCCAGCTCGACCAGGTCGAGGACCTCGGCCACCCGGGCGGCCCGGGCCGCGCCCTTCTGGCGCCGCAGCTTGAGCGGGTAGCCGACGTTCTCGGCCACGGTCATGTGGGGCCACACGGCGTAGGACTGGAAGACGACGCCGCACTCCCGGTCCTCGGGCGGCAGCTCGGTGCCGGCGTCGCCATCGAACAGGACGGTGTCGCCGGCGACGATGCGACCGGAGTCGGGCCGGTGGAGCCCGGCGATCGACCAGAGCGTCGTCGACTTCCCGCAGCCGCTCGGGCCGAGGAGGGTCAGCAGCTCGCCGTCGCGGGCGTGGACGTCGACGTGGTCGAGGGCGAGGGTGTCGCCGAACGACTTGGTCAGGGCGGTGATCAGCAGCTCAGACACGGGCGCTCCTCTCAGACACGGGGCTTGACCCCGAACAGCAGGCGGCCGAGGCCGAGCACGACGAAGGTGACCGCCACCTGGATGACGCCGAGGGCGGCGACCGGTCCGGCGGTGCCCGCCACCCACAGCTTGAGCATGGTGAGGCCCATGACCTCGGTGCCCGGGGTGACCAGGAAGACGGCCGGGTCGTAGTCGTTGAGC
>JBQGCF010000406.1:0-34229 GCA_052038315.1 Iamia sp.
GCTCGGCTCGGCCGACGCCGTCTTCGCCTCCGTCTTCTCCATCCCCACACCCGACGTCGGGGTCGAGGGCCTGATCGTCCACCTGGTCCTCTTCGGCACCGGTGCCGTGGTCGTCGCCGCCCTGCTGGGTGCCGACGTCCAGGTGAAGCCGCTCGCGCGGAGCACCGGCCGGCCGCTGGGGGCGATCGAGGCCACGGTCGTGCTGATCGGCCTGGCCCTCCTGTACGCCCTGTTCGCGGCGGCCCAGCTGGTGGCGGCCATCGGCGGCGACGACCGGGTCCAGCGCACGACCGGGCTGACCTACGCCGAGTACGCCCGCAGCGGCTTCTTCCAGCTGCTGTGGGCGGCCGGGCTGACCCTGGTGGTCCTGCTCGGGATCCGGGCCCTGACCCGCGAGACGTCGCCCCGCCAGGACCTGGCCGTCCGGGTCAGCTCGGCCCTGTGCTGCCTGCTGACGCTGGTGCTCGTGGCGGCGGCGATCAACCGCCTCGCCGTGTACCGCGACGCCTACGGGCTGACGATGCTGCGCCTGGCCTGCACCACCTTCGCCTGGTTCCTCGGCGCCACCTTCGTGCTGCTGGCCGTCCGCCTGGTCCAGGGCCGGGGCGGGCGGGACTGGCTGCCGGCAGCCATGGTCGGGACCGCCCTCGTCGCCCTGCTGTGGTGGAACGGCTCCAACCCGGAGGCCCACGTCGCCCGGGTCAACATCGACCGGGCGGTGGCGACCGGCAAGCTCGACGCCGCCTACGCCGACGGCATGTCCGACGACGCCATCCCCACGCTGGTCGCCGGGCTCGACGAGCTGCCGCCCGAGGCCCGGGAGGCGCTGTACGAGCGGCTGTGCCGGCCGGAGGTCGTGGACCCGTACTACGGCCGCGACGACTTCGAGCCCGGCCGGCGCCACGTCGAGCCCGAGGCCGACGGCAGCGTCGAGGTCCGGGGCGGCTGGGCCGCCCTCAGCTGGGGCCGCCGGGACGCCGCCGCCGCCGTCGAGGCCTGCCCGCCCCGCTGACCGATCACCCCTGTGGGGGAGAGATCCGCGCCGCCGCCCGGCGCACGATGGGCGCCGGTGGGGCCCGGGGGTGATGGGGCCCACGGGCCCCACCGTGCGCTCAGCCGCTGACGGCGTCGAGGTGCTGCAGCAGGTCGTGGGCGGCCAGCTCGACCTCCTTGTGACGCCACTCCGCCGCCCGGTACACACAGGCGATCAGCCCGGTCCGGTGGACCCGCCGGAGGTCGCCGCAGACGAAGGCGTAGCGGGCCTTGGTCCCGTCGGTCGCCCCCTCGGTGAGCCCGAGGTGCCAGCGGGCGTAGTCCTCCCACGAGTGGGTCTCGAGGTAGGCGTTCTCGTCGTCGGCCCGGGGCTGGACGGCGCCCCAGTCGCTGTCGAGGACGTACTGGCGGGCATCGATCCGGTCGCGGACGAACGCCACCGCGTCGGGGTTCACCGTGTAGGTCGCCATGGAGCGCGATGCTTCCACGCCATGAGGGTGCTGGTGACCGGGGGCGGTGGGTTCGTCGGGTCGTACACGGTGCCGGCGCTGCGGGCGGCCGGCCACGACGTGCGGCTGCTGGTGCGCAGCCCCGAGCGGGCGCTGGGCGTGCTCGGCCGGCGGGGCGTCAACGCCGACGACGTCGAGCTGGTCGTCGGCGACATGGTGGACGCCGCCGCCGTGGGCGAGGCGGTCGAGGGGTGCGACGCCACGATCCACGCCGCCGCCGCCATCGGCATGACCGGCCACGACGGGACCTCGGTGCTCGACGTCAACACCGTCGGTGCCCGCACCGTCATCGACGCCGCCCTGGCCGCCGGGCACGACCCGGTCGTCCACGTGTCGAGCGTCGCCGTCTTCGTCCCGCCGACCGAGCCGGTCATCGGGCCCGACTCGACGCTGGCCTCGCCCCGCACCGACTACGGCCGGTCGAAGGTCGTGACCGAGCAGGAGCTGCGGGCCCGCCAGGACGCCGGCGACCCGATCACGATCGTCTACCCGGGCGGGGTCGTCGGCGCCGACCAGCCCCACCTCGACGCCACCCTCGAGGGCCTGGTCGCCGCCCGCACCCAGGGCTGGCCGCGCACCCGGGGCGGGGTGAACCTGGTCGACGTCCGGGACGTGGCCGCCGTCCTCGTCGCCACCCTCACCCCCGGCGCCGGGCCGCGCCGGCTGATGCTGGGCGGCCACTTCCTGCCGTGGGCCGAGCTGGGCGCGCTGATCGACGACATCACCGGCGTGAGGGCCTGGCGGGCGCCGCTGCCCAAGCCGGTGCTGATGGCCTTCGCCCGGGCCCTCGACGGCGTCCGCCGGGTCCGGCCCCTCGGCTACCCGTTGACCCTCGACGCGGCCGAGATCATGACGACGATGGTCGCCTCCGACGACTCGGCCACCCTCTCGGCCCTCGGCCTCGAGCTCCGCCCGGTGCGCGACTCGCTGGAGGAGACGGTGCGCTGGCTGGCCGCCGCCGGCCACCTCCCGGCCAAGAGCGCCGGCCGCCTGGCGCCGTAGCTGTGGCTAGCCCGGCGGTGGCGGGATGATCGGGACCAGCAGGACGACGTAGATCGTGCTGCGGGGGGCCCGCCAGCGGGCGATCTCGCGGTGCGACGCGGGCCGGCCGGCGACGCCGTCGACGATCAGCGACGGCAGGCGGTCGAGCTCCTGGCGGGTGTTGTCGGCCACCACCCAGATGCGCCCGGCGGCCCGGGCCTGGTTCCACCGCTCGGTGCCGTCGGTGTCGTCGGGCTCGAAGCGGAGGACCTCTCCGCGGGGCCGGTCGGCCGGGATCAGCACCGGCTCGGCGGCCGGGTCGACCTCGCGCCAGGCCGCCTCGAACGGGGGCCGGGTGGTCGGCTCGCGGGAGATGAGGATCGTGTCCCCCGGCTCCAGGCCGGCGGCGACGCGGTGGGCGGCGACGGTCCACCCGTCGACCGGTCGGGTGTGGAGGTACACGTGGCCGGCGACGAGGGCCGCGGCCACGACGACCGCCCCGACGGCTCGGGCCCGAGGCGCGGCCGGCCAGCGCGGCCGGCCGACCCGCTCGACGGCCACCGCCATCAGCAGGGCCAGCCCGGGGACGCACCCCACCGCGTAGCGGGGCACCAGCGAGGGCCGGGCCAGCGAGAGCACGGTGAGCAGGACCAGCGGGGCCACGCCCCAGAGCACCGGCACGACGGCCCGGGCCCGGTCGAGCCGCGTGGCGGCCCGGCGCGCCGCGACCAGGCCCACGGCCACGCCGACCAGCACCAGGGCCACCAGGCCGAAGCAGAGGTACACCCACCGGCTGAAGAAGCGCTCGAGGGTGAAGTTGATCGAGTCGACGCTGACCGGGTCGACCCAGTTGCCGACCTCCTCGGACGCGGTGCGGGCCAGGGTCCCGGTGATCAGCAGGCAGGCGGCCACGCCCCGGAGGGCCCGCAGCCACGTCCCCCGGTCGGCCCGGACCGCCAGCAGCACGCCGAGCTGGGGCAGGACCTGGAGGGCGGTCAGCCCGTGGAGCAGGGGCAGGTACAGCCCGATGGCGGTGTGGAGCAGCCACCACCAGCGCCGGTGCCGGGGGTCGGGGGCCGAGATCCCGTGGTCGACGGCGAGCCACGACAGCGACACGGCCAGCATCACGAAGCCGTACGACCGGGCCTCCTGGGCGTAGGTCAGCCACATCGGCGAGAGGACGAGGAGGATCCCGGCGAGGCGGGCCTCCCGTTCGCCCAGCAGCCGGCGGGCGACGAGGACGGTCACGGCGACGGCGCCGAGGGCGGCCACCACCGACGGCAGCCGCATCCACCAGACCGTCTCGGCCACCCAGAACCAGACGCGGAGCACGGCGTAGTAGCCGCTCATCGTCCAGCTCGTCTCGGGGACCGACGACCTGAGCTGGTGGACCGCGCCCAACGTGTAGGCCTCGTCCAGCCAGAGGCCCGGGTGGGCGAGGCGGTAGCGGGCGGTGACGCCCCCGATGCCCCGCCCGGGAGCCGCCGTGCGCCCCCCGGGGGTGGCGCGAGGGGGGGGGGCCGGCGCCGCCGCCTCGGCGGGCCGAGCGGGCGCGCCGATGTCGGTCGAGCTCAACGGCGCGGGTCCTCCAGGGCGGCGGCGAGACCGTAGCAACGACGACCACCCGACCCGGCCTCGGCCCCGTCCCGACTCCGGCGTGGTCTCCGTTCTGAACAGCCCGCGTCGCGCCCACCCAACGCTGGCTGATCACAACGGGGAGGGCTCTAGCCTCGGCGACGTGCCGTCGTCCCCCGCTGCTCCCCGTCGTGTCGGCTTGGTGCTCCTCGGGTCCCCGCCGCCGGGCCTGCCCGACACCGAGGGCGGCTACCTGGCCATGTTCGGCGCCCTCCTCGCCCCCTACGGGATCGAGCTGGTGGGCTTCGACGCCCAGGCCGGCGAGCTGCCCGAGGACCCGGCGGCCCTCGACGGCTACGTGCTCACCGGCTCGGCCACCTCGGTCTACGACGACGAGCCGTGGATCGCCCCGGCCGAGGACCTCCTGCGCGACGTGGTCGCCCGGGGCATCCCGGTCGCCGGGATCTGCTTCGGCCACCAGCTGCTCGCCCAGGCCCTCGGCGGCCGGGTCGAGAAGGCCGACGTCGGCTGGGGCGCCGGCGTGCACACCTATGCCGTCACCACGCCGCTGCCCGGCGCCGCCTCGTCGGAGATGCGGCTCCAGGCGATGCACCAGGACCAGGTCGTCGCCCTGCCCGAGGGGGCCCGGGTGTGGGCCCGCTCGGAGCACTGCCCGATCGCCGGCTTCACCGTGGGCGACCGGGTCTGGACCGTCCAGGCCCACCCCGAGTTCACCGCGCCGTTCTCCCGTGCCCTCGTCGAGCGACGCCGGGCCGTGGTGGGCGACGAGCTGGCCGATGCGGCGGTGGCCACGGTCGACGGGCCGACCGACCACGAGCTGGTCGCCTCCTGGATCGCCCGAGTTCTTGCAGCCGAGGTGCAGTAACCTCGCCGCATGAGCGATCGTGAGGCGACCCTCGCCCGCTACCGGGCCGAGCGGGACAAGCGGCTGCGGCCCGACGGCAACGACCAGTACGTCGAGGTCACCGGCGCCTTCGCCCACTACGTCGAGGACCCGTACGTCCCCCGCACCGAGCGGGACCCGATCCGCACCGACGTCACCGTCGCCCTCGTCGGCGGCGGCTTCTCGGGCCTGGTCACCGGCGCCCGGCTGAAGCAGGCCGGCATCGACGACGTCCGCATCATCGAGAAGGGCGGCGACGTCGGCGGCACCTGGTACTGGAACCGCTATCCCGGCGCCCAGTGCGACACCCACTCGTTCGTCTACATGCCCCTCCTCGAGGAGACCGGGCACATGCCGAGCGAGAAGTACGCCCACGGCCCCGAGATCCTCGAGCACAGCCAGCGCATCGCCACGCAGTTCGGGCTGTACGACGGCGCCCTCCTCCACACCGAGGTGCAGTCGGTGGTGTGGGACGACGAGGCCGAGCGCTGGATCATCGGCACCGACCGGGGCGACGAGCTGCGGGCCCGCTTCGTGGTCTGGGGCACCGGCCCGCTGCACCGGCCCAAGCTCCCCGGCATCCCCGGGCTGGGCACCTTCGAGGGCCACACCTTCCACACCAGCCGCTGGGACTACGACTACACCGGCGGCAGCCACGACGGCGCGCCGATGGACCGGCTGGCCGACAAGAGGGTCGGGATCATCGGCACCGGCGCCACGTCCGTGCAGTGCGTCCCCCACCTGGCGCGCGCCGCCGGCGAGCTGTACGTCTTCCAGCGCACGCCGTCCTCCATCGACGTCCGGGCCAACGAGCCGACCGATCCCGAGTGGTTCGAGCGGGAGGTGCTCGAGCCGGGCTGGCAGGAGCGCTGGATCGCCAGCTTCACCGCGGTGCAGACCGGCAACTTCGGCCACGAGGACCTGGTGAAGGACGGGTGGACCGACATCTCCCGCCGCATCCGGGACAAGATCCTGAGCGACCCCGACGCCACCTTCACCATGGAGACGTTCCAGAAGGCGTTCGAGGACTCGGACTTCGAGAAGATGGACGAGATCCGGGCCCGGGTCGACACGATCGTCGCCGACGAGGCAACGGCGACGGCGCTCAAGCCGTGGTACCGCCAGCTGTGCAAGCGGCCGTGCTTCCACGACGAGTACCTCGCCGCCTACAACGAGCCCGGCACCCACCTGATCGACACCGACGGCCAGGGCGTGGAGAAGATCACGGCCAGCGGCGTGGTCGTGGCCGGTGTCGAGTACGAGCTCGACTGCATCATCTTCGCCAGCGGGTTCGAGGTCGGGACCGACCACGCCCGCCGGTCCGGCTTCGACCCGGTCGGCCGCGACGGCGAGACGCTGTCGGAGCACTGGGCCGGCGGCATGCGCACCCTCCACGGCATGCACGTCCACGGCTTCCCCAACGCCTTCATCCTCCAGGCCGCCCAGGGCGCCAACCTGATCTCGAACTACCCCCACAACCTCAGCGAGGGCGGCAAGACGATCGCCGCCGTCGTGCGCCACGCCCTCGACCACGACGTCACGGTCGTCGAGGCGGAGGCCGGGGCCGAGGAGGCGTGGATGGACCTGCTGCTCAGCCAGGGCCGGGTCTTCGGGGGCGGCTTCCTCGCCGACTGCACCCCCGGCTACTACAACAACGAGGGCCAGCCGGCGGAGCCCGGCACCGGGATCGTCGCCGTCGGCTACCCCGAGGGGCCGGTCGCCTTCTTCGCCCTGATGGAGAAGTGGCGCACCGACGGCGCCTTCGAGGGCCTCTCCCTCCATTGACCCGAACTCGGGGGAGATGGCGACCGGTTTCGGTCACCTTCTCCACCGAGTTCGCATATGGTCCGGCGCCATGGGAGATCTGACGAACCGTCAGGTCGTGTTGCGCCGGCGGCCGCAGGGCCTGGTGCAGCCCGACGACGTCGAGCTCATCGAGGCGCCGGCGCCTGAGCCGGCCGACGGCGAGGCCGTCGTCCGCACGACCTACCTGGGCATCGACGCCGCCGTCCGCACCTGGCTGGACGACGCCCGGGGCTACCTGCCGCCGGTGCAGATCGGCGAGCCGATCCGGGCCGCCGGCGTCGGCGAGGTGGTGGCGACCCGGTGCGACGCCTACGCCGTCGGCGACGTCGTCACCTACCTGCCCGGGTTCCAGGAGCTGGCGATCGTGCGGGACGACGTCTTCACGACGGTGATCCCCGGGGTCGAGGACCAGCTGGCGATGCTCACCGTCTACGGCTCGACCGGCGCCACCGCCTACTTCGGCATGACCGACATCGGGAAGCCGCAGCCGGGCGAGACCGCCGTCGTCTCCGCCGCCGCCGGGGCCACCGGCAGCCTGGCCGGCCAGATCGCCAAGATCGCCGGGGCCCGGGTGGTCGGCATCGCCGGCGGGCCCGAGAAGTGCCGGGTCGTCGTCGAGGAGTTCGGCTTCGACGCCTGCGTCGACCACAAGGCCGGCGACCTGGCCGGCCAGCTGAAGGAGGCCTGCCCCGACCGGGTCGACGTCTACTTCGACAACGTCGGCGGGCCCGTCCTCGACGCGGTGCTCGGCCGGCTGGCCCAGGGCGGCCGGGTCGCGCTGTGCGGCGTCATCTCCAGCTACCTCACCGGCGAGCACCCGGGCCCGGCCAACTACACCAACCTGCTGGCCCGCTGCGGGCTGATGCAGGGCTTCAACACGCTCGACCAGTGGGACCGCTTCCCGGAGGCCTTCGCCGCCCTGCGGCAGTGGGAGGCCGAGGGGAGGCTCGTCCACCGGGCCCACCTCCTCGACGGGCTGGAGACCGCGGTCGACGCCCTCAACGGCCTCTTCACCGGCGCCAACATCGGCAAGACCGTCGTGAAGGTCGCCGAGCCCACGGCGAGCAGCCGCTAGGCCGGCGGGCTAGGCCCAGCCGCCGGCGTAGGCGACGAACTGGCCGGTGGTGAAGCCGCTGGTGCCGTCGAGGAAGGCCATCGAGAAGGCGGCGCACTCCTCCAGCGTCCCGAACCGGCGCATGGGGACCTGCTGCTCGAAGGCGGCCCGGCGCTCGGGGTCGTCGGTGCCGGCGACCCGGTGGAACTCCGGGAAGTCCATGTAGTTGGTGCCGACCACGTTGACCTGCACGCCGTGACGGGCCACCTCGCCGGCCACGTTGCGGGCCAGCATCGTGGCCCCGGCCCGGGCCGCCGAGTAGAGCGGGACGCCGGGCGCCGGGCGGGCACCGGCCGCGCTGGTGAGCAGCAGGACCTGGCCGCCGCCGGCCTCGACCATCGGCTCCACCACGGCCCGGAGGAAGTGGTACGGCGCCACCATGCAGCCCTCGAAGACGGTGCGCAGGTCGTCGACCGACGAGGTGCGGAAGTGACCGCCGACGATGCGGCCGGTGAAGGCGCAGGCGGCGTCGATGCGGCCGAAGCGGTCGAGGGCCTCGGCGACGAGCCGGTCGGCGTTGCCCTCCACCCCCACGTCCCGCACGCCGTCGACGGCGTGGACCGTCGCCCCGAGGGCCGACAGCTCCTCGACCAGCCCGTCGGCCGGATCCCCGACGACGAGGTCGTGGCCGCGCCGGGCCCACTCCCGGGCCAGGGCCGGGCCGATGTAGGCCGAGCCGTCGTTGAGCAGGGCGATCCGGCGGGGGCTGGTGGCGGCGGTCACGGCCCCGGTCTACCATCTTCTGTCAGATGAGACGACAGAAGATCCTCCTCCCGGTGCTGGCGGTGGTGGCGCTCGCCCTCACCGCCGGCTGCGGCTCGGACGACGACGACAGCGATGACGGCAACGGGAACGGCAACGCCGTCGCGCCCTCGTCGGAGACGACGACCACCGTGGCCGGCGTCAGCAGCGACGAGCGCTTCCCCGACGGGCTCCGGGACGTCCGCTACTGCGAGGTCCTCCTGCTGATCGAGGAGCCGGAGGCCTTCGTCGCCGAGGTCTACAACACCCTCGGGCTGAGCGACTGCCCGCAGGCCGACTGGGACGCCCTCGACGCCGACACCCTCGGCGCCGAGCGGGACGCCACCGTCGCCCTGCTCAACGGGCCCCGCTACTGGACCCTCGACACGATCGTGCAGCTGGAGGAGCGGGAGCGGGTCGAGGTCACCTTCGGCGCCATCCCCATGTTCCTCGCCGCCACCGTCGACCTCGGGAACGACCTCCCGACGCAGACGCCGTACACCGAGCGGGCCGTGGCGCGGGAGACGATCTTCCGCTTCGACGCCGGCACCGAGGTCCACCAGCTCACCGACCCCGACGGCCGGCGCTACGTCATGCAGTCGTACTCGCACGCCATCGACGACACCCAGGCCCTCGACACGCTCGCCGGGCTGGACGATCGTCTGGCCCTGCCCGCCGGCTGGACCTTCGAGACCCGCACGCTCGACGACCGCCTCGACCTGCTGAGCGCCGACGGGGTGGCGACCGTGGTCCAGGACGACCTCCAGAACACCTACCAGCGCATCGAACCGGGAGTGGACGAGTGAACGGCTACGAGCCCTTCGAGGGCGTGATCGGGCGGACCCAGGCGGAGTCGACGCCGTGGTGGCCGGAGCGGCCCCACCCCGGCGAGCAGGCGCCCAACGTCGTGCTGGTGCTGCTCGACGACACCGGCTTCGCCCAGCTCGGGTGCTTCGGCTCCGACATGGCCACCCCGCACATCGACCGGCTGGCCGCCGAGGGCCTCCGCTACACCAACTTCCACGTCACCCCGCTCTGCTCCCCCACCCGGGCCGCCCTGCTCACCGGGCGCGACCACCACACCGTCGGCATGCGGTCGGTCTCCAACTTCAGCAGCGGCTACCCCCACATGCGGGGCCACGTCAGCCACCACGCCGCCACCACCGCCGAGGTCCTGCGCGACGAGGGCTACGCCACCTTCTGCGTCGGGAAGTGGCACCTGTGCCCGATGGAGGACGCCTCGGCCGCCGGCCCCTTCGACCACTGGCCGCTGCAGCGGGGCTTCGACCGCTTCTACGGCTTCATGGAGGGCGAGACCGACCAGTTCCACCCCGAGCTGGTCTACGACAACCACCTCGTCGACCCGCCGGAGCGGGACGGCTACCACCTCACCGAGGACCTGGTCGACCGGGCCCTCGGCTTCGTCCACGACACGGTGTCGATCCGCCCCGACCGGCCCTTCTTCCTCTACCTCGCCCTCGGCGCCATGCACGCTCCCCACCAGGCCCCGGCCGAGTACCTGGAGCGCTGGCGGGGTCGCTTCGACGACGGGTGGGACGCGGCCCGCGACCGCTGGTTCGCCCGCCAGATCGAGATGGGCCTGCTCCCGCCCGACACCACGCTGGCGCCCCGCAACCCCGGCGTCGAGCCGTGGGACACCCTGCCGGAGAACCACCGCAAGCTGGCCGCCCGGCTGCAGGAGGCCTTCGCCGCCTTCCTCGAGCACACCGACGACCAGATGGGCCGGCTCTTCGCCGGGCTCGACCGGCTCGGGCTCACCGACGACAGCCTCGTGCTGTTCATGTCCGACAACGGGGCCAGCCAGGAGGGCGGGCCGTTCGGCGTCCTCCACGAGATGAAGTACTTCAACCTGCTGGTCGAGACGCCGGACGAGGCGGTCGAGCGGCTCGACGACATCGGCGGCCCGCACAGCCACGCCAACTACCCGTGGGGCTGGGCCCAGGCCGGCAACACCCCCTTCAAGTGGTACAAGCAGAACACCCACGAGGGCGGGGTCCACGTGCCCCTGATCGCCCGCTGGCCCAACGGCATCGCCGCGGACCAGGCCGGCACCCTGCGGGACCAGTTCCACCACGTCACCGACATCGCCCCGACGATCCACGACGTGGCCGGCGTGACCCCGCCGTCCGTGTACCGCGGTCGCGAGCAGATGCCGATCGCCGGCGTGCCGCTGACCTACACCTTCTCCGACCCGGAGGCCGGGAGCACCCGGACCGTCCAGTACTTCGAGATGATGGGCCACCGGGCGATCTACGCCGACGGGTGGAAGGCGGTCACCCGCCACCAGGCCGGCACCCCGTTCGACGACGACATCTGGGAGCTGTACCACGTCGAGGTCGACCGCTCGGAGTGCCACGACCTGGCCGCCGAGATGCCCGGGAAGGTCGAGGAGCTGGTCGCCCTCTGGTGGGAGGAGGCCGAGGCCAAGGGCGTGCTCCCGCTCGACGACCGGACCATCGAGCTGTTCGGCGCCCGCTTCCGCGACCGCTCGCCCCACCCGACGAGCCGCCACTACACCTACCGCCCGCCGATGTCGCCGCTGCCGGCCCAGGTCGCCCCGGCGCTGGGCGGGCGCAGCTGGGACCTGCGGGCGACGATCACCGAGCGGGAGGCCGGGGCCGGCGGTGTCCTGTACGCCAGCGGCACCGAGACGTCGGGGCTCAGCCTCTTCCTCGACGGCGACACCCTGGTGTTCGACTACAACGCCTTCGGCGACCACCACGTCGCCCGCTCGGATCGGCCCGTCCCCGAGGGTGCGTCCGTCGTCGGGGTCGACCTGCGGCGCGCCGGCACGAGCGGTACGGCGACGGTCGTCATCGACGGGTCGCCGGCCGGGTCGGTCGAGATCCCCTTCGTCATGCACATGATCAGCTCGATCGGGCCGAGCGTCGGCTACGACCACGGCTCGCCGGTCAGCGACGCCTACGACGGGCCCAACCCCTTCGCGGGGACCATCGAGCGCATCGACGTCCAGCTCGTGAGGCCGGGCACCCCCGAGGCCGAGCAGGCCGAGGCCGAGGTCGACGAGCGCCAGACGATGGCCCGCCAGTAGCCGTCAGCGGAGCGCCCGCTCGTAGACCTCCCGGTGGGCGGCGGCGATGGCCGCCCGCTGGGCCCGCCGCCAGAGCGGGTCGGCCTGCCAGATCGGGCGCTCGCGGTGGGCGGTGCGGATCGCGGCGATCAGCTCGTCGGCGGCGAAGTCCCCGTCGTCCGAGGCGTAGGACAGCACCGGCTGCTGGTGGTGGTACCAGCCGCAGCGGGGGGCGACCACCGTGGTGCCGAGGTCGGCGCACGCCTCCAGCCAGCCCGAGTGGGTGCCGAAGCGGTACGGCAGGACCGAGACGTCGAGGGCGCGCAGGTAGGCCCACAGCTCGCCGTCGGTGAAGAACGGGTGGACGTGGAGGTCGAGGCGGCTGTCCTCGTGGCGCTTGCGGAGCTCGGGGACCAACCCCGGCCGGTAGGTGTGGTGGTCGGGGTCGTCGACGACGGCGTGGACGTCCACCCGCAGGCAGGCCCCCTCCAGCGGGGCCACCGCCTCGGCCAGGACGTCGACCAGGTCGAGGTCGAACATGTTGGCCCGCACCGACTTGAGGTGGACGCCGACGACGAACGGCGCCGACCGGTCCGTTCGCCGCGGCAGGGCGAGCCCCGGCTCGACGACGTGGGGGTGGGGCACGACCGTCGCCCGGCGGCCGGTGCGGCGCTCGAGCTCGTCGGCGGCACCGGGCGTGAGGGTGATCAGCTCGGCCGCGGCATCGACGAGGACCGCCAGGGCCTCGTCGTGCACGGCCCGGTCGCGGTGGTGCGGGTTGCGCAGGTCGTGGACGGTGAAGACGAGGGGCCTCCCGGCGGCGGCCAGGGCATCGGTCCAGCGGCGGAGGGCGGCCGGCCGCACGGCGTCGAAGCCGAAGTGGACGTGGGCCAGGTCGAACTCGGCGGCGTGGTCCTCGACCCACCGCGGGTCGAGCATCGGCGACGGCCACCACGGTGCCCCGGCCGGGCCGTCGCGCCGGGGCTCGGGCAGGCGCACCACGGCGGCGCCCACGCGGGCCTCGCCGGGTTGGGCGAGGTGGCGGACGTAGACGTGGTCGGCGGGCACGGACGCCACCCGGATGGCCATCGACGCCACCTCTCCCGATCCTCCCCCCTCACACCGAAACTTCTGTCAGACTGCATGACATGATCGCGATCACCCTCCTCGGCACGGGGAGCCCGATCCCCGACCCGCACCGGGCCGGCCCGGCCACCCTCGTCAGCGCGGGCGACACCCACCTGCTGGTCGATGCGGGGCGCGGCGTGATGATGCGGCTGGCGGGAGCCGGCGTCGGGGCAGCCCAGCTGGCCGGCGTGCTGCTGACCCACCTCCACAGCGATCACATCACCGACCTGGGCGACGTCATCACCAGCCGGTGGATCACCACCTTCACCCGCACCCCGCTCACCGTCGTCGGCCCGCCGGGCACGGGGGAGGTCGTCGATCGGCTGCTCGCCTCGCTGGCCCCCGACATCTCCTACCGCCTGGCCCACCACGAGGACCTCGACCACCCGCCGCCGGTCGAGGTGGTCGAGGTGGCCGACGGACCGGTCCCGGCCGACCTCGGCCTCGCCGTCACCTGCGCCCCGACCGACCCCCGCCCGGTCGAGCCCACCATCGGCTTCCGCATCGAGCACGGCGGCGCAGCGGTGGTGCTGGCCGGTGACACCGTCCCCTGCGCCGGCCTCGACCGCCTGTGCGCGGGCGATGGCCACCCGGCCGACGCCCTGGTCCACACGGCGATCCGGGCCGACATCGTCCAGGCGATCGGCCTGCCCCGGATGCTCGACATCCTCGACTACCACTCGTCGGTCGAGCAGGCCGCGGCCACCGCCGAGCGCAACGGCGTCGGCACCCTCGTCCTCACGCACTACGTCCCCGCCTTCCCACCGGGCGGCGGCGACGACTGGCGCGCCCTGGCCGCCCGGCACTTCGGCGGCGTGGTCGAGCTGGGCGACGACCTCCACCGCGTGGAGATCGCCGCCCGCTGACGGGCTCGACTACGGGATGGGGGCGAGGGCGGTGACGGTGGCGGTGTTGCCGCCGTAGTCGGTGATCGTCAGCTCGGCGTAGACCTCGGTGCCCGACGGGAGGGCCGGGAAGTCGTAGGTCAGGTCGGGCAGGTTGGCGTAGAGGCCGATGTCGCTGGAGGCGACCCACTGCTCGTTGCCCTCGGCGTCGACCTGGAGCAGCTCGGGGGCGATCAGGCCCTCGGGCTCGGCCTGGAGCTCGCCGGCCGTGCCCGTCTCCGGGTCGATGGCGTAGTAGGTCTCGCTCAGCACGTCGCCCGTCTCGGGGTCGGCGGTGATGACGAGCCGGACGTCCTGGTAGGTCTCGCCCTCGACGTCGTCGGGGGCGTAGTACGCCATGGGGACGACGAAGGTGGCCAGGCCGGACTCCTCGTCGAAGGTGAGGTCGACGAAGGCGGTGACGGTGTCGATGCCGTCGCTGATCTCGAAGGTGGTCAGGTCGTAGATGCCCAGGGCCACGCCCGAGCCGTCGGTGCTGAACTCGGCCGGCTCGACGCCCAGGTACAGCGTCGAGCCGTCCTCCTGGATCAGGCCGTAGCGGATCTGGGCCGAGACGAGGCTCGACTCCAGCGCCGGGTCGAAGCTCGACACCAGGTTGAGGCCGTCCTCGTCGAAGAAGTAGTTCTCGGCCTCGCCGGTGTTGGAGAGGTACGCCGGCATGTCGGCGATCTCGGTGCCCGCGTTGTAGTAGCTGGCCAGGAAGGCGGCCCAGCTGTCGGTCGCGTCGAGGACGTCGTACTCGAGGTCGTAGTACTCCGACTCGGGCGGGAAGTAGATCGACATCCCGCTCGAGGCCTGGCTCGCCGGGCCGGCGATGTTGTAGGCGATCGCGTCCTCGAGGGCGGCGACCACGGCGTCGGCCTGCTCGGAGACGCCGCTGGCGCCGGCCCCGATCCGGGTGACCAGCGAGCCCAGGTCGGCGGCGTTCGACGCCTGCGCCGGGTCGGGGTCCTTGCCGAACTCCAGGACCGTCGCCCGCTCGGCCCCGACGACGGGCGCCACCTCGGCCCCGGCGTCGACGAGGGCCCCGCTGAAGGCGGTGAGAGCCTCGTCGAGCGGGGCCATCTTGGTCAGGTCGATCATCGACAGGGTGATGTCCTGGGCGGTGTCGTTCTCCACGGCCTGGGCCCGGAAGCCGTCGATGATGGCGGTGCCCAGCTCGTCGGCCGTCGCCTCCGGGTCGTCGGCCAGGACCTGGAAGGCCCGGTAGTCCCAGCCGTGGCCGGGCTCCAGCTCGGAGGAGGCGACCATGCGATCGGCCAGCGGGGCCAGGGTGCTGGCCACCTCGTAGCCGGCCATCAGGCAGGCGTCGAAGCCGAGCAGGTCGAAGCGGTCGAGCCCGGCCTCGCGCAGCCCGTCGGCGATGCCGCTGTTGATCTCGTCGAGGGTCAGGACGTCGCCGCCGGAGGAGTCGTCGGGGCCGACGCCGGGCCACGAGGCGCCGTGGTCGGAGACGATCAGGGCGTAGTGGGCGGCCGGGTTCTCGGCCACGCCGGTGGCGATGAAGTCGGTCAGGGTCGCCGGGTCGCCCATGTTGAGGTCGCCGATGTCCTCCTGCTCGGTGAAGCCGCCGGTGTCGACGCCGAGGCGCTTGGCCCCCTCCCAGTTCGGGATGTTCAGCAGGTCCTCGTCGGTCTCCTCGGCCGAGCGGTCGACCAGGGCGACGAGGTTGACGCCCTCCTGCGAGCCGACCTCGCTCAGCTCCACGAGGTCGGCCATCATCGGCTCCTCGAGGTTGGTGTCGGCCATCTGGTACTGGAGGATCGTCCAGCCCTCGCCGCTGCGGGCCTCGGAGGCCTCCTCCTCGGAGGTGCCGCCCCCGCCCTGCTCGGAGGACGGGGAGCCCTCGTCCTCGCCGCCGTCGTCGTCGCCGCCGCTGCAGCCGGCCAGCAGGCCGATCACGGCCAGGACACACACGACTCGTCGCATTCGCATTCCCCGATCTGGCGTGCGACGCCCCCGCGTCGCCGGCGAGACGGTAGCCGACACCAGGTGACGCCCGATCACCCGATCGTGTGGCCCCGATCGGGTGAGGGTAGGGCCGCCAGGGCCACCCACGGCGGACATGGAAACGGCCCGCGGGCTGTTGGAGGGAAGCGTGACAGCGATCGTCGAACCACCTGCCTCGGAGCGGACCGAGCCCCTGCTCGTGGGCTTGGACGACCCGGCCGCCGTCGATCCCGCCCGCACCGGCGGGAAGGGGGCGGCGCTGGCCCGGGCCCGCCAGGCCGGGCTGCCCACGGTGCCCGGCGTGGTCGTGACCACGGCGTTCAGCCGCCGCCACGACGCCGGCGAGGGGGTGCCCGACCTGGTCACCGGGGACATCGCCCGGGCCGTGGCCGGCTTGACCGACGGCGCCGTCGCGGTGCGCTCGTCGTCGGTGGTCGAGGACGGCTCCGAGTCCTCGGCCGCCGGCCAGTTCGAGTCGGTGCTCGGCGTCGAGGGGCCCGAGGCCCTGGTCGCGGCGATCGCCGAGGTGCTCGACTCCCGCACCCGGGCCGGCGCCCCCGACGAGCCCATCGCCGTGCTGATCCAGCCCATGGTCGAACCCGACCGGGCCGGCGTGGCCTTCGGGGTCGACCCCGTCTCCGGCCGCAGCGACCGGAGGGTGATCAGCGCGGTGCGGGGCTCGCCCGCCGACCTGGTCAGCGGTGAGGTCGACGGCAGCCGGTGGGTCCTCGACGAGGCCGGCCACGTCCTCCACCACGACGACCCCGACGGCGTCGCCGTCCCCGCCGAGCTGCGCCACCGGCTGGTCGAGCTGCTGGCGGAGGTGGGCGACCTCTTCGGCGGGCCGCAGGACGTCGAGTGGGCCCAGGTCGGCGAGCGCCTCCTGCTGCTGCAGAGCCGACCGGTCACCACCGTCGTCCGGGGCGTGCCGGCCGGGCCGATCTTCGGTCCCGGCCCCGTCGCCGAGACCTTCCCCGAGACCCTCGCCCCGCTGGAGGAGGACCTGTGGGTGCCGCCCCTGCGCGACGCCGTGCGGGAGGCGATCCGGATCTCGGGCACGGTGTCGGCCCGGACGCTGGCCGAGCGCGACCTGGTCGTCGCCGTCGAGGGCCGGGTCGCCATCGACCTGGAGGCCACCGGCGAGGAGACGACCACGACGGGGTGGAGGCGCTGGTTCGCCATGGGCGACAAGGTCCGCCGGCTGCAGTCGGCGTGGCGGATCGGGAGGCTCAAGGCGGCGCTGCCCCTGGTGGCCGACGAGCTGGCCGGCCGGGTCGACGCCGACCTGGAGGAGGTGCCCGAGCTGGAGCACCTCACCGTCCGCCAGCTCGTCGCCCTGATCGACCGGGGCCGTGACGCTCTGCGCAGCCTCCACGCCCACGAGATCCTGCTCGGCCTGGTGTCCGACCCCGGGTCGTCCCGCTTCACCGGCGGCTCGGTCGCCCTGCGGGTGCTGGCCGAGGCCCGCCACGAGGGCATGGCCGACGACGAGATCATCCGCCGGGCGCCGGTGGTGCTCAGCCTCGTCCCGCCGAGCGTGGGCCGGCCGTTGGCCCTGCCGTCGGGCTCCAGCGCCCTCGACCTGGCCTACGACCCACCGGGCGCCCCCGACTCCCAGGTCCGCCGGGAGGCCCTCCGCCTGCGCATCCGCTGGGTCCACGAGCTGGTCGCCCAGGCGGCCTACGAGGTCGGTCGGCGGCTGGTGGCCCGGGGCGTGCTCGACACCGCCGAGCAGGTGCGGCTGCTGCGGCTCGACGAGGTCACCGCCGTGGTCGTGGGCCAGGCCGTGGTCGACCGCGACCTGCTCGACGCCCGCTCGCTCGAGCACGACGCCTCGCCGGTGCTGCCGGCCCGGTTCCAGCTGAGCGACCGGGGCCTGGCCGTCGCCGTCGAGGGCTGCACCGCGGGCACGGGCACCGGCGCCGGCGGCGGCACCGGGCGAGGACCGGTCACCCACGACGCCAGCGACCCGCCCGACGGCTCCGTGCTGGTGGTCGAGGCCCTGTCGCCCACCCTCGGGCCCGTGCTCCCCCGCCTGGCCGGGCTGGTCTCCGAGACCGGCAGCGTGCTCTCGCACCTGGCCATCCTGGCCCGGGAGGCGGGCGTGCCCACGGTGGTCGGGCGGCACGGGGCCACGACCGAGCTGGCCGACGGCGACGTGGTGGAGGTCGACGGCCAGAGCGGAGAGGTCACGCCGAGCGAGGAGGTCGCCGCATGAAGAGCATCGCCTGGCTGATCGCAGGGCTCACCCTGCTCGCCGCCGCCGTCTACACCTTCGTCTCGCTGGCCCGGTGGGAGTGGAACCGGGCCCTGTTCTTCGCCATCGTCTTCGTCGCCGCCGAGGTCGGCCTGGCCGCCGCCCTGCTGCTGCGCCGGTTGGCCCGGGTCGAGGCGCTGGTGACCGATCTCCCGCCGCCGGACTCCGGGGCCCGCCGGGCCCTGCGCGACACCCGGGGCGAGCAGGAGCGGTTCGCCTGGCTGCGGGTCGACCCCACCGAGGTCGTGGGGCGCACCAACGTCTTCATCACCCTGCTCGTCGGCGGGGGCGTCATCCTCTCGGGCGGGGCGTGGCTCGTCGACAAGCTGGCGTCGAAGACGGTCGACCCCCGCCGCGAGCAGAGGCTGGGACGGGAGCTGGACGCCATCGCCTACCGCCCGGGCCTCCTCGTCGACGAGGTCGACACCCTCGCCCGGCCGTCGCTGGACCGTGACGACCCGCGGGTCCGCTCGTTCCTCGGGACCACGCGGTGACCGCGCCCTGGCGGCGGGGCCTGGTCCTCGTCGCGATGGTGCTGGCGGTGATCGTCGGCGTCCACGTCCTGCGGCAGGCCACGATGTCGACCCACTACTCCACGGCCCCGGACAGCCGGCTGGTCGTCGAGGTCGACGCCGCGATCAACCGGGCCGAGCCGGGGGTGACGATGACCGACATGGTCGAGGCCCACGTGGCCGTGTGCGCCCTGGAGGTGGCCCGCCCGGGGCCCGAGCTGCAGCCGATCGCCGGCACCGACGACCACTACACCGTCACCCTCCAGCCCGCCCTCGACAGCACCGACCGCAAGCAGTACCGCGGCTGCCTGGAGGACTGGGCGGTCGACCACCTGCGGCTCGAGGTGAAGTCGATGGAGGACGAGGTGGTGGAAGGGAGCGCGATCGGGGCAGGGTGAGGCCGTGGCTGCGCCGACGAGGACGCCCGAGCACCTGGACATGCACCCCCCGCCGGTCGCCCGGCCGGCGGTCGACCTGTTCCACCGGGACCCGCCGCTGGCCCCGTCCCGCTTCTTCTTCCACCCGGTCGTCTTCGTCCTGACCATCGGCCTGGTGGTCGGTCTGGCCCTGGCCGCCGCCATCGACGGGGGCTCGGCGCTCGACACGATCGACCGGCCGGTGGCCCGCTGGATCGCGGACAACCGGACCCCGAGCTGGACGCACCTGTTCAACGTCACCAGCCACCTGGGCGACAACGTCGTCGTCTTCGCCCTGGCCGCGGTCTGCGCCGCCCTGACCGTCCGCCGGTGCCGGTACCTGGCCATCGCCCTGCTGTTGGCCGCCGCGGTGCGCCCCGCCGTCGAGTTCGTCCTCAAGGCGGTCGTCTCCCGGACCCGGCCCGACATCGCCCCGCTCGGCGAGTTCCACGGCCCCTCGCACCCCAGCGGCCACCCGATGGCGGCGGCCTCGCTGTGGGGGCTGATGCCGGCGTTCATGGCCGTGCACGTCCGCAGCCGCTGGGCGTGGTGGACCACGGTGGCCGCCTCCGGGATCATCATCGTCTCGGTCGCCGCCGCCCGGGTCTACAAGGGCGCCCACTACCTGACCGACGTGGTCGCCGCCCTGGCGTGGGCCGGGCTCTACCTCGCCTGCGTGCAGGGCGTCTTCGACCGGATGCACCACGAGCGGGACTGCGCCCACCCGCAGCACGAGGTCCAGGCCGGGGCCTGAAGCCTGTCAGAGTGGGTCGATGGCCCGGGATCTGCTGCTGACGCCGGCCGGGCCGGTGCGGACGCCGGTGTTCGTCCCCGACGCCACCCGCGGGGTGATCCGGGGCGTCACCCCCGACCAGCTGCGGTCCGTCGGCGTCGACACCCTGCTGGTCAGCACCGCCCATCTGGCCGTCCAGCCGGGGGCGTCGGTCGTGGCCAAGCTGGGCGGGATCCACGCCTTCACCGGCTGGTCGGGGCCGATCGTCGCCGACTCCGGCGGCTTCCAGGCCTTCTCGCTGCTCGGCGCGGCCGGGCTCGGGTCGGTCAGCGAGAAGGGCTTCCGGTACCGCTTCTCGCCCAAGGACAAGCAGCGCCAGCTGACCCCCGAGTCGGCGATCGAGGCCCAGGTCCGGATGGGCGCCGACATCGTCTACTGCCTCGACCTGTGCACGTCGCCCAAGGCGAGCCGGGAGGAGCAGGAGCACAGCGTCGCGCTGACCGAGCGGTGGGCCCGGGCCGGGCGGAGGGCGTTCGACGCGCTGATGGCCGACCGGGACCCGCCCCACCCGCTGCTGTTCGCCGTCGTCCAGGGCGGGACCCACGCCGACCTGCGGGCCCGCTGCGCGGCGACCCTCGCCGAGATCGGCTTCGACGGCTACGGCTTCGGGGGCTACCCGATCCTCGACGGCCGGCTCGTCGACGAGGTGGTGGCGCTGCGGGCGCTGCTCCCGCCCGATGCCCCGCTCCACGGCCTCGGCATCGGCTCGCCCGACAACCTGATCACGGCCTGGGAGGCCGGCTACGACGTCTTCGACTGCGTGCTGCCCACCCGCAACGGCCGCCGGGGCGTGCTCTACCGCATGTCCGACGACCCCCTCGGGCGGGACGCCACCATCGCCCGCATGGACAACCAGCGCTGGGTGCGGGAGCGGGGGCCGATCGACCCGACGTGCGACTGCCCGGCCTGCGCCGACCTCAGCGCCGGCTACCTCGCCCACCTGTTCACCATCGAGGACCGCCTGGCCGCCACCCTCGGCAGCCTCCACAACCTGCGCTTCTACGTCCGGCTGCTCGAGCGGCTGCGCGCCGCCGCCTGATCGTGACCGGGGACGTCGTCGCCGCGGTGACGGCCCGGGTGGCGGCGGCGCCCAAGTACCGGGCCGTCCACCCCGACACGATCACGGCGATCGTCGCCGCCGCGGCCGCCGCCGGGGGCCGGCCGGCGGAGGTCGAGAAGCGGGCCCGGCTGCGGCTCCACAAGGCGGCGGCCCTCTTCCTGGCCACCGCGTCGCCGACCGAGCTGCTGGGCTCGCTGCGCTCGGCGTCGGACGATCCGGGCTTCGACCTGCGGGCGTGGTGCCGGGAGGCGATGGCCCACCACGTGTCGACCGCCGAGCGGCTCGACGACATCGACGACCTCTACCCGACGATCCTCGACCTGGTGGACGACCTGGGTCCGACCCCGGTCCTCGCCGACGTGGCCTGCGCCTACAACGTGCTCGCCCTCCCCTGGCTGCTCGACCACGGCGTGGCCTACGTCGGCTACGACTTCAACGCCGACGTCGTCGCCCTCGGCGAGGAGGTGCTGCGGCGGGCGGACGCCGGCGGATCGATGGTGCACGCCGACGTCGTCGTCACCCCGGGCGTCGTCGCCGAGGACGTCGCCCTCCTGCTCAAGACGTACCACTGCCTCGAGGCCCGGGCGGCCGGCTCGGGGCTGGCGCTGGTCACCGACCTGCCGGCCCGGACCGTCGTGGTGTCGCTGCCGACCCGGGGCCAGGGCGGGCGGGCCTACGGCTTCGACGGGGGCCACGGCGAGCGGCTGGCGGCCCGGGCCGGGGAGCGGGGCTGGACGATCGCCACCGCCCGGCTGCGCAGCGAGGAGCTGTGGGCGATCGCCAAGGGCCCGTCGTGACCGATCCCCTGGTGGAGAGGGTGCTGGCCTCGGCCAAGTACCGCGGCCTCGACCCGGCCTTCGTGGCCCGGGTCGTGGCCGAGGTCCGCCCCACCACCCGCTCGGACGCCGAGGCCGTGAAGACGGCCAAGCGCAAGCTCCACCAGGCGGTCGGCGCCTTCGCCGTCGGCCGCCCGGCTGTCGCCCTCGCCCGCGCCGAGGCGTCGCTGCGCACCGGCGACGACCTGCGGGACGTCCTGGCCGGAGCGATGCGGGCGCACGCATCGACGGCGGAGCGGGTCGACCACCTGGCCGAGGTGGCGGCCCTGCTGGAGACGTGGGTCGGGCGGCCGGCATCGGTCGTCGACCTGGCCTGCGGGCTCGGACCCCTCGCCACCCCGTGGCTGGCCCTGGCCGAGGGGTGCGCCTACACCGCCTGCGACGTCGATGCCGCCGTGGTCGAGGGGCTGCGGTCCGTCGGCCCGTGGCTGCCGGTCGACCTGACCGCCGAGGTCGTCGACCTGGTCGGCCCCCTCGACGGCGCGGCGGTGACGGCGCCGGCGGAGCTGGGCCTCGTCCTGAAGGCGATCACGACCCTCGACCAGCAGCGGGCGGGGCGGGCCGCCGAGGTCCTCGCCGCCCTGCGCACCGCCGACGTCGTCGTCAGCGCGCCCACCGGCAGCCTGGGCGGCGGACGCCGCTACGCCGACCCGCTCGACCTGATCGGGCGCACCGCCACCGCCGCCGGCCTGGAGGTGGTGGCCGACGCCGCCATCGGGGTCGAGCGCTACGCCCACCTGCGGCGGCCGGCGTGAGCGGCGGGACCCTCTGGCTGGTCGGCACGCCGATCGGGAACCTGGGCGACATGCCGCCGGCGGCGCGGGACCGGCTGGCCGCCGTCGCCGTCGTCGCCGCCGAGGACACCCGGCGCACCCGGAGGCTGCTGACCGCCTTCGCCATCAGCCCGCCCCGGCTGGTGTCGATCCGGGCCGAGAACGAGGAGCGCTCGATCGCCCTGGTGCTGCGGTGGCTGGCCGAGGGCCAGGACGTGGCCCTGGTGACCGACGCGGGCATGCCCGGCATCTCCGACCCGGGGGCCCGGCTGGTCCGGGGGGTGCTCGACGGCGGTGGCCGCGTGGACGTCGAGCCCGGGCCCGACGCCGCCACCGCCGCCCTGCTCGTCAGCGGCTTCGCCGTCGACCGGTGGTGCTTCGACGGCTTCGTCCCCCGGCGCGGGCCGAAGCGGCGCGAGTGGCTGGACGGTCTGGCCGCCGAGCCCCGGGCGATCGTCGCCTACGAGGCGCCCCCCCGGCTGGCCGCCACCCTCGACGACCTGGCCGCGGCGCTGCCCCCCGACCGCCACCTGGCCGTGGCCAACGACCTGACCAAGCTCTTCGCCAAGGTCACCCGGGGCCCGGCGACGACGGTCCGCGACCGCCTCGCCGCCGAGACCCCGAAGGGCGAGCTCGTCCTCGTGATCGCCCCGGTCAGCCCTCCTCGACGGGGGTGAGGTTGCCCTCGGAGTCGCAGGTGTAGCCCTCGGCCTCCAGCACCTCGGGGGCCGGGCACTCGGTGACCGTCTCCTCGTCGAGCGGCGTCAGCTGGCCGTTCTCGTCGCACGAGAAGCCCTCGGCCTCCAGCACCTCGGGGGCCGGGCACTCGGGCACGGTCGTCTCCGGGGTGGCCTCGCCCTCGACCTCGGTGGTCCCCGTGGGCTCGGTGTCACCGGTGCCGTCGGTGGCGGTGGTGGGCGGCGGGGTGGCCTCGGTGCAGGTGGCGCCCCAGGCGTCCTCGAGGGTGGCCAGGGCGACCTCGACCTCGTCGGCCGCCGGGCCCTCGGCCTCGTCGGTCACCTGGAAGGACACCGCGGCCAGGGTGTCGAGCGACTCGGTGGCGATGGCGTCGCCCTCGACCGACGGGCGCAGGGCGTCGACCGCCTCGGCCAGGGCCTCGTCGGCCGCCTCCTGCTGGGCGGCGTTGCCGGTGGCGATGTCCTCGGTGCCCTCGAACAGCCCGACGAGCGTGGTGTAGGCCTCGCAGTCGACCTCGGCGTCCTCGGCCTCGGCCGCCACCGTCGTGGTCGTCTCGGCCGCCTCGGTGGTGGTGGTCGACGCGCCGTCGTCGCCCCCGTCGTCGTCGCTGCACGCACCGACCACCAGGGCGAGCGAGACGAGGGCGGCCAGGGCGAAGGGGCGACGACGCATAGGACCGCCGACCGTAGTGCCCGAGGTCGGTGGCCGGCCCTCCTCCGGGCCGGCCACCGACGGTCGGGGCCTACGAGTGGAGGTCGTAGCGGTCGAGCTCCATGACCTTGGTCCACGCGGTCACGAAGTCGCCGACCAGCTTCCCGGCGGCGTCGTCGGAGGCGTACACCTCGGCGATGGCCCGCAGCTCCGAGTGGGAGCCGAAGACCAGGTCGACGGCGGTGGCCCCGCGCCCGTCGGTGCTCTCGTAGACGTTCTCCTCGGTGGAGACCTTCCACTCGGCGCCGGGCTCGAGCAGGTTGACGAAGAAGTCGTTCGTCAGCTGGCCGACCCGGTCGGTGAACACGCCGAGGGTGGTGTCGCCGTGGTTGGCGCCGATCGCCCGGAGACCGCCGACCAGCACCGTCATCTCCTGGGCGGTGAGGCCGAGCAGGTTGGCCCGGTCGAGCAGCAGCGTCTCGGGGGCCAGCTTCTCGCCCTCGGGGAGGAAGTTGCGGAAGCCGTCGGCCCGGGGCTCGAGCACGGCGAAGGACTCGACGTCGGTCTGGTCCTGGCTGGCGTCGGTGCGGCCCGGGTGGAAGGGGACGGTGACGCTGTGGCCGGCGTCGGCGGCCGCCTTCTCGACCGCGGCGCCGCCGGCCAGGACGATCAGGTCGGCCAGCGAGATCTTGGCCCCGCTCGACCCCTCGTTGAACGACGACTGGATCGACTCCAGGGCCGAGATCACCTCGCCCGTGCCGGCGTTCGACTCCCAGTCCTTCTGCGGCGCCAGGCGGATGCGGGCGCCGTTGGCCCCACCCCGCTTGTCGGTGCAGCGGAAGCTGGCGGCCGAGGCCCACGCCGTGGCGACCAGCTGCTGGACGCTCAGGCCGGCGTCGAGGACCTTGGCCTTGAGGTCCGCGATCTCGGCGTCGCCGACGAGCGGGTGGTCGACCTCGGGCACCGGGTCCTGCCACAGCTGCGGCTCGGCGACCCACGGCCCGTGGTAGCGCGAGATCGGGCCCATGTCGCGGTGGAGCAGCTTGTACCAGGCCTTGGCGAAGGCCAGCCGGAACTCGTCGGGGTTCTCCTTGAACCGCTTGGAGATCTCGTCGTAGGCCGGGTCGGACCTGAGGGCCCGGTCCGACGTCAGCATGCGCGGCGCCTCGGTGCCGTCGTCGTGGGCGTGGGGGACGGGCTTGGCGTCCTCGTTGGTGGCGACCCACTGGTTGGCGCCGGCCGGGCTCTGCTCGAGCTCGTAGGAGTTCTCGTAGAGGTTGTCGAAGAAGCCGGTGCCGTCGCCGTTCTCCCACTTGGTGGGGTTCTGGGTCCAGGTGACCTCGAGCCCGCTGGTGACGGTGTCGGCGCCCTTGCCGGTGCCGTGCGGGTTGTGCCACCCGAACCCCTGGGCCTCGATCGGGGCGCCCTCGGGCTCGGGACCGATCTCGTCGGCGCTGTGGGCGCCGTGGGTCTTGCCGAAGCTGTGGCCGCCGGCGATGAGGGCGACGGTCTCCTCGTCGTCCATGGCCATGCGGCCGAAGGTCTCACGGATGTCGCGGGCGGACTGGACCGGGTCCGGGTTGCCGTTGGGGCCCTCCGGGTTCACGTAGATGAGGCCCATCTGCACGGCGCCGAGCGGACCGGACAGCTCGCGGTCGCCGCTGTAGCGCTCGTCGCCGAGCCACTCGTCCTCGGGGCCCCAGATGACCTCCTCGGGCTCCCACGCGTCGGGCCGGCCGAAGGCGAAGCCGAAGGTCTCGAAGCCCATGTCCTCCAGGGCGACGTTGCCGGCGAAGACCAGCAGGTCGGCCCACGAGACGGACTGGCCGTACTTCTGCTTGACCGGCCACAGGAGGCGGCGGGCCTTGTCGAGGCTGGCGTTGTCGGGCCAGCTGTTGAGCGGGGCGTAGCGCTGCATGCCGGCGCCGGCGCCGCCCCGGCCGTCGTGGATCCGGTAGGTCCCGGCGGCGTGCCACGACAGCCGGATGAACAGGCCGCCGTAGTGGCCGAAGTCCGCCGGCCACCAGTCCTTCGAGTCGGTGAGGACGGCGCGGACGTCCTCCTTCAGGGCCTCGACGTCGACGTCGGCGAAGGCCTCGGCGTAGTCGAAGTCGGGGCCGAGCGGGTTGACCCGGGGGGTGTGCTGGTGGAGGACGGTGAGGTCCAGCTGGTCCGGCCACCAGTCCCGGTTCGTGCGCGGGCGGCCGCCCGTCTTCGGCTGCGGCGAGTCGATCGCCGGGTTCTCGCTCTCGCTGGCGCTGCTGGTGGGGCTCGTGTTGTCGGGGGCGTCGGACACTGTGGATCCTTCTCCTGGGTGCTCAGGGGGTTGGGGTGGGGGTGGGAACGCACTCGGGGCAACGGCCCCAGTAGATGACCTCGGCCTCGTCGACCGCGTAGCCGGCGTCCTCCGCCGCGGTGAGGCAGGGCGTCTCGCCCACGGCGCAGTCGACGTCGACCACCCGGCCGCAGGCCCGGCAGATCAGGTGGTGGTGGTTGTCGCCGACCCGGTCCTCGTAGCGGGCGGGTGACCCGGCCGGCTGGATGCGGCGGACGAGGCCCCGGTCGGTGAGCACGGCGAGGACGTCGTAGACCGCCTGGCGCGAGACCGATCCGATCTGGGACCGGACGATCTCGTCGATGTCGTTGGCCGTGCTGTGGGGCCGGTCGGCCACGGCGCGCAGCACCGCGAGGCGCTGGGCCGTGACGTGGAGCCCGTGGCGGCGGAGGACCTCGCCGGGGGTGGCCGGTGTGTCGGTGGACACAGCGGCGACGGTACGCCCGATTCTGGACGGGGTCCATTAGTTGTCCTCGATCGGGATGCGTCCCGTTCGCCTATCGCGACGGACACCGGCGACCTCCGCCGACCGGGCCCGCCGTCCGAGCGGGGGACCCCTGCCCGCACCCCGGAACACCGCCCCGACCGGTCGCCTCTACCGTCCCGTGACCGCCACCGCCACCCTCATCCGCCTCCACCCCGCCCCCCGTCGGCTCCGCCCCGAGGAGCGCCGGCGCCGCCCCGTCGCCGGGCGCCGACCCCGGGTCCTCGTGCTCGGCCGGGAGGGCTCCGCGTCGCTGGGCCCCGACGACGTGCGCCGCATCGCCCAGCGCGCCGACGTCACCTTCCACGCCGTGGACGGGGCGCCGGATCGGGCGACGGTCGCCCGCCTCCTCCGGCACGTCGACGTCCTGGCCGCCACCGACGGCTGCCTCCCCCTCCTCGACGACGCCTTCTTCGCCGCCGCCCCCATGCTCCGGGCCGTCGTCCCCGAGCAGGACCGCCGGGTCTGGGGCCAGCACATCCTCGACGCCCTCGACGACACCCCCCTCGTCGCCGCCGGCTGATCAGCGGCCGCTCACCGTCGGCCCCGCCGCCGGCGGATCGGGCGGGTCAGGCGGCGGGCGACCTGGGCGGGGAAGGCCCGGGTCAGCGGGTTGCGGGGCAGGCCGGCCGGCAGGGCGATGCCCGCCCCCTCCAACGCCCGGCGGAAGAGCGGGTCGGCGAGCAGCCCGGGCCCGTGCACCTGGACCATGTGCAGGTTCCAGCCCCGGTTGCCCTCGATCAGCACCGGGCCGTCGGCGGTCACGAGCACGTCCCAGCCGAGCGAGCGGGCGCCGGGGAGGATCCGGGCCGCCCGCGTGCACAGGGCGGCCACCTCGTCCCAGCACGGGAAGGGCTCGCCGGCGAAGCGCACCTCGGTCACGGGGTGGTGGGTCAGCCTGCGCCCGCCGTGCTCGGGCCGGGTCAGCCCGGTCCCCATCACCCCGGTGGCCGGGTCGACGGGGACCGCGGTGCCGCCGAGCGACCAGGCGTCGATGGCCTCGCCGACCTGGCCGATGCGGACCACGGCGCGCTGCACGACGACGTCATCCCCGGTCACCAGGGTGACGACCCGGACGGTGTTCGGGGCCGACGGGTTGAGCCGGGCCAGGTCCGGGTGCTGCTCGACGAGGGCCTGGACGATCGTGCCCGGGTAGCCGCCGGCGCCCTCGTCGGGCGGGACGGACGCCACGACGTCGGCCAGGCGGACCCGCTCCCCGGCCGGGGTCAGGGCCTCGCCGGCGTCGTGGTCGACGGCCCGGAGGATGCGGACGTCCGCGCCCTGCTCGCCGCCCGCCGGCTTGAGCACGATCGCCTCGGGGCGGTGGCGGGCGAGGAGCCGGAGGACGGCCTCGGGCGTGCGGAGCGGCTCGCCGTCCCACGTCAGCCCGAACGACCCGTGGTAGAGCCCGTAGGTCTCCGGCACCGGCAGCCCGAAGCCGGCCATCAGCCGGTAGAAGATCCACTTGTTCTCGGTCAGGGCGTGCATGCCCGGGTCGTTCAGCGCCGGCCGGACCCGCTCGCGGAAGAGCTCGTAGCCCAGGTAGGTGTGGGCCTCGGCCAGCGGCACGTCCTCCCCGAACCGGTAGATCGGGAAGTCGTCGGTGCGCATCCCGATCTTGCGCAGCCGAGCCCGATCCAGCCGCCTCAGCACCGCCGCAGCCTAGGGGTGCCCGTCGCCCTCGGCCCGGTCTCGCCATCTCGTCGACCGCGACGTTCGCCGCCGTACACTGAGCGGCGTCCGATGAGGCGGGGGTACGCTCGCCGCCTCACGAACCGAGCCTGGGACGGCCGGGTGACACCGACGCAGACGTACACCAAGTCCTCCATCGAAGCGCTGGCCTCGCACTTGCGCGCCGACACCCTCGGGGACCACGACGTCCCGGTCGAGGTCGAGGCCATCGTGGATCGGATGGGCGGATCGATCGAGGTCCGTCGGGACGGCCACAAGGATCCGGAGTCGCTCCACGTCGGCGCCGAGTCGTTCACGGTGTTCATCCCTCCGCACACGTCGATGCTCCGCGACCGGTTCACCATCGCCCACGAGCTCGGCCACCTCGTCCTCCACCACGACCGCGAGGCGCGAGAGCCGCAGACCTTCTACCGGTACGGCCGGTCCCGCCAGGAGACCGAGGCGAACGCCTTCGCCGGAGCCCTGCTCATGCCCGCCCGGGAGTTCACCGAGGCGTGGGACAGGTGCGGCGGCGACCTCCGTGCCCTCTCCCGGGAGTTCCTGGTGTCGCAGACCGCAGCGGGGGTCCGGGCTCAGGTCCTCGGCCTCTGACGGCAGTGGACTCCCACAACGACGGTGTGTCGCGCCTGTTCCTCTCGGCCGACCTCGTCGGGTCGACGGCGCGGAAGCAGACGGACATGGCGACGTGGTTGGACGACGCCCTCGGCTTCTACCAGCAGTTCCCCGTCCTGGTCAGCGACAGCCTCGCCGAGGTGCGGAGCAGCTACCACTACGAGTCACCGGTCGAACCGCCGGAGCCGGCGTTGTGGAAGGCGATCGGCGATGAGCTGATCTTCTCCTGCCCGGTCCGGGAGGAGCACCACGTCCACCTGGCGGTCAAGGGGTTCGTGGGCGCCCTGCGGGCTTGGGACGAGCTGGCCGGCAGGAAGTCGCTGCCGCTCAAGGGTGGCGCCTGGATCGCCACGTTCCCGCTGCCCGATCGCGCCGTCGCCGTGATCGGCGACCCGGCGCCGCTCATCCCGACGGTCTTCGACCCCGGTCGTGAGCCGGAGCACAACAACCGCTCGCTGCTCACCGCCATCGAGGCGGGACAGCACGGCAACGCGGTCTGGGTCGACTACGTCGGGCCGAGCATGGACACCGGGTTCCGGCTGGCCTCCCAGGCCAACCCCCGGCGCTTCATGGTCAGCCTGGAGGTGGCCTGGCTCTACGCCATGGCCGCACCACAGGGCCCGGGTGAGCTGTACCTCCAGGGCGAGGTCCCGATGAAGGGCGTCTGGGGCGGCCGCGGCTACCCGCTCTTCTGGCTCGACACAGGGTATCGCCACGCCGGTCAGACGAACCCCGACGAGATCGCCGGGACGGGACCGGCGGACTTCGCCCAGGTCTGCAACCTGGCTCGGGCGCTGTGCACCAAGGACCCGACCTGGGTCACCAAGATCTACCTGCCGGACACCAACCACCTCGAGCTGAAGGCCCACCACGCCGCCATCGACGAGGAGGTCGAGCGGCTCGGCCAGGTGGAGGACACCCAGGGCGAGGTGCCCGACCTCCCCTAGGACTTCCCGCCCGGAGGTCGAAGATGCCCCACCCCGCCGTCGGGTCGCGATCGGAGGCCCGGCGGTTTGGGGCGGCTCCCCGGCGCGAGTGGCGGCCATGCGCATCGGACGGAACACCGAGGTCCGCCCGCTCGGTGGCGGTGCCGGGTGCCTCGGGATGATCCTCTTCTCGGTCGTGGCGTCGGTCGTGCTGACGGTGCTCGTCAACGTGCTCTTCCGCTGAGCGGGCCGGTCGGCGGCGGCATCGCCCGTCCCGGCCGGTAGCCTCGTACGCCTCATGGACGAGCTGTACCGGTGGCAGCTCGATGCCCTCGTGGACTGGGTGCGCTGCGGGCGACGGGGCGTGGTCGAGGCGGTCACCGGGTCGGGGAAGACCGACGTCGCCCTCGCCGCCATCGGCGACGCCCTCCGCCGGGGCCGCTTCGTGCTCGTGCTGGTGCCGTCGCGGGTGCTGATGGAGCAGTGGGTGGGCCGGCTGGCGGTAGCGCTGCCCGAGGCCCGCATCGGGCGCCTCGGCGACACCGGCCGGGACCAGCCCGACTCGTGCGACGTCCTCGTGGCGACACGCCACTCCGCCTCCTCGTACCGGCCGGTGCCGCCGGGCGACGGCGGCGGGCTCCTCGTCGCCGACGAGTGCCACGGGTTGGGCGGCGGCGTCCTGCGCCGGGCCCTCATGCCCGAGTACACCGAGCGGCTCGGCCTGACAGCGACGCTGGAGCGGGCCGACGACGCGGTGACCGACCTGCTGCTCCCCTACTTCGGCGGCATCTGCCACCGCTACGGGTTCGAGGAGGCCATCGCCGACGGCGTGTGCGCCCGGCCCCGGGTCGCCTTCGTCGGGGTCCGGCTGACCGAGGAGGAGCGGGCCGAGTACGTCGCCACCGAGCAGCGGCTCGTCACCGCCCGGCAGCACCTGCGCCGCGTCCCCGGCATGCCGCTGACCCCGTTCGGCGACTTCATCGCCGCCGTCGCCCACCTCGCCGACCGAGACTCCGGCCCCGACGGCAAGGCCGCCCGCGACTACCTCGACGTCTTCTCCCTCCGCCGCCAGATCGTGGCCCAGAGCAGCGGCAAGTACGAGGTCCTCGGCCACCTGGCCGATGCGATCCGCGACGCCGACGGCTCGCTGCTCTTCACCGAGACGGTCCGGGGCGCCAACCACGCCATCAACCGGCTCGACCCGCACGTGGCCATCGAGCTGATCACCGGGTCGACGGCCCGCCGCCAGCGCAAGGAGATCCTGAGCGACCTGCGGGGCCGGAGGCTCGACGCCGTCGCCGCGCCCCGGGTCCTCGACGAGGGCATCGACGTCCCCGACGCCGACCTCGGCATCGTGATGAGCGCCAGCCGCACCCGCCGCCAGATGATCCAGCGGATGGGGCGGATCCTGCGCCGCAAGAAGCCCGGCGGCCGGGCCCGGTTCCTGATCATGTTCGCCCGGGACACCCTCGAGGACCCGGCGCTGCGGGTCGAGCGGGACGGCTTCATCGAGGAGATCGAGCGCATCGCCGAGGCGACCGGGGTGTTCGACGAGGACTCCTTCGACCGGCTCGACGCCTTCCTCGCCGAGCCCGGCCCCGACGAGGTCCCCGAGCCCGAGCGGCTCGACCACCACGAGGAGGCCCTGGCCTCGATCGGGACCCGGGGCGCGGGCCGCCAGGTCGCCGCCGCCCTGGCCGACGAGCTCGGGCTGGAGGAGGCCTACGCCTACCTCCGCTTCGCCCGGGGCGTCGACGGCCCGCTGCGCGACGCGGCGCAGGCCGAGCTGGGCCGCCAGCTCCCGAGCCCCGGCCCCGACCGGGCGCCCTACCTCGAGCTGGAGATGGCGGACCTGCCGGAGGTCGCCACGCCCAAGGTCGAGCCGCACAAGCTGTCGACCGGGCGCTCGCCGTTGGCCATCCGGTCCGGTCCGGGCGGCGGCTTCGTGCTGGTGTGCACCGGCTGCGGGGCGACGTCGGACCCGGTCCCCTTCCGCTGGCAGGTCCACGAGCAGACCGTCACCTGCCGCTGCCCGTGATCGTCTGGACCAGCACCGCCGAGGTCGACGGGGCCAGGTTGCCCGTGCCCACGAAGACGGCGGTGAGGTGGTGCTCGCCGACGTCCAGGTCGGCGATCGGCAGGGTCGCGGCGCGGGTGCCGTCGACCGGCAGGGTGGCCACGAGGACGTCGTCGTCGTAGAGCTCGACCGTCCCGCCGGCCGGTGAGCCCGAGCCGGGGGCGAGGACCGTCACCACCGCCTTGACCGTGCCCCGCTGGCCGAGCGTGGCCGTCGGGGCCGACGAGGACAGGGTCACCTTGGTGGTCGCCCGCACGACGCTGTGGGCCAGCTCGGCCGAGGCCGACCCGACGCTGTCGTCCGAGCCCCGGTAGACCGCGGTGTAGACGTGGAGCCCGACGCCCGGGCGCTGGGCGGACAGGGTGGCGGCCCCACCGACGAGGCTGCGGGTGGCGACCAGCTCGCCCTCGTCGTAGATGTCGACCAGGCCGGTCGGCGTACCCGCCCCGGGGGCGGCGGTGCGGACGATCGCCTTGATCGTCACCGGCTGGCCGGCCACCGACGGGTTGGCCGACGCGGTCACCGCCACCGTCGTGGCCGCCGGCTCGACGTCGTGGTCGAGCGGGCCGGAGGTCGACGGGGCGAAGGTGGCCGAGCCGCCGTAGGTCGCCGTGTAGCGGTGCTCCCCCGTCGTCGGCGTGGCGTTGAACGAGGCCACGCCGCCGGCCAGGGCCAGCGTCCGCACCACCACGTCGCCGTCGCGGATCGTCACCGTGCCCGTCGGGGTGCCGGTGGCCGGGGCGACGGCCGTGACGACGGCCCGGACCCGCACCGGCTGGCCCCACACCGAGGGCTGCACCGACGTGTCGAGGACGACGCTCGTCGCCGCCTCGCCCACGGTCAGCACGACCGCCTCCGAGGAGACCGGCGTGCTGCTCGACGACCGCTGGTAGACGACCGTCAGCGAGTGGTCGCCGGCCTTCAACCTGGTCGTCGTCATGGTGGCCACGCCGGCCGCCGTGGTCCGGGTGCCGATCAGGGTGGAGCCGTCGTAGAAGGACATCCAGCCCGCGTCGCCCACGGTCGAGGTCCCGGTGAGGGTGACCTCCTGCCCGGCGGTGACCGGGTCCGGGCCCGCCTCCAGGACGACCCCGACCGGCGTGACGGGATCGGACGGATCGGACGCCGGTCCGGTCCCGGCGACGTTGATCGCCCGGACCGTGAAGGTGTGGGTCACGCCGTTGGCCAGCCCGGTGACGGTCGCCGTGGTGGCATCGGCGGCGAACGCCTGCGGCTCGCCGGCCACGCCATCGACGGACGGCGTGACCTCGTACCCGGTGATCGTCGCCCCGCCGTCGTCCATCGGCGCGGTCCACGAGACCGTCGCCCGCTGCGACCCGGCATCGGCCATCACGTCGGTCGGCGCCCCGGGAGCGACCGGCAGCTGGTCGTAGACGGCACCGCCCAGGACATCGGCGACGAACCGCTGCCCGACCTGCCAGTCGAACGGCGCGCCCCAGCACGACGTGGTGCCCGACGCGGACCGCGCGCAGGTCGAGCTCCCGGCGGCGGACACCGAGACGACCCCGGAGGCCAGGCCGAGGACGGGCGTCGGCGGGCGCGAGGTGACGAAGGTCCCGTCGCCGATCTGGCCGCTCCCCGCGACGCCCCAGCACGTCACGCCGCCGGCGGTCGTGACGGCACAGGCGTGGGCCTCGCCGACCGTCACCGCGGCGACGTCCTCCACGCCGGGCACGGCGACCGGGACGGCGGAGCGGACCGCCGGCGCCGACGACCCGAGCTGCCCGTAGGTGTTGGCCCCCCAGCACCGGACGCCACCGCCGGACATGACCGCGCAGGCCGACCGATCGCCCACCGCCATGGCGGCCACGCCCCCGCCCAGCCCGCTCACGGGGACGGGCACCGAGGAGCTGGTGGTCGCGCCGTGGCCGAGCTGGCCGTCGGTGCCGAGGCCCCAGCACCAGACCGCGCCGGCATCGGTGCGGGCACAGGTGGACGCACCACCGGGGCCGGCGTCGACCTCGACGACGTCGGCGGGCAGACCGGTCACCGACACCGGGCTGGACGAGCTCGTCGTCCCCCCGTTGCCCAGCCGGCCATCGGTGCCCGTGCCCCAGCAGCGCACGCCGGCCCCGGTGACCACCACGCACGAGTGGAGCACGCCGGCGGCCACGTCGACCACGCCGGAGGCCAGCCCGGCGACGTCCTTCGGGGTGGGGTTCCAACCCCCCGCCCCCCCGGCCTCCGAGCCCCAGCACCGGACCGCGCCGGCGCCGGTCACGGCACAGGTCTGCCACTGCCCGGCATCGACGGCGAGGGTGGAGCCGAGCCCGGTCACGGGACCGACGACGCCGGGGGCCTCGGGGCTGTGCTGCGTCGGGAAGTGCGGCCTCGTCATGGGCCGACCCAGCTGGCCCCGCTTCATGTCGCCCCAGCAGACCGCGCCCTCGGACCCGTAGGCGCAGTGGTGGGCCCGACCCGAGGCCA
>JBQGCF010000407.1:0-11028 GCA_052038315.1 Iamia sp.
TGGTCGAGGGCTCGGGCCACGGCTCCCTCCATGCCCTCGGCGCCCGGCGGGCGCCACCGGTCGGGGGGGTCGGCGGCCAGGTCGAGGCGGGGGGCGAAGGTGCGCTCGGAGATCACGACGTCGACGGCCGCGGCCCGGGCGGTGGCGACCGGCCGGTGCTCGTCGGCGCGCATCCCGATCGTGACGACGGTCCCGAAGGCGGTGACCACGGCGGTGACCGCGACGGCCACCCCGACCAGGCCCCGGCCGGTCACGCCGTCGAGGCCCCGCACCGCCAGGACGCCCACCGGCACGGCCACGGCCAGGAGGTAGCGCCCGCCCCAGTCGGTGCCGGCGCCGCCGTCGTACTGGACGAGGAGCAGCAGCCCGGTGAAGCCGGCGGCCACCAGCGCGACCAGGTCCTCGGCCCGATCGGGGGTGGCGGCGCGCCGGTGGCGGACCCAGGCGGCCAGGCCCACGGCGACGACCGGCCAGGCCGGGAGGATGCCCGAGACCAGCGAGGACTGGCCGTCCGGGTACAGGGCCCAGCGGGCGACGCCGGCCGCCACGGCCGCGCCGAGCAGCACGGCGACCGGGCCCCGACCCCGCCCGGTGGCCACGGTGGCGACGGCCAGCCCGGCCAGCAGGAGGACGGCGATGGTGAGCAGCTCGCCGGCCCGCTCGCCGTTGGCGCCGAGCAGCAGCGTGCGCCAGGCCGACAGCACCCGGCCCGAGAGCCAGCTGTCGGGGGGGCCGGCGTCGGGGCCGGTCGGGCGCAGCTCGTCGGCCAGCGATGCGATCCAGAGCCTCTCGCCCACCGCGGCGAGGGCGACGACGCCGGCCGCCACGAGCGGGTCGACCAGCCGGCGGAGGTCCGTCCACCGACCGGGGCGGAGAGCGGCCAGGGCGGCCACGACCACCAGGGCCAGCAGGGCGCCCTCGGTGCGGAGCAGGACGACACCGGCCAGCAGGGCGCCGACCCCGGCGGCCCGGGCGAGCGAGCGCCGCCGGACCAGGTCGACGGTGCCGACCACCGCCAGCCCGGCCAGCCCGGCGACGGCGCCGTGGGCCCACACCGACGTGGCCGACACGGCGAGCGGGCCGAGGCCGACGAGCCAGAGGGCGAGCTGCGGGCGCCGGCTGCCGAGCCGCGCCGCCAGCAGCCAGGCGGACGCCGCGGCGAGGGCGGCGCCGAGCAGGTTGGGGAGGACGAAGCCGACCCGCTCCCCCGCCACCGCCGTCGACGCTCGGAGGACGACGATCCACGCCGGGTGCTTGGCGTACGGGTAGCCGCGGCCCTCGGCGTCGACCTCGGAGAGGGCGAAGGGGTAGCGGGCCGGGTCGGCGGCCAGGTCGAGGGCGGGCAGGTCGTGGGCCCAGCGCCCGTCGGCCACCAACCGGGTGGCGTGGACGTAGGCGCCGTCGTCGGAGGACCACGGCCGCAGCGTCGGGGTCAGGACGAGCAGGGCCACCAGGACCAGGGCGTACAGGCCCAGGTGGACCCCGAGCCGGGGCCCGCCGGCGGCCCCGTCGGGCGCGACCGCCGGCGGCGCGTCGGGGCGCGTCGGGGCGGCGGTCGCAGGGGGCACGGGGTCCGATCGGTCGCCCGGCCCGAGAATCGACCCGTCGCCCCGACCACCTCGGAGCGTGACCGTGTTCCTCACGCTGCGTCGACGGAGCCGGACCCCGCTCAGGATCGCCGGGGGTGGGCCGATGGGGGCCGATGGCCGTCGCGCCCGCACCCTCTCCCGCGCCCACCCGGGCGCCCGACGCCGCCACCCCGGGCCCGTCCTCGTCCTGGGCGCCGGTGCTGCCGGGCCTGGTCGTCGGGGCCGTCGCCGCCGTGGTCGGGCTGGACCGGTCGTCGCTGTGGCGGGACGAGGCCTACTCGCTCGGCGCCGTCCACCAGCTCGGCCCCACCCTGCGGGAGACCCGGGGGACGATGGGCGCCTACTACCTGCTGCTGCGGGCGTGGACGACGGTGTCCGACAGCGCGGTGTGGATGCGCTCGCTGTCGGTCGTGCTGGCCCTGGCCGCCCTCGTGGTCGTCGTCCGGCTGGTGGCCCGGGTCGCCGACGCCGCCACCGCCACCCGGGCCGGCGTCTTCCTCGGGCTGTCGCTGCTGTGGGTGGCCTACGCCCAGGAGGCCCGGTCCTACGCCCTGGTGCTGCTGCTCACGGCCGTGTCGTGGACGGCCCTCGACCACGTCGTCGCCGACGAGGGCCCCACCCGCCGGCGCTGGTTGCTGGCCCACGTGGCCACCGCCGCCCTCCTCCCCCTCGCCCAGGGCCTGGCCGCCCTGCAGCTCGCCGCCCAGGGCGTCGCCCTCCTCGCCGGCCGGGCCGATCGGCGGTCGTGGCGGGCCCTCGCCCCCGGCCTGGCGACGAGCGTCGCCGTCACCGGGCTGCTCGCCGCCGTCGGCACCGGTGAGGCCGGCTCGTGGGTCGCCCCGGTCGACCGGGACCAGATCCGGGCCCTGATCGACTCCTTCACCAGCGACGTGCCCGTCCTGGCCCTCGTGCTCCTCGCCCTGGCCGGCGCCGGGGCCGTCCTCTGCGCCCGGGCTGCCGGGGCACCGGACGCCGACGTCGTGACCCGGGTGCGGGCGGTGGCGCCCGTCGCCTGGGCCGTGGTCCCGCCGGCCCTGCTCCTCGCCATCTCGCTGGCCGGCCGCCCGACGCTCGTCCCCCGCTACGTGATGGCCAGCGCCGCCGGCGTCGCCGTCCTGTGGGCCGTCGCCTCGGCCCGGCTCGACGCCCGCCGCGACCTGCCCCTCGCCGCCGTGGTCGTCACCGCCCTGCTCGCCCTGGGCCAGGTCCGCCTGCACGACCAGACCGGCGACGACTGGCGGGCCGCGGCCCGGGCGGTCGCCGCCGAGGCCCGCCCCGGCGACGTCGTCCTGCTGCCCACCTCCGAGGTCCGCCCGCCGTTCGAGGCGGCCTGGGCCGAGGCCGACGGCGATCCCCTCGCCGTGGTCGGGAGCGACCGGCCGCTCGGCGAGGTCCGCCGCATCGACGACCACCTCCCCGACGACGAGCTGGTCGAGGCGGCCCAGGCCCACGAGCGGGTGTGGGTCGTGGCCGAGGACCGCGAGGGGCTGCGGACCGAGGCCATCGAGGACCTCGAGGCCGCCGGCTACCGCACGGCCGGCACCTGGGCCGAGGCCGGCGAGGTCCCCGCCACCCTCCTCGTCCGGTAGCGGCGGCCGCCGGCGTCAGCGGCGGCCGGCGAGGAGCTCGGCCAGGGAGCGGCCGGTGTGGCTCTCCTCCACCCCCGCCACCAGCTCGGGCGGGCCCTCGGCCACGACGAGGCCGCCGCCGCTGCCGCCCTCGGGGCCGAGGTCGATCAGCCAGTCGGCCGTCTTGATCACGTCGAGGTTGTGCTCGATCACCAGCACGGTGTTGCCCTGGTCGACCAGCCGGCCGAGCACGGTGAGCAGCTTGCGGATGTCCTCGAAGTGGAGCCCGGTGGTGGGCTCGTCGAGCAGGTAGATCGTGTGCCCGGTCGACCGCTTCGAGAGCTCCGACGCCAGCTTGATCCGCTGCGCCTCGCCACCCGACAGCGTCGGCGCCGGCTGCCCGAGCCGCACGTAGCCGAGGCCGACGTCGACCAGCGTCTGCATGTGGCGGGCGATCACCGGCTGGTTGGCGAAGAACTCGAGCGCCTCCTCGCACGGCATGTCGAGGACCTCGGCCACGTTCTTGCCCTTGAACTCGATGTCGAGGGTGTCGCGGTTGTAGCGGGCGCCCTTGCACACCTCGCAGGGGACGTAGACGTCCGGCAGGAAGTGCATCTCGATCTTGATCGTGCCGTCGCCCGAGCACGCCTCGCAGCGGCCGCCCTTGACGTTGAAGGAGAACCGGCCCGGCATGTAGCCCCGGACCTTGGCCTCCTGGGTCTGGGCGAAGAGCTTGCGGATCGCGTCCCACACGCCGGTGTAGGTGGCCGGGTTGGAGCGCGGCGTCCGGCCGATCGGCGACTGGTCGATGCTGATGACCTTGTCGAGCTGGTCGATCCCCTCGATCCGCTTGTGACGGCCGGGCGGGGTCTTGGCCCGGTAGATCTTCTGCATCAGCGACTTGAGCAGGATGTCGTTGACCAGGGTGGACTTGCCCGAACCGGAGACGCCGGTGACGGTGACGAACAGCCCGAGGGGGATGTCGACGTCGATGCCGTCGAGGTTGTGCTCGCGGGCGCCCTTGATCTTGAGCCACTGCTCCATCGGCGTGCGCCGCACCTCGGGCACCGGGATCGTCCTCCCGCCCGAGAGGTACTGGCCGGTGAGGCTCTTCTTGTTCTTGAGCAGCTGCTTGTAGGTGCCCGAGTGGACGATCGAGCCGCCGTGCTCGCCGGCGCCGGGGCCGACGTCGACGACGTGGTCGGCCACCGCGATCGTGTCCTCGTCGTGCTCGACGACGATCACCGTGTTGCCCAGCTCCCGCAGCCGCAGCAGCGTCTCGATCAGCCGGCGGTTGTCACGCTGGTGGAGCCCGATCGACGGCTCGTCGAGGACGTAGAGCACGCCGACCAGGCCCGAGCCGATCTGGCTGGCCAGCCGGATGCGCTGGGCCTCGCCGCCGCTGAGGGAGGACGTGCCCCGGCCCAGCGAGAGGTAGTCGAGCCCGACGTCGAGGAGGAACCCGAGCCGGGCCTTGACCTCCTTGAGCACCGCCTCGGAGATCAGCGCCTCGCGCTCGCTCAGCTCGATGGTGTCGACCACCCCGGCCAGCTCGCGGATCGACAGCATCGACAGCTCGGCGATGTTCCGGCCGCCGACCGTGACGGCCACGGTGAAGGGGTTGAAGCGGGCGCCCGAGCACTCGGGGCACGGCACCTCCCGCATGTAGCCCTCGAACTGCTCCCGCTGGCTGTCGCTCTCGGTGTCGGAGTGGCGGCGCTGGAGCCACGGGATGACGCCCTCGTACTGGGCCTTGTAGGTGCGGACCCGGCCGTAGCGGTTCTTGTAGCGGACCTCGACCCGGCCCACGCCCTTGCCCTCGAGCAGGGTGCGCTGCTGGGCCGCCTTGAGCTTGCTCCACGGGACGTCGAGCGGGATGCCCTTCTCGTCGCCCACCGCTTCGAGGATGCGGTGGAACCAGGTGGCGTGCCCGCTGGCCCACGGGTGGATGGCGCCCTCGGAGATGCTGATGTCGGGGTCGGGGACGACCAGGCTGGGGTCGACCTCGAACCGGGTGCCGAGGCCGTCGCAGCGGGGGCAGGCGCCGTAGGGCGTGTTGAAGGAGAAGCTCCGGGTGGTCAGCTCCTCGAAGCTCTCCCCGTCGACCGGGCAGGCCAGGTGCTGGCTGAAGGTCATGCTCTCCGGCTCGTCCTCACCGTCGCGGGGGACGACCTGGATCTCGGCCACGCCCTCGGCCAGCCGCAGCGCCGTCTCCAGCGACTCGGTCAACCGGCGCTCGATGCCCTCCCGCTTCACCAGCCGGTCGATCACGATCTCGATCGTGTGGTTCTCGTAGCGGGCCAGCTCGATCTTCTCGCCCAGCTCGTGGACCTCGCCGTCGATCCGGGCCCGGGAGTAGCCCTGCTGGGCCAGGTCGGCCAGCAGCGTCTCGTAGTTGCCCTTGCGGCGGCGGACCACCGGGGCGAGCACCTGGAAGCGGGTGCCCTCGGGCAGCTCCAGGATGCGGTCGACGATCTGCTGCGGGGTCTGGCGGGTGATGGCCGCCCCGTGCGTCGGGCAGTGCGGGACGCCGATGTTGGTGAACAGCAGGCCGAGGTACTTGAGGATCTCGGTGATCGTCCCGACCGTCGAGCGGGGGTTGCGGGACGCCGACTTCTGGTCGATCGAGATGGCCGGCGACAGCCCCTCGATGAAGTCGACGTCGGGCTTGTCCATCTGGCCCAGGAACTGGCGGGCGTAGGAGCTGAGGGACTCGACGTAGCGGCGCTGGCCCTCGGCGTAGATCGTGTCGAAGGCCAGCGAGCTCTTGCCCGAGCCCGACAGGCCGGTGAAGACGATCAGCCGGTCCCGGGGCAGGTCGAGGTCGACGCCCCGCAGGTTGTGCTCCCGGGCGCCGCGGATGACGAGGGTGTCCGACACGAGCACCCACCCTACCGGGCGCGCGCAACCTGCGAACGTCTGTACGACCCGAAGTGGTGAGGTGGGCCTCAGGGTCGGGTGGGGACGACCGATCGGGTGGAGGTGTCCCGGACCTCCGCCGCGCCCGCATCCCCGTCCGCCACGGTGGGTGACGTGAGCCCCGTCTCGTCGCCACCCAGCGAGAGCCCAGGGCCCCGCCCGATCGCCGTCGGCGTCGCCGTGGCCATCGCCGCCGCCCTGTTCGTCCTCCTCCGGCTGCTGGCCCAGGGCGGCGACGTCACCCTCTTCGTGCGGGCCGGCGACCAGCTCACCATCCCCGACCAGGCCGGCAACCTCACCGTCGAGGACGACAACGCCGGCTACGACGGCCAGTTCGCCTACCGCATGGCCCGGGCCCCGCTGAGCGACGCCGACCGGGTCGACGGGGTCGGCTTCGACCGGCCCGTCGACCGGGTCGCCCGCATCGGCTACCCGACCCTGGCCTGGGTCGCCTCCCTCGGGGGCCAGCGCAGCCTGGTGCCCTGGGCGCTGGTCGGCGTGAACGTCGTCGCCCTCGGGGCCATCGGGGCGCTGGCCGCGGCCCTGGCCCGGGACGCCGGCCGCTCGTCGTGGTGGGGCGTGCTGGCCGCCTCCGCCCCCGGGCTGGTCGTGGCCCTCTCCCGGGACCTGACCGAGGTCGTCGCCGCCGCCTTCCTGCTCGGCGGCCTGGTGCTGCTGCGGCGAGGCCGCCTCGCCCCCGCCGCCGCCGTGCTGCTCCTCGCCGCCCTGACCCGGGAGACGACCCTCGTCCTCCCCGCCGCCGTCCTCGCCGTCACCGTCGCCGGCCTCCTCCCCCGCCTCCCCGCCCCCCTCGAGCGTCTCCGCCACGCCCTCCTCGGCACCCCTCCGGCCCCGACCCCGGCCGTCGGCGTCGGGCGGCGGCTGGGCCCGCTGGCGGTGGGCCTCGTGCCGCTCGTGGGCTACGGGCTGTGGCGGGGCTACCTGGCCACGGTGTGGGACGCGCCCCGGTCCTTCGGCGACCCCGGCGCCACCGTCAACGGCGTCACCGTCCCCCTCGTCCGGCCCCTCGGCCAGCTGGTCACCTTCTTCACCAGCGGCGATCCCGTCGACCTGGTCCAGGGCCTCCAGCTGCTGCTGATCATCGCCGGCGTCACCCTCGTCGCCCTCGCCGCCTGGCGCACCCGCCCCGCCCCTGGTGCGCCGACGGCCGGCACGACGCCCACGGACGATGCGGCGCTGTTGCACGATGCGGCGCGGTCGGGCGAGCCGGTCGCCGGGGTCGGGGCGGCGGAGCGGGTCGCCATCGGGCTGGCGCTGCTGCTGCTCGTGTCGCTGACGACCTGGGACCGGGCCGTCGTCTTCCTGCGCTACCCCACCGACGTGCTCGTCCTGGGCGCCGCCGTCCTGCCGGCCGTCCCCGCCCTGGCCTCCCGGGCGGCCCGGGTCGCCGCCCCCCTGGCGCTGCTGTCGGTCCTGATGTGGGTCGGCGTCGCCTGACCCTGTGCCTGTGCCTGTGCCTGTGCCTGTGCCTGTGCCTGCGGCCTAGCGCCGGCGGCTGACCCGGTCGCCCGAGCAGGCCGCGACCGGCAGCCCCGGTCCGGCGGACCGATCCGGCGGGCGGTCGAAGCGGTACAGCAGGATGCTGCGCCCGACCGTGCCGACGTTGCAGTGGGCCCGCAGCCACGACAGCTCGGGGCCGAAGGTGACGAGCCGGGAGACGCTCACCGCGACCCAGCCGGTGAGCTCGTCGGCGGGGACGTCGGCCAGCGACCGCACCCCGTCGGGGAGCTCCTGGCCGAGGGGCAGCAGCACGGCGGCGGCCACCGGCTCGTCGGCGGCGACCCGCTCGGCGGCCCAGTCGGCCAGCCGGTCGCGGTCCTGGCCCAGGTCGGTGGCCTGGGTGCCGGCCCAGCGGTGCTCCGGGCGCAGGCCCGGCATCGTCCAGCCCAGCGAGCTGGGCGCCGATCCCACCAGCAGCGCCACCTGGGCGATCGCCAGCACCCCCGCCACCCCGAGGACCAGTCGTCGCCGGCCGACGATCGTCCCGCCGAGGCTCGTGCCGCCGAGGCTCGTGCCGCCGAGGACGACCGCGCCGAGCACGATGCCCAGGGCGAGCACCGGCAGCGCCACCCGGGGGCCGAGCTGCAGCGGTTGGACCAGCAGCGGGCCGAGGGCCAGGGCGGCCGAGGCCCCGACGACCACCAGGCCACGGCGCCGGGCCGGATCGGATCCCCGCCGCAGGCCCCGGGCGGCGAGCGGGCCCAGCCCGAGCAGGACGAGGGTCAGCGGCGGCGACGCCAGGGCCAGGCCGACCGGGTAGTACCACCAGCGGCTTCCCTCCCACCGCTGGCCCAAGGCGCTCGACACCTTCGGCTCCGAGCTCAGCGTCAACCAGGCGAAGCCCGTCCGCCACTCCAGCGGCATCGGGGTCGCCCCGACCAGCCGGGCGACGGCCGACTCCTCGCCGGCTGCGTCGACCAGTCCCTGCTGGTGCTCCCGGGCCGGCCCCTCGGGCCCGCTCGGGTCGACGACCCGGAACAGGCCCCACACCAGGGCCACGGCGACGAGCGCGACCAGCGCGACCCGGCGCACCCGGTCCCGCGTGCCGACGGAGACGACCACCGCGGCACCGACCGGCACCACGGCGAGGGCGATCCCGGTGTGCCGGCAGAGCAGGAGGGCGCCCAGCGCGGCCCCGGCCGCCACCGCCCGCCGGTCCGACGGCGCCTCGACCAGCCGCACGGTGGCCAGCACCAGCACGAGCAGGGCCAGGGTCGACCCCGGATCGATCGACGCCAGGTGGTGCATCCCCAGCACCAGCGGGGTGGTCAGCCAGGCCCCGGCGGCGAACATCCCGGCGTCGGGCCCGCCCCACCGGGCGGCCAGGGCGTGGACCACCAGCCCGGCCAGGAGGGCCAGGACCAGGGCCGGCACCCGGGCCCAGAACAGGACGTCGTCGAGCCGACCGGTCTCGGCGTTGGCCGTGACCAGGTCCTCGGTGTAGGCGAACCAGTCGCCCGACTCCCACGACTCGCCCTCGGGCACCACCGGATCGGCGAGGGCGAGGGGCAGCAGCCCCTCGGAGAGGTGGACCAGCAACCCGTGCTCGGGGTTGATCCGCGCGTCGCGGTGCTCCAGTGCGCTGAGCCCGGCGGCGATGTCGGGCCCCTCGTCGACCGTCATCGAGTCCGCCCGGGCCTGGGCCAGCCCCATCACCACGAACAGCAGCGCCAGCGCTCCCAGCACCCCCGCCCGCCACCCCCGCGGCATCGTCACCCGCGTCCCGACCTCGACGCGCCCCGTCTCGGCCCCAGCCTCGACCCCGGCGCCGTCGCCCGTCGCCGGGTCCTCGACCAGGTCGGCCCCATCGGCTGCGGGCATGGTGTCCACCTCGTCCGATCGGCGCCGGCCGGTCCGGGCTGAGCGATCCCCGCCAGCGTGGCCCGTGCACCATCCCCCATGACGGACCCGCGGTGGGCTGGACTGCTGGTCCGCTCCTGGGAACCCAGGGAGCGTCATCGTGACCACAGCCCCTAGGAAGCCTGGGCAGCCTCCCGCGACCCATGGCGGGCCTCCTTCGAGTCCGGGACGACACCGGTCATCCTGCTGCGGAGCCCTCCTCTGCGGAGGCTCCCGTCATCACGGCGTCGTGTCCCGGCCCCCGATGAGGCTCGGCGGGACACCTCTCGATGTGATGGCCAGCCGCGGTCTTGCGGGCCGCCACCGATCACCTTCCGACCACGCGGCATACGTTCTGACCCCATGGAAGGTGTGGCAGTCGTCGCTGGTCTGGCCGGGGTGATCGCAGCGGGCTTGTTCGGATGGTTCATCGACCACCGACGACGAGTCGGCGAGCATCTCGCCTCAGCCTTCTCGGAGATCGTTGCAGCCGTCGCCAAGTCGGCGATCGCCAGCACCCGCAGCGACGCTGCGCTCCAAGCCGAGGCCATGCGGGAGTTCGCTGCCGCCAAGGCGATCTTCCTCGTCAACTGCAACGAGGCCATGGCGACCGCACTCCAAGTGGCCGATTCCGGGGGCTTCGACGGCGACGACCCGGGGGTCCGCGCCGCAGTCAGCGATCTGGTCTCCGAGATGCGCCGATATGCACGCCGTCAGCCGCTGCAGCCCGAGGTGATCGAAACGCTGCTCTACGGGCGGCCGCAGACGCAGCCGGCAGCCGACGCTGCCGAACCCGGCTGAGCAAGGCCGACCGTCGACCACTGAGACGTGAAGGGCCATCACTCCGACTCCAACCCGGCGATCTCGTCGACGTACCTCGGATCGATCGGGTCCAGCCATCCCAGCCCACAGTGGGAGCGATCGCCGGCGGCGCGTGACGGACATCGGAACGGCGCCGACGACTACAGGGCAGCGCCTTCGGCTTGGCGGAGCTCGCGCTTGAGCTCCTTGATCTCGTCGCGCAGGCGGGCGGCGTACTCGAAGCGGAGGTCGGCCGAGGCCTCGTGCATCTCCTCCTCCAGCGTGTGGATGAGCCGGGCCAGGTCCTCGCCGGGGAGCCCGGCCAGCTCCTCGCGCCGGGCCTTGTCGGCGGCCCGGTCGCGCCGGTTGCCCTTGCCCGGCACGGGGGCCTTCTCCTCGGCCGGGCGGATCAGGGCCAGGATGTCGGTGACCGCCTTGCGCACCGTCTGCGGGTTGATCCCGTGCTCGACGTTGTAGGCCTGCTGGAGGCCCCGGCGCCGGTTGGTCTCGCTGATGGCCGCCTGCATCGAGGGCGTGACCTGGTCGGCGTACATGATGACCTGGCCCTCGACGTTGCGGGCCGCTCGGCCGATCGTCTGGATCAGCGACGTCTCGCTGCGGAGGAAGCCCTCCTTGTCGGCGTCGAGGATCGCCACCAGCGACACCTCGGGGAGGTCGAGTCCCTCCCGCAGCAGGTAGATGCCGACCAGCACGTCTAACTCGCCCAGCAGCAGGTCCCGCAGGATGTCGATGCGCTGTATGGTGTCGACCTAGCTGTTGAGGTAGCGGAC